>JANLYB010000151.1:0-4864 GCA_031365425.1 Hyphomicrobiaceae bacterium
CCGCGCCATTTCGCCGGCGTCCGCAGACTCGCGCTTGGCCAGCGCCGCAATCAACGGATGTTCGGCATTGATCTCAAGCACCGGCTTTGTGCCGAAACTGCGATCCTGCCGCGCAAGCAACTTATCGAGACCGAGATCCGGTCCGCCGCCCGGTGCAACTAAACAGACGGCGCTCGTCACCAGCCGCTTCGATACGCGCACATCGCTGACGTCCGCGCCCAGCGCCTCCTTGAACTTCACGGCCAGCGCCGCTGCATCCCCGCTCGTTTCCGCTGGAGGAGGCGTTGCACTATCGACCAGCGGAACCAGCGAAAGATCGACATCGCCCTGCGTCAACGACTTGAACGGCTTGCCCTTGAAGTCGGCACCCGCTGCCACCCAGAACGCATCGATGGGGTCCGTCATCAGCAGCACTTCGACGCCACGCGCCCGCGCCGCTTCAAGCTGAGGGCTCGCCTTTAACCGTTCAAGGCTATCGCCGGTGAGGTAATAGATCTCGGTCTGGTTCTCGCGCATGGACTCGACGTACTGGCCAACAGAACGCCAGCCGTCGCCCATGGACGAACGAAACCGGGCAAGCCCCAGCAACTGCTCGCGGCGCTCGAAGTCTTCGTAAAGCCCTTCCTTCACGACGGACCCAAACGCATCCCAGAGCGCTTCGAACCCTTCCGCATCCTTCGTGGCAAAGCTCTCCAGCTCGGTCAGCACGCGCGTCGTCACCGCCTTGCGGATCTGGCTGACCAGCGGATTGTTCTGCAGCATCTCACGCGAGATATTGAGCGGCACATCCTCGCTGTCGACCACACCGCGCACAAAGCGCAGATACGACGGCAACAGCCCGGCATCGTCGGTGATGAAAACGCGGCGGACATAGAGCTTCACCCGGCCCTTACGCGACGGATCGTAAAGATCGAACGGTTTGCGCTCGGGAACAAACAGCAGCACCGCATACGATTGGCGGCCCTCGGCCTTGTAGTGGATCGTCAAACGCGGCGCGTCATAACTGCCCGAAACCGTTTGATAGACCTCTTTATATTGCTCCGGCGTGACCTCGGACTTGGACCGCTGCCACAGCGCGCCCGCCGTATTGATCTGGTGCGTCTCGCCCTCGGCTGGCACCAGTTCAACGGGAAACAGAATGTGGTCCGAGTAGGTGCGCACGATCCGCTCGATCGTGTCGTCTTCGAGGAACTGCTTGCAGTCGCTCTTGAGCGTCAACCGGATCTGCGTCCCGCGCGGCAGCGCCGCCAATTGTTCGGCAGATGCTGGCCCAACGGTGAATCCGCTCTCTCCGTCCGAATGCCAGACATGCGCCTCGTTCGACCCGGCCTTCCGCGAGATCACATCGATATGGTCCGCGACCATGAACGCCGAATAGAAACCGACGCCGAACTGGCCGATTAGCGCCGCGCCCTTGCCTTCGCTGTTCGCGTCCTGCGCCTCTTTGAGCTTGTCGAGAAATGCCCGCGTGCCCGAGCGCGCAATGGTGCCGAGATTGTCGGTGAGCTCCGCCGCATCCATGCCGATGCCGTTGTCAGTAATGACCAGCGTGCCCGATTCAGAGTCGGGCTTGATGGTGATAGTGAGGCGCTCGTCGGGACCGAGCAACGCGGAGTTGGCAATCGCTTCATAGCGAAGCTTGTCGCAAGCATCCGATGCGTTCGAGATCAACTCACGCAGAAAAATCTCTTTATCGGTGTAAACTGAATGCACCATCAGGTGCAGCAAACGGCCGACTTCGGCCTGGAAGGACTGTTTGGTCTCAGCAATCGTCACGGAAAATCATCCCTCTTCGTCAGGTTCGCGCGCGGAGTTGCCTCGCCGGATGTCGTTCTTCCGGAACGACGCGGCCGCGCAAGCAGAATGACGAAGTAATGCCCATGCGCCCCGCGATCAAGCACCACCTACACCGTGATGTGTACCTCTACCGCGTGCCCCTTGGCACGCATGGCCGCAAGGCGGCCCGCCACGAGTGGTGGATTCAAGAGTTCTGACCGCAGGCGGTCACAACTCTTGCAGCAAGAGAGCCTAAACAAAAAAGGACCGGCTAGGGGAAGCCGGTCCTTAAACTTGCAGGAGAGAATGGGCGTTGCCAAAATGACCCGATTTCTTCGGATTTACCCCAGGGGGCTGGGGGGCTGAGAGTTCCAGGGTGTCTCGTCTGAAACCGGGCCAAGTGGCAACAACGTCAATCTGCCCCCTCATTGCGGCAACAAACAGGCTCGGATGCGACCAATTTAAGAAGAGTTCGAGGTGATTAATTGCGCAGGTCAGACTCTGGATGAGCACGCAAAAATTGCGAATACCGGTGTTTAAAAGGGTCCTGATCTGATTGTTCTTGAAATCGCAATCGCTTGGCGCAATCATGACTCTAAAATGACAGGAGGCGCTGGTGAGCGATAGCGAACCGATAGCATTTCGTCGGCCACAGAGCACCGTTTCCGACGGTCCTCCGTGGCAAGGAATTTCCTCTCCTCCCCGATCCTCAAGCCACACTGTCGTCGCCTTCAACCGGCAAGAACTCAATCAAATCCTGCATGTTTACGGCCGCCGCGTCGCCGCCGGAGAATGGCGGGATTATGCTATCGATATGGGCCGCGAATCGGCGGTGTTTTCGATCTTCCGCCGCACCAGCGAAGTACCCATCTACCGGGTCGAAAAGACACCCAAGCTGGCGCGCAAGCAGGGCGCATACTCGGTCATCACCGCGACCGGCTTGATCCTTAAACGCGGCCACGACCTGCTCCGCGTCTTGACCGTGTTCGATAAGGGCATGCGGTTGGTGGATTGAACTTGGCCAATTTCAATCGAACACCCCCTCCACTGCGTTCCCGGACAAGTGCGCCCTTCAGCGCACGCAGAGCCGGGATCTTTACAACTCTCGGTGATGTAAAGACCCCGGATCGGCACGTGCAGAGCCGTCCGGGGAACCAGTGTTGTGTGGAGGGGACAATCGGTCGTCCGCTTCAAATAAAAAGGCCCCGCACATTAGCGGGGCCTTTTCCTAATAATTGGCAATCAAAGCTTACTCGCGGTCGCCCATGAAGCTCAGCAGGTTCATGAAGATACCGACGAAATCCTGATACAGCGCGAGCGCACCGAACACGGCCGACTTGGCCAACGCTTCGGCACCGTAGCCCGATGACGTGTAGTAGTCGTCTTTGATCGTCTGCGTGTCATAGGCCGTAAAGCCTGCAAAGATCAGCAAGCCGATGACGCTGACGGCGAACTGCAATGCAGGAGACTGCACGAAGATCTGCACGATGCTGGCGATAATGACGCCGATCAGACCCATGACCAGGAAAGCGCCCCATCCAGAGATGTCGCGCTTGGTCGTGTAGCCGTAAACGCTGAGTCCAGCGAACGCGGCAGCCGTGACGAAGAACGTCCGGGCAATCGATGTGCCGGTGTATTGCATCAAAATAAATGAGATCGACGCACCAACGGCTGCAGCGTACAGCCAGAACACGCCCTGAGCAGCCGCAGCACTCATGCGGTGCGAACGCACGCCCATGTAGATCACGATTCCGAGAGGGGCGAGCATAACCAGCCACTTCAACGGGGTATTGTAAATGGCGTGACCAAACTCGGTCAGCTTACCGTTCTGGACCGCGAATTGGTTAAAGACATATGCCACGACGCCCGTTAGCGCGACGCCGGCCGCCATGTAATTGTAGACGCCCAGCATGTAGCTGCGCAAACCCTGATCAACGCCAGCGCCGGTCCGGGTAGCGGCACCGGGGCGCGCGAAAGTGTTATTGTCGAACTGTGCCATAGGCGTAATTTCCCTGTTGTTGCGAAGTATCTGACTCGCACGGATCGATATGAGCATAATCTACGTCACTTTCAAGACCCAATCGATGCAATTCATCCAGCCGGGTTGTAATGGCTAAAGATCCATTTATTCCGACTTGAGATATGGCACAACCGGCGCCCGCAGTACGGCGAGCGTTCCAAGCCCGCCAAACAGTGCGACCAGAACAAACGCCAGCCCCAACGCCTGCGCGGCAGCCCTCCACGAGAACGAAAACGCGACGTTCATAACCTGGTGAACCGTGATCCAGGCGGCCAACGACCCCAGCGCCAGGGCAAACACGGCCGCGATCAGCGCCAAAAGTCCGTACTCGATGACATGGCTCACGAGAATGCGCCGCCGGGTAACGCCGATGGCTTTCAGAATAACCGCATCCAGAATCCGCCGCCGCTGTGCCGTCGCCAGCGCACCAGCCAGCACCAGCGCGCCCGACACCAGCGTGACGCTCCCCGCGACACGGACCGCAGTCAGCACCTTGTCGAGGATAACATTGAATTGCGCGATAGCATCCTTCACCCGGATCGGCGTGATCGCCGCAAAAGCCTTGCCCATCGACTTGGCAAGCGCGGCCTCCTGCTCAGCCGTCGCAGCCTTGGGAAGCGTAATCGTGGCCAGCAGCTTGTATGGCGCGGCCTGTAGCGCGTTCGGTGAAAACACCATCACGAAGTTCAATGTGAGATTGTCCCACTCAACCTTGCGCAAATTAGCAACCCGCGCCGTCAAATTGCGCCCCAGCACGTTGACCGTGACCTGATCGCCAAGCGTCAAACCGAGCTTCGTCGCCAGTTCGGCCTCAAATGACACCAGCGGTTCGCCCGTCCAATTGGCAGGCCACCAATCGCCCTGCACAAGTGTCGACCCCTCCGGCAAGCCAGCTGAAAACGTCAACCCGCGATCCCCCGCCAACACCCACGCGGACTCAGGGCTCAGCTTGATACTTTCCGCAGGAGCACCCTTGATCGAGACGATTCGCCCCCGCATCATGGGAGCCATCTCAAGCCTACTTCCCGGAATTTCCTTTTCGACCAGGTTCTCGAACGCCGCCTGATC
>JANLYB010000158.1:0-4263 GCA_031365425.1 Hyphomicrobiaceae bacterium
CTGGTATTTTGGCCTAACTACCCATATTATCCGCCCGCTACAGCCGAGCACCAAACCGTCGCGACAGATAGGTGAGCCTAGTGGGCGTTCGTGTAGATTGCAATTTTTCGTGGTTGGACGGGGTAGGGGAACGGATAAGCACTGCACCTGTGCAGCCGTATCTCTATCCGGCCTCCTCCCCAAGCTTTTCGAGCCTTCTATAGACCATGCTTGCTTCTTCCGATTGAGACACGGCATATGCCATACCGGCGTAACAGCGTGCCTCGATCAAGAGATTGGGGTCGTGTCGCGCTTCCCAAAGATCCATTAATATAGCCGCTCGCTCAGTGGCGAGTACAGCCCTCTGGCCGGGCGATAGCGATACGTAAGGCGGACGCCGCACAACAGGCTCAGTTACCTTCAGCGCCCCCACTAGATCTCCGGAATGTCTGAGACAGTAGGAGAGTTTGATTAAAATGCCTGCGTCTACGGTGTTATCAATCAATATCCCGGACATGATCGGATTTGTCCGTTTGAGCGACGAGTACCTGATCGGCGTAATTCCAAAACCGAGAAACAAAAGCTCTTAGCAGGAAGCCCTTCGAAGCCGCTCGGGGCACAAAGTTTACGCCGCCTACGGGGGGCCGCCGGCCCAACTGAGGTGAAGAACCACTGCGGATACGCTATCGAAGGGTCGCAAGGTAGTCGACGATGAGGCGCCGGCGCAGCCGCAGCAACCCGATAGCGCGGCTTACGGTCGTCGGCACAAACCGGAACAGCTGGCGTGGCCGAAGCTGAGCAAGGCGGTTCTGATCAGTCGTGATCACCGTTGCGATCTTCGGGTAACCACCTGTTGTCTGGTGGTCGGCCATCAGCACGGCCGGCTCGCCACTGCCGTCAACCTGGACCGATCCCCTGAGAATCCCCTCCGACGGCATGTCAAGGGCTGTGGCTATGAGCAGCGTCGGACCCTCGAGGCGGATTCCCATCCGATTGTACTGGGGCGAAACCGCGAAGGCCTCTCCATAGAACCGCGCGAAGGCCTGGGGAGCGAAGAAGCGCTCCTGAGGCCCGGGGATTACGTGGATGTCGGGACGGGGTCGCGCGAAGACCGGCACTGGGAGTCGCCGGAATAGGGTCCCGGTTTTGGTACCGACAATCACTCGGATCGTGTCGCCCGCGGCGAGCGGTTTCCCCGAGGCAGCAACCGCTGGGTTGACTGAGCGGCTGCCAAGCCATTGCGGCGCATCGATCGTGCCGGCAAAGGCCACATAGCACCAATTGCCCCAGCGCCGCGGCCGGATCTCGAGGCGTTGACCGGCGCTAATGGTCGCGACGATCCAGCCGTTCTCCACCTGATTTCCGACCGTCACCTCGAAATCGCCGCCAGTGACCGCGACGGCCACTTCGCCCGAGATGCAGTCGAGGGCGAGGCCCTGGACGTCGACCTCAAGGGCAGTGCCGTTTTCGCCGTTGCCGAGGACCCGCTGGCCGATGGCATGAGCGACGCAGTCCATGGGCCCCCCCTCGGTGACGCCGTGGCGCGCGTGGCCAAGCCGGCCCCCGTCTTGGACAGTGGTCAGGGGCCCGGCGCGCAGCACCCGGAACAGGGCCGCCTCAGCCATCGGCCTGCCCCTCAGCCATCTGCGCTGCGGAGATACGCACGAAGCGCACTTCGGCACCGATTTCAAACAGGAAGGGATCCGCTGCCTCAGGCCGGAATATCCGTACCGGCGAGCGGCCGATGATCCACCAGCCGGTAGGCATTGTGACCGTGGTTACGATGCACTGGGGCCCGGCAATGATCACACTGCCCGTGGACACGTCGCGCACCGGGCTGGTTCGCCGTGGCAACTGGATTTCCGGGGCGACGCCACCGAGGTAAGCATAACCAGGCGCGAAGCCGTACATATAGACGCGGTATCGGCCCCCAAGGTGGGCGGAGATCACTGCCTCGATGCTTCGGCCAGTGGCGGCTGCTACGTGGGCGAGATCGGGCCCGAAGGGTGGGTCGTAGCAGACCGGGATCTCCACGCACTGCGCCACCGCGGCGCCTGGCGACGGCTGTCGGACTAGCGCTTCGATCATGGCGATGAGGGCCTCCGCAGTGGTGGCGAGGGGATCATAGCCAGCGAGCAGCGACGCATAGGCAGGTGTCAGGCTGACGAGGCCCGCAGGTTTTGCCAGCTGTAGGTCACGGTCGAGGGCCGCGACGCGGTCGTTCACCTCCGGAGCGATCCGGTCTCCAAACTCGACGAGGATACCGCTGTCGCCAACGCAGCGGATGCGGGGAAATTCGTTCACGCCCACCTCAGGTGGTTACGAAACTGCGGATCGTCAGGCCCTCATCCTTGAGCGCCCGCGATACGCGCTCCGCCATGGCCACGGCATGGGGACTGTCACCATGGATACAGACGGAGTGAGCTTCGAGGGGAATTGCCGGTCCATCGACCGTCGGCATGCGGCCGCTTCGCAAAAAAACCACTAGCCGGTCCGCGGCCTCATCGGGATCGGTAATCATAGCAGCAGGTTCGCTACGCGGCACCAGACGTCCGCGAGCTGAGTACGCGCGGTCAGCAAAGATCTCGCTGTAGGCCGTGAGACCCTGAGTCCGGGCCGCATCGGCGAGTTCGGTGCCTGAGATCGCCAGGATGGCGAGGCCGCCAATCGCCGCGATGCCCGCCGTTATGGCATCTGCCACACTTCGGTCGTCCGCCGCGAGATTAGCAAGCGCGCCATGCGGCTTGACATAGCGCACGCTTGTCCCGGCCAGGGCCGCCATGGCCACCAGGCTGCCGATTTGGGCGACGCAGAAGCGCTGCACCTCATCAGGCGTATAGGGTAGACGGCGGCGACCGAAACCCAGCAGGTCGGGATAGCCAGGATGAGCTCCGACGGCCACGTCATGCTGCTTGGCCAGTACGAGTGTGCGGTACATCGTGTCCGGGTCGCTGGCATGGCCTCCGCAGGCGACGTTGGCGCTTGACACCAGGCGCAGCATACGCTCGTCTTCACCCATCACCCAAGGTCCGAAGCTTTCACCCAGATCCGAGTTGAGATCGATCGTCCGTAGGACTGGAAAAGATGTCGGCATTACGTGCACACCACCGATGAGCGGCCCCCAATTGATGATAGCATATGCTTCAGCTGTTTCATGCAAACACACAAAAGGCCTATCCGACCAATGCAGGCACTCACCTTGCCACGTCCGGAAAACGACGAACGGGTCAGTAGTTGAATGCCGGTTTGGGGCTGTCCTTGGTATCGCTCAACGATATCCGAATGGCATTTTTTACCGCCGCTGTCATCAGCTCAATGCTCATCGACGGCATTTCGACGAGAGGATATTTCTGTAAGGCCGCAAGAGCCGGATGGGCCGGAACATGGATGAAACCGGCACGCACCTTCATTCTTTTCTTGGCGATGAGATAGAGCGCCGTGTACATCATCTGGTTGCACAGATAAGTCGATGGTGAATTGGAGATTTTGGCCGGAATGCCGCCCGCCCGTAATTGCTCGGCGATCAGCTTAACCGGCAACGTCGCCATATGGGCGGCGGGACCGTCCTCAAACACTGGCTTGCCGCCATACTGGGTGCCAACATTGTCGGGGACAGGGAAATCCATGACATTGGCGGCTATCCGCTCGATCGCAACAACTGCAAGACCCGGTGCCAATCCGAGACTGATCCACAAATCAGGCCGAACCTCGTCGAGAGTTTTCGACGTTATGTCGGCAAGTCGGTCAGAATCAACCGGCAGCCGTACCAGCGTCAAGTCGCCGCCGATGTCATTGGCGCCGTCAAGCTGCTTGAGAACCTCAAGGGTCGGATTTTCGGCGCCGTGCTCCCAGGGCTCGAAACCGGTTACGACAATTTTGACTGACATGGTCATGGTTCTCCTGGTTGGTGGTTGGCGTTATTGAGATAGCAGGCGGCCTGGTGTCCATCCGAAACAGCAAGCAACGGTGGCAGGCGTATCGAGCAGGGCGTAAAGCGATACGGGCAGCGGGGTTCGAAAGCGCAACCCGCGGTAGATGTTCCGAGAACCGTTTCGCCCTCAATGAGTCCCAGATTCTCGACCCGCATCCGCCGTGGATCGGCAATCGGAATGGCGCGCAGCAGCGCCTCGGTATAGGGATGCCGCGGCAGGCTGCACACAGCTTCCGACGGGCCGATTTCGACGATGCGGCCAAGATACATCACGGCGATGCGGTCGCAGATGCGTTTGACGACGCTCAGGTCGTGCGAGATGAAAATGTAGGACAGCCCGAATTGCTTTTGCA
>JANLYB010000173.1:0-9074 GCA_031365425.1 Hyphomicrobiaceae bacterium
GAACTCGACGTTCAACGATCATAACCTCGAAGTCGACTACGACCTCTCGAACGTGAAGTTTGTGACGACCGCGAACACGCTGAACATTCCGCCGGCCCTTATGGACCGTATGGAAATCATTCGTCTAGCCGGTTACACCGAGAATGAAAAGCTTGAGATCGCCAAGCGCCATCTGTTGAAGGAACAGCAAACGGCCCATGGTCTGGAGCCGGGCGAGTTCTCGATCGACGACGATGCATTGCTGGAACTCGTGCGCCGCTACACGCGCGAAGCCGGCGTGCGTTCGCTTGAACGCGAAGTCGCCAAGCTTGCCCGTAAGTCGGTGAAGGAGATCCTTACGTCGTCGAAGAAGACGATCCGGATTACGTTGGCCAACCTCGAGGATTATCTCGGCGTGCCGAAGTACCGGTATGGCGAAGCGGAAGCGACCGATCAGGTTGGGGTCGTGACCGGTCTGGCCTGGACTGAAGTCGGCGGCGAACTGCTGACGATCGAGGGCGTTCATATGCCGGGCAAGGGCAAGATGTCGGTCACCGGCAACTTGCGCGATGTGATGAAGGAATCGATCCAGGCTGCGAACGCCTACATCCGCTCGCGGTCGGTCGATTTCGGCATCAACCCGAACATGTTTGAGAAGAAGGACATCCACGTGCACGTGCCGGAAGGCGCGACGCCGAAGGATGGACCGTCGGCAGGTATTGCCATGACGACGGCGATCATCTCCGTCCTGACGGGCATTCCGGTTCGCCGCGATGTTGCCATGACGGGTGAGATCACGCTTCGTGGGCGGGTGCTGCCGATCGGCGGGTTGAAAGAAAAGCTGCTTGCGGCGATGCGCGGCGGGATCAAGACGGTCATCATTCCGGAAGAAAATCTGAAGGATCTGGCCGACATTCCCGACGAGGTAAAAGCCAAGCTTCAGATCATTCCGGCCACCAAGTATGACGACGTGATCAAGATTGCGCTGGTTCGTCAACCCGAGCCCATGACGTGGGATCAGGCGGCTGCCGCAGCGGTTACGGCCGAAGCCGATGGGGCGGCGGCGCGCGCTACGGCCCACTGACGTCAGAACTTGCCCAAGCAGATGAAGCCCTCGCGGTCAACGTGCCGCGGGGGCTTTTCGTTATGTTCACTACTGTTGGGGGTGCGTGCTGAGGCAGATTCGTCAGCGATCCCCTAAAAACCTCTGTTTCCCCAGTGTTTTCGGGGGGTTTTGAGTGTTTTTCCGCTTGACGGGGGTACCCAAACGGCGCTTGTTTGCGGCCTCTGTGGGCGATGCAGACGCCATCCGTGAGTTATCACCGTTCGATCGTCTGTTCGCATCAAGACAGTTTCAGGATCAGAAGGATACGCAGACATGAGCAAGAAAGACTTGATCGACGCTGTTGCCAGCCATTGCGAGATCACGAAAGAAAAGGCGGGACACGCTGTCGAAGCTGTGCTCGAGCACATCAAGAAGTCGATGAAGAAGGGCGATGAAGTCCGCATCCCCGACTTCGGCACGTTTAAGGTTGCCAAGCGCAAGGCCCGTGAAGGCCGCAACCCTGCAACCGGCGCCGCAATCAAGATTCCGGCCGCTAAGGTGCCGAAGTTCACACCGTCGAAGGGCCTTAAGGATCTTCTGAACTAATCGGAAGTTTTCCGGTTCTCCGGTAAATAGAAAAGCGCGGTATCCTGATTGGGTGCCGCGCTTTTTTTATTTTCAGGAATTTGATTTTGGAGTGAATTACTGGCCGTCGAATACTCCGTGCGGCGTGATGTTGGATCCCGATTGAGCGAGATCGCGCAGAGCATGTCCGTAGGATGGTTCTGCTTTGGCTGTGCTGATGCCGGCTAGAACGGACGTGGCGAGGATAAGCGAAGCGATCAGTCTGGTCATGTTCGGTGTCCTGTCCGGTTGATGGAGGGTTTGCGCGTTGATTGCTCAGTTGCCGTTCGTGGCCTGCTCGGCGAAGAACTTGGTGGCGAAGTCGGGGTTGGTCTGGGGGGCAGCCATTGCAGCGCTCGACAGAGCCAGGGCGATGACGAGAGCGACGGGGGCGATGATGCGGTTCATTTCAATTCTCCATGTTGACGGGATATTGGGGGGTGTCGTGGCAAGGTTCAGTTGCCGTTGCGGGCGAGGTCAGCGAAGAGTTGGGTTGCGAAGCTGTTGATGTCTTTCGGCGCAGCGTTGGCGGCGCCCGACAAGGTGACTGCGATGATGAGCAGAGCAGGCGCGATCAAACGGTTCATTTGAGTTCTCCGGTTTATGAGTTGTTTTCTGCAATTGTTTTGTGAGGGCTTATCAAGCTCACAACGTCCAATACGGGCGGGTCGATTGATTGTTTCCCGATCCGGGATCACAAGAAATTTTGGCCAATTATTCGGACCCGCTGTAACAAAATGAAAAGCGAGGAATGTTGCAGGTCAGTATGGCGGCGCAGGTGCAGCGCTCGCGTGACCGAGCCAGCGGTTTGCCGGTCATCAGGTCGCGGGCTGGTTCGTCTCTTTGCGGTGAAATCTCTAGCGCTGTGGCCAGTATGTAGCTAAAGACGGCGGTGGGCAGTTAGCTCAGCGGTAGAGCGTCTCGTTTACACCGAGATGGTCGGGGGTTCGATCCCCTCACTGCCCACCATTTTCTCGACATGACGGGTTGAGCGATCGCTACTGAGCGGCAGGCGGATGAAGCGTGCGAGAAGGTGCGCCCAGTCCTGTTGCGTCTCTCACCAATTTTTCGTGCACGTCATCGCTCAACCGTGATACCGATGTTTAGTTCTTTAAATCGGAACTAGTGTGTAAGTGCGCCAGATGCGCTTAAATCAAAGGATCACGGCATGACAATTTCGATGTACCAGGCTTCCATTCCGGTCTTCACGCACATGCTCACGGCGCTAGCGATGGTGCTGGACAAGGCCGATGCCCATGGTGCGGCCAAAAAGATCGATCCCACCGTGCTGCCTGGGACACGGCTGTGCCCGGATATGTTTCCGCTGTCGCGTCAGGTGCAGATTGCGTGCGATTTCGCCAAGGGGACGGCTGCGCGGCTCGCAGGCGTCGAGGTGCCGAGCTATGGCGATACGGAGAAGACGTTTCCTGAGCTGAAGGAACGCATTGCAAAGACGATCGCGTTTTTGGCAACCTTTAAGCCTGAGCAGATCGATGGCAGCGAGGAACGGGAGATTTCTCTGAAGGTCGGGCCCCAGGAGATGCACTTTAAGGGCTTGGCTTATCTGGTGGGCTTTTCGCTACCCAATTTCTATTTTCACGTGACAACCGCCTATGCCATCGCACGTGCCAGCGGCGTTGAGCTTGGAAAGATGGATTATCTAGGACTGCCGCGCCCGGCTGCTTAAGGCTGTGTATGGACCGGTCAGCGGCGCGCGACGTATTGTTTTGACAAAGGTGTCGCGTGTCGCTTGACTTCGCCAGCCTCAGCCCGTATCGAACGCGGGTGACCGCATCGCTTCGGCATTGCGTTATGTATTGGATTGCGGGAGTAGCTCAGTTGGTTAGAGCGCCGCCCTGTCACGGCGGAGGCCGCGGGTTCAAGTCCCGTCTCTCGCGCCAATCCAACCCTTTCAAAGACAATCAGCATTATACGTCGGGGCTTGGTATTTTCCCATCCTTTGGCGCAGTGCGCCTGAGGTAGGCGTTGCGCGCTGGCCTGGGCTGCGTTACGACGCTTAATCAGCCAAACGCGTGTTGCCGAGGAGACTATGGCGAACCTGTTTACCGACTATCTGCCGCTGGCGATTTTTCTCGTCGTGGCGCTGGCGTTTTCCGCCGTGCTGCTCATCGTTCCGTTCCTGATTGCGGTGCGCAATCCCGACAGCGAAAAGGTTTCGGCCTATGAGTGCGGGTTTGCTGCATTTGATGACAGCCGCATGCGCTTCGATGTCCGGTTCTATCTGGTGTCGATCCTCTTCATTATCTTTGATCTCGAAATTGCGTTCCTGTTTCCCTGGGCATCGGCGTTCAAGGAAATCGGTTTGTTTGGGTTCTGGTCGATGATGATCTTTTTGGCCGTGCTGACGATCGGCTTCATCTACGAATGGAAGAAAGGCGCGCTCGAATGGGATTGATCCTTCGCCCCGACGGTAGCCCTGCGCTGTCTGACCCCATCCTGTGGGACAAGATGCGTGAAGGTGCTGGCGCTGGTGGACCGGGAAGCGTTGCCAAGGCCCCTGATCCGTTCCTTGCCGACGTCAACAACCAGCTCGCCGACAAAGGCTTCCTCGTGACCACGACGGACGACCTCATCAACTGGGCGCGCACCGGCTCGCTCATGTGGATGACGTTCGGGCTTGCTTGCTGTGCCGTTGAGATGATGCAGGCGTCGATGCCGCGCTACGATCTCGAGCGCTTTGGGTTTGCGCCGCGCGCATCGCCGCGTCAGTCCGACGTGATGATCGTTGCTGGAACGCTGACCAACAAAATGGCTCCTGCGTTGCGCAAGGTCTACGATCAGATGCCCGAGCCGCGCTACGTGATCTCGATGGGATCGTGCGCGAACGGCGGCGGGTATTATCATTACTCGTATGCTGTGGTGCGCGGTTGCGACCGGATCGTGCCGGTCGATATTTACGTGCCGGGTTGCCCGCCGACCGCAGAAGCGCTGCTCTACGGCGTGCTGCTGCTCCAGCGCAAAATCCGCCGGACGGGGACGATTGCGCGGTAGACGGCCTACGTTTGAGACATGGCATTTCAGGAATACCAATGCTTACAGACCTCCAATCCGCTGTCGCTGCTGCTCTGGGCGGCAAGATCACGAGTTCCACGATCGCCCACGGCGAGCTGACGATTACGGTGGCGGCCGATCAGATTCTTGATGTGTTGAAGACGTTGCGGGACGATCCCAAGTGCCAGTTCGAGATCCTGATCGATCTGGCGGGCGTTGATTATCCGCAGCGGGCGCAGCGTTTCGATGTCGTCTATCACCTGTTGTCGGCGCGGCTCAATCAGCGCTTGCGGGTCAAGATCGCGGCGGACGAGGCCACTCAGGTGCCGAGTACGATCCCAGTGTTTCCCAATGCCGATTGGTATGAGCGCGAAGCCTACGATATGTATGGCATTCTCTTCGCTGGGCATCCCGACCTGCGCCGCTTGCTGACCGACTACGGCTTCCAGGGGCATCCCCTGCGCAAGGACTTCCCGCTGACGGGCTACGTCGAAGTGCGCTACGACGATGAAAAGAAGCGTGTCGTGTATGAGCCGGTAAAACTTACCCAGGATTTCCGCACCTTCGATTTCGAAAGCCCGTGGGAAGGCACGACCTACAATCTGCCGGGCGACGAAAAGGCTAGCGGCCAGCCGCCGAAGTGAAGACGCTTCGATCTGAAAGTGAAGATTGCGACCAGGGGCTCGCCCCTGGACTCATGCCTAAAGTGTGATCGCATACAAGTATAGGTTCCAAGGGCCTGAGGCCCTTGGTGGAGGCTTGGAGGCAAAGCCTCCAAGAACCGCTTATCAGCGTTTGTCGGATCGAAGTTCCATAGTCTCCAGATGAGCGCTTGAGGCGGCCACTCAGGGCAATAAACTCAGGCCTACCCGTGTGGCTCCTGGATGGCCGGGTCGAGCCCGGCCATGGAGTGAAGGCAGCCGTTCTTAATAGCGGCGGATGAGGCCGACGAGGCGGCCTTGGATGTCGACTTGGTCGGGGCCGAAAATGCGGGTCTTGAATTCGGGGTTGGCGGCTTCCAGCGCGATGGTGCTGCCCTTTTTACGCAGGCGCTTGAGGGTCGCTTCTTCCTTTTCCACGAGCGCGACGACGATGTCGCCATTCTCGGCCTGTTCGCAGCGGCGGATGATAACCGTATCACCATCGTGGATGCCGGCTTCGATCATCGAGTCGCCACGCACTTCCAAGGCGAAGTGTTCGCCGTTGCCCAGCAGGTCCGGTGGGCAGGGGATATCGTGGGTGTGGGTTTGAATGGCGCTGATCGGGGTGCCGGCGGCAATGCGGCCCATCATCGGGACCTACACGGTGCGGCTATCTAGGTTGATTGACGGTGGGGTTTGATATTCCGGCGGCTTGGGCTTGCTGCCTTCAATGACGCTGGGCTGGAATCCGCTACGCTTGGGCGTTGAGAGCGCTTCTGAGCTGCTTTCGGGGAGCTTGATAACTTCGATGGCGCGGGCGCGGTTGGGCAGGCGGCGGATGAACCCTCGCTCGACTAATGCCATGATAAGGCGGTGGATGCCCGATTTGGATTTCAGATCGAGCGCATCTTTCATTTCGTCGAAGGAGGGCGGTACGCCGCCGTCCTGCATCCGGTCATGAATAAACAGCAGTAGATCTTTTTGCTTTTGAGTGAGCATGGCGCCCTCCGCGGGTGATCCGACATCGAGTCGGCACAAAACATGAATGTTGGCTACGCGTTCCGCATGTGTTCCGCAAGTGAAAAAGTGAATTTGAGTCAAAAATCTATGCGGATGAAGGGGACGGATGTTCCTTTGCCGGCTGCAGGGGCGTGTGGCAGGCGGACTATCAGAGCGTTGGCTCGAGCGAGCGGCACAAGGAGGGAACTGTCCTGATTGATGACCGGTGAAATGGTGGGGCTGCCGCCTTCTGAATTGACGACCGCGCGCATGTAGTGCTGGCGGGGGCCGTTCGCCTCGAGTGGCGAGTCTAGATTTGCCATTTGCGGGGCCGTTGCCGATGCGGGCTTGCCAAGCAGGGCGAAGATCAGCGGGGCGAGGAAGACGCGTGCGGTGATGAGGGCCGACACGGGATTGCCGGGCAGCCCAAGTAAGCGCAGAGGACCGAGGCGGCCGAACAGCATCGGCTTGCCGGGCCGCATGGCGAGCTTCCAGAAATCGAGTTTGACGCCGAGTTGCTCGAAGGCGGGGCGGACGAGGTCGTGATCGCCGACGGATGCGCCGCCCGTCGTGACGAGGATGTCGGCGTCGCGGGCGCGCAACATATGTCCGGTGAGGTCTGCGAGGTTGTCGGGGGCGATGCCGAGGAGGACGGGTTCGCCGCCAAATGCACGGACGAGTGCTGCGAGGCCGATGGGGTTGGATGAAACGATCTGGCTAGGTCCTGGGAGCGTGCCGGGCGGGACGAGTTCGTTGCCGGTGGCGAGGATCGCGACGCGGGGGCGGCGGTGGACGGGAAGGGATGCGTGGCCGCTGGCGGCGGCGAGCGTCAGGGCGCGGGCGTCGAGGGTTCGGCCTGCCGGGAGGAGGATTTGGCCCTCGGTGAAGTCGCCGCCTTTGGGACGGATATGATCCGCGTCGGGGCGGCCTTCACGGACCGTTAGGGAGGGGCCGTCGCGGTCCGCGTTTTCCTGGATGACGATGGCGTCGGAGCCCTCCGGGACAGGTGCGCCGGTGAGGATGCGGACGGCTTCTCCTGGCTTAAGAGTATGGTGATAAGCAGATCCTGCTGCTGCTTCGCCGACGACAGACAAGATTGCTGGAAGCGTCGCGATGTCGGCAATACGGACAGCATAGCCATCCATGGCGGAGGCGGCGAATGGGGGCTGGGTCAGCCGAGCGGCGACGTCTGTCGCGAGGATGCGGCCGTGGGCGTTCATGAGGCTTACTTGTTCGCTTTCCAGCGGCGCGACGCCGGTCAGGATGCGGGCCAGGGCTTCCTCGACGCTGAGCGCTGGCATGTCAGCGATCCGGCTTGGCGTGCGCGCGATAGGTGCCCGAGCGGCCGCCGGTTTTTTCGACGAGGCGGATGCCGGTGAAGCTCATGGCTTTATCGACGGCTTTGAGCATGTCGTAGATCGTGAGGCAGGCAACGGAGACAGCGGTCAACGCTTCCATTTCGACGCCAGTCTGGCCCGAAACGCGGACCTCGGCTGAGACATGCAACCCGGCGGGCGCTTGTGATGGCGTGAAATCGACGGTGACTTTGGTGATGGCGAGCGGGTGGCAGAGCGGGATCAGTTCGTGGGTCTTCTTGGCCGCCATGATACCGGCAATGCGGGCGGTGGCGAGGACGTCGCCCTTTTTCGCGGTGCCGGTTTCGATGAGTGCGAGCGTTGACGGCTCCATCGATACGAAGCCTTCGGCGATGGCGGTGCGGCTTGTGACGGATTTGTCCGAGACGTCGACCATGTGCGCTTCGCCGCGCTCGTTCAAATGAGAGAGCTTGCTCATGGCGTGCCGCTCAGAAGGGTCTTGGTCGCCGCCGTGACGTCGTGCTGGCGCATCAGGCTTTCGCCGACGAGGAAGGCGCCAACGCCAACCTTTTGCAGGCGGGCGATGTCTACTGGGCTAAAGATGCCGCTTTCGCCTACGATGATTTTATTTTTCGGGATGCGCGGGGCGAGGCGTTCGGTGGTGGCGAGCGTGACGTCGAAAGTCTTGAGGTTGCGATTGTTGATGCCGACGAGATGGCTATCGAGCTTCAAGGCGCGGTCGAGTTCGGCGTCGTCGTGGACTTCGATCAGGGAGTCCATGCCCCAGTCTTTGGCAGCTGAGATCAGCGAGGTTGCGATGGCGTCATCGACTTGGGCGAGGATGATGAGGATACAGTCGGCCCCCCAGGCGCGGGCTTCCACGACCTGATAGGGGTCGAGCATGAAGTCTTTGCGCAGGACCGGTAGCGAAACGGCAGCGCGGGCTTTGACGAGATAATCGGGTGCGCCTTGGAAGGAGGGGGCGTCGGTTAGGATCGACAGGCAGCAGGCGCCGCCGGCCTCGTAGGCTTTGGCGAGCGCTGGTGGGTCGAAGTCTTCGCGGATCAGGCCTTTGGAGGGCGAGGCTTTTTTGATCTCGGCTATCAGAGCGGGTTTGCCGGCCTTGAGCTTGGCCGCGATCGCGCCTGCGAACGGGCGGACATGGGGGGCCGAGCGGGCATATTCCGCAATGACGCGCAATGGGCGGCTCACTTTGGCGGCGGCGATCTCGTCGCGCTTGTATCGGGTGATCTTGTCGAGGATGTCGGTCATGGATCCGGTTGTAATGTGCTTCTGGCGGCGAGGGAACAGTCCGTTGATGGATATTGCAGGGCTGCCGCCCTGGACCCGCTTGGGAGGAGAACCTCCCAAGCCCTCCCTTTTCTTGGGACTTAAGTGTTGGTGATCTTGATCAGGGTGTCGAGGGCGCGCTGGGCGGCGCCGGTATCGATGGCGCGG
>JANLYB010000174.1:0-5223 GCA_031365425.1 Hyphomicrobiaceae bacterium
CGAGCAAATGCGCTCGACGCTGTTCGACCATCAAACCGGTTCGCGCCTCAACTATCTCCTGTCAAAGGATGCGCGCATAGATGTCGATGCGAGCATCTCACGGCTCAAAGGCAAAATGGTCGAGCTGAAACACGCCATCGAAAAGGACCGCACGGAACGCCAGTCGGCCATCGAAGACTTTCGCCGCACTGCCGTGGAGTTGCTTGTCGACACGCGCAACAAGCGCAATGCCGCCGCTGAAGATCAAAAAAAGGCTGAGCTGAGGCGCAGCATGGTCATGCTGACGTCTCCCGCGGACGGCATCGTACTTGAAGTGGCACAGCGCTCGATTGGATCCGTCGTGCGCGAAGCCGAAACGATGTACGTCATCGTTCCGCTCGACGCTAAACTCGAAGCTGAGGTCCAGGCCGAAGGCAAGGACATTGGCCACCTGAAAGCAGGTCAACCGGTGCGGGTGAAGTTCGACGCCTTCCCCTTCCAGAAACACGGAACCGCCGCCGGCAGCGTCCGCCTCATCAGCCAGGACTCGTTTTCAAACGAGCCGCAGAAAGGTGGCGAGCAGCGCTCTTCACGCCCCGTGTCAATGATCTATCGCATTAGGATTGGTCTCACCGATACCAACCTCAAGGGGCTCCCCGAGGGCTTCCGCATGTTGGCCGGCATGCCGGTGACAGCAGAAGTTAAAGTCGGCGTGCACAACGTGGCAGCGTATTTCCTGCATCCCTTGCTGCGTGGCATCGATGAAAGCATCAAGGAGCCGTGACAACGGACGGCCCGCAGGTCCATTCACGTTTGCTTGGAGCATAATGGCGCACCGGTGCCCAGACACGGAAAGAGCCAGTCCAGACATTCGACGGATCGCCTTACTGTGATACGCCCTCTTGACCCTGCTTCCGGGTCACGATCAGTGATTTGGTAATACCCATAAATCGCTCGCGAGTGAGAGTCCCGTCTGGGAATAGCGAACGCAATTGCTTCTCTGTCAAAAGCTTGATCTCATCGAGCTTCTCGTCAATCTCAGATTGGTTTGGCTTGGCGATCCACCCCCAAACGGAGAACCAACGCACTAGCCGGCGATAGATTGACGTCGGCAGCCAATGAATGAAAACGCAAAGAATGTGCGGCTCCACGGGAAACCACTTGTACGGCGTTTGAACATAATAGTTGGGTGCAAGACGGCGAATCTCGTGAGCGAACGAGCGCTGCTTGTCGAACGTGTAAAGGTGCTCGACCACGGAGTTCGAATAGGCAATATCAAAACTTCGATCAGGATAGCTGAGAGCAGTTCCATCACCCCGCTGAGAAACAATCCTGCCCCGGGCATAAATTTCCCCGGAAATGTTGACTAGCAACACCTGCGGCTTCGACGCGATCATGTGCCAGTTCGGCTCGGTTCCCCCCACATCAATAATGCGGGTGTCGGCGGTAATGTCAAAGCCGCGCTCGAAGGCGCGCATCCTGCCCCGCCGGAACCAAATACTTATCGGCCCCCACAACCACTCCGTCGGACTGGGTGCGGGTTCTGTTGGCAAGGTTGTCGGGATTTCTATTGCCACTTTGAACTCCCCTATCTTACGAAACTACGCATACGAACCACAAATCGCTACAGCCCTACCTAGTATAATCGACGGGCGACAACCGGCCATTAGGCAGCCAAAACTTGCCTTCATTAGACGCATTCATATCAAACCCGCCTGGCGCCACCCTCCATCGATTCCTGCGCCAGACATTTCCATTACCGTCGCGCCAGCCATAGAGCGCACCCCAGACCGGCCTTATATCCGTTCCAAACGTGTTATCAGTAAAAACGACCGACGAACACCCGTCGAAATGTCCGCACAAATTGACCGAATAGCCAAAGCCAGAAAAATAGTTATTTGTGACGACGATATTGCTGTAGCCTCTGCCTTTTCCATTTTGCAGCCCGAGGCCATTCGTATTGCCTTTAGAGACGATAGTGTTGCGATCAAACACCATGTAACTAAGACCACCATAGTTTTCCAAGATAGCATCCGTGTGGTCCCGGCCACCATCAAGACGGGCATCGTGAAAATACGAATTTCTGATCACAAGAGGCTGATCTTGTGACGAATATCCTATCTGGACCGCGTTTCCCCACCCCCAAAAATCGGAGTGATCAACCGTCAGTTGGCCTTCCGAACGCTGGTCGATGGCATATTGATAGCCCAACTCGTATGACACGGGCGGAGCAGAAACTTTATTGGGCTCAAAGCTGCTGTAATCGAAAGAAATCTTATCACCATAAACTGCGACCGCCGCATCGGCGATAGCATTGGACGCAAACCTGCACCCAAAGAACATGATATTTGAAACATCCTTCGGGACATGCAATCCGTTCGGGAAATTCATGAACTTGTAGGTCTGATTGCTCCGTATGGTTCCGCTGAAATCCGTCAAGCCGCCGGGAAAGCCAGGTGCGTTCTTATATCCGGCATTGGTTGAATTTGGAAATCCGGCGGCAGATCCAGTCGTCTGCGACACGCAGATATTGGGCGTCAACAAGGCAAATATCACGACAGCGAACACGCTGACCATTAATAACCCAGGCATAGCCTTCATATATCTCATGTTCACCGTGGCGCTGGACGCCACCGCACGACGTTAAACGGCAAAATAGCAATCAATTCAAAGCATCGTTGAGAACAGTGCCGCCGATTTGTACTCCGGCTAGAGCCAGTTCAGCTAATGCCAGCTTGACCTGTTGTTGTTTAATCCGCCCGGTCATACAAACCATGATCACTACGTCGCACGCACGAGCAGCGGCAAGTGGATTAATGGAATCTTCTCTCCGCTCCAAGATTGCGGGCAAATCGACAATGATCGCCTTATAACCTGAAAGGTCTTCATTAAAAAAATGACGCAGTTTATCCACGCTATTATACTGCGAACGCGTGGCGACCGTGGCTTGAACCGAAAAAGTATCGTAACCGCGGGGGTCTGCTCTCGTTTCTTCCAACGGATTTTCACCCGGAACCCATGCGCGCTTGTTGCCCGTTATCACCGGCAGAGTAAAATCAGCAAGCAGCGTCTGTTGGCCTGAACGCGAATAGCATTCAGCAACCATCTGGCACAGCGTACTGACTCCGGATGCTGATTGCGGACTGATGATACCCACCACCCGCGTCTTGCCGTCCACTGCAGCGAGCATGACTTGTTCCGCCGGACGCATCCAAGACGAATTCGTCCACCCTTTGTCACTGTGAGCTAACGACATCTGCTGTCCGGGCCGCTGCATCTGTTCAGTCCGGCATTTGTAAGAAAATGCCACTGCAATCATCAACGACCCATCCGTAATTCGAAACACAGTCTTTAGAGGTATCACCCCGCAACACCCTGTCCAGAATATCAAAAAGACGGTGCAGGCAGACCCCCTTTGATCGCAAAGACACGGCCGGTCCAAGTGTTAAAGATCAACGAGCGATGCTTGGCCGGGCCTTGATAGCCAGCCATTGGTCGCGAGGCTGCAGTGCCTGCCGCACACGCAGGGGCCGCATCAACGGCGGATGTCAAAATGCTTCACCCAAGCGCGAGACCGGTTCAATTGCAACTCTTGCCGCTCCTCTTGTCGCTGATCATATTCATAGGTGGCGCGGGCATTTCGGCCATTAATGCCGATACCCCGTCTCATGCAAATCTGGACGCATTAAAACCTGCTGCACCGGTAACGGCATCGCAGGAGTTCCAGGAACTAAGGCCAACCGAGCGCCCGGCCACAACCAAACACCTTGAGCCGCGTTCGTCGGTTGCTCTGGTGCAACCAGTCGTCGCAATCGCAACGGATCGCCAAGCCGCTCCGGCTACCGTGCCGCCTTCCGCCAAGGCCGATGCGATTGACCTGACCGCTGCCGAACGGCTGCTGATCAAATTCCAAGGCTACGCGGAATTGACGGGGGAGTACCGCGTTGGGGCCGATGAAAACATCACCATTCCTGTCCTCGGCCGGATATCTATAACCGGCGTAAGCCCTTCACAGTTAGAGACTATTCTCGCCGCGCGCGTGGCATCAGTCGTCTCTGCTGACTCCTACGTCACCGTCGAGATCGCCGAATACCGCCCGGTGTTCGTGTCCGGCTATGTGTCCCGCCCCGGTTCGTCGCCGTGGCGTCCCGGCATGACCGTGCTTCACGCCATGGCTATGGCGGGCGGCGTTTTTCGCGCTGGCAGCGAAGCGGGCGGCGGGTCAGGTCTGGGTGTGGACGCAGAACTCGTGCGCTGGCAAAAAGCGGTCGCTGCCCAAAAAGGTAATCTGGCAACTTTGGCGCGCCTGGAGGCTGAAAAGAATGACGCGGCCGAAATCACATTGCCCGAAAGCTTGATTGCACTTGTCGGCCGCGCCGAATCCGAAACGCTCATCAAAGAACAGACATCGGCGCTGAAAAACCGCCGGGCGGCCCTCCAAGCCAAGCAGGCAGCCCTCGCCCGCGCCACGGAAATGGCCATTAAAGAGTTGGCCGGACTCACTGATCAATCCAATCGCGCCGATGCGCAATTGAGCCGCCGCCAGAACTACAAGAAGCGGCTCGACGAGCTTCAGTCCAAAGGGTACGTGCGCGAGGAACGTACGGTCGATGAATCCTCCCGGGTGTCCGACCTTGAGGATCGCATCACAATCGTCGCAGTTGCCATCGCTCGTGTGCAGGGAACGCTCGCCAGCTTGGAACGCGACGCGGTCAACCTTGTTCACGAGCGGCTCGCCGCAATCGATTCCGAGATCTTCACCGTAGGGCGCAACATCAATCAGCTCGACATCGAAATCGATGCGGCCCGGATGAACTACTCAAAACTATCCGGTCAGGACCCTCCCAAGAAACTTGTAACCTCCGAGGCCCCCAAGACGGTCAACACCCTAAAGTACGAGATCGTCCGCCAGACCGGCAATCATGCGGTCTCTCTCAAAGCCGACCAACTGAAGCTGCTCATGCCCGGCGACATGCTGGTCGTCTCGGTCGAATAACCCATCCGCATGATCCCATAAGGAATGTGCTCGTGAACCGCTCCCTATCTACCACGTGCTCAATTGTCATCGACGCAGCGCACCGTCGCCAGAAAATCATTTTCGTTTCAGCCATTTCGGTCCTGGCGCTTGGCTTTGCATATGCCCTGTTGGGACCCAAGACATACGTCGCTAAGTCCCTCTTGCTGCTGCAGGAGTCCGGCCGCAGCAACCCATTGACTCGGGAATTGCCGGCCTTCGTGCGCCTG
>JANLYB010000214.1:0-5189 GCA_031365425.1 Hyphomicrobiaceae bacterium
GCGGGACTTTAGCACTGGGCGCTTTTATGATGAATGGGCTGAGCGAAGCGAAACCGATGACCGAAGATCAGACTGACACAACACGACCGGTGCTTGCGGAGGCGGTCATGGGGCGATTTGTGGAAGTCGCGGATCGTAGGCAATCGACGCCCCCGGGCGTGGCTTGTCTACCTCTCACTTGGCCTCAAGTTTTTGTCGCGGAGCTGGTTTCATTTGGATGCGACTGGGGCCATCAGCCTCGTCTTGGGGGCCGTGTCGCTCGCAATCTGCCTCGCGGAACGGCACTAAGCGGCTTTGCGCTGGTCCGTCGGCTATTCCATAATATGGGCCCATCGCCGAGGGACTACCGGCACCTCTTCGGTGTCACAGGCACCCCCATCGTTCACTGAATGCTCGCGGTCCAACAACGATCTGTCCAGGACCGCTTTGGGTCCGGGCCGTGTGATAACGTTTTTTCCCCTCAAAACCGCACTCAAACAGGGGCGATTCCCGCCGGCATGCCGCATTCCCGCCACGAACGCCGATCACTGAAGATTGGCGACGCTGTGCTGCTGACGGCACTGGTCCCCCAAGCCCGCCAGTGCTCGTTGAGCGCGTAGCGTCGCACCCCAGCCACAGCATTGAATACCCGGGCAAACTTCGCCAAGGGCATCGGAACAATGGAGACGATGACGTAGCGCCCGTAGGCAGCTCGACGGGTCGCGATCCCACACCGTGGTGCGACGATAACGAATGCGCGACCGCCGCGCACTGTGGGACCCTCAACAGACCTGCCTGAAACGCCCGCATCATCGCCTTCAGCGATCGCGTTGCACGTCTCGAGATAAATGGGATGAGCCTACGCAAAGTCGAGGAAATCACGGCGCGCGAATTCGGCTTTGCATCTGCTGACGACGAATACGCCCGCGCATTAGCTAATCGTCTCTTTTGACACAGAAGGATTTAGGGTCTTGAAACCACAATACATCGTGACAACGAATGGACAAATTATCAAAAATCCCGTCTGGAAGCCGAGTAGTGAAACGATGTCGATTGCCATTGGCTCATACAAGGAATTCGAGAAGCTTCAGATTGTCTGCTTTCAGACTGAACAGTGGCTTAGTACCTCAATCGCGGGAACGCCTTGGGAAAGCATGATCGCCAGCGCTAAAACTTCGAAAGACGCTTTTGATGCCGCAATGTCGCGCGCCGTTCTTACGAGGCTGAAATGTTGGATCAGTTCGCGTATCAGGTCCAAGCACATGACCGGCATAACTGGCAAGGTTCTTGAGAGGGCAGAAATCGCACTGTTTGATTTTGGCTGGACCGATGAAATCGAAAAAGTGTTGGCGTTCCAGGTCAACAAGGGGCGCGAATCCGACCTCTTGATGCTAAGACACCGCATCCACAGCCACGTAAGGGCGCACTGCAAAGGCAAGCTGAAGGCATATAGAGAAGAGATCGAAGCCATTCGGCTCAACGGTTTCACATACCTTCGCGCTGACGTTTCCGCCCAAGAATGGGAACGCTTCAAAGCGCACCGCCCCAACTGATAAGAGTTGGCGCGTGATCGAGTAGGACGCGACCTGGACGCCTTAGGTGCACACCCGACATCAACATAAACTACTGAACCGCGAAGCTGCGGAAAGGTACGCTCATCAAAACTTGCCCATTCTGATCAGAGATATCGAACGTGCAGGGCTCATCGAACGCCCCCTCTGCAGCAAGTTCGCGACCGGCCTCAATTGTGAACTCTACCGCCGCAAGGAGGTTGGTGAATACCTCGCCTTCAGCGTCATGACCCAATCTGTCAGGAAATCGAATGTTGACGAAAAATCGCGGCATGGCCCACCGTCCATCGAGCTATGTGACGGTAACCGGCTGGGTGATACCGGCAACGTCGCAGGGTTGTCGTGAAATGGCGTGACAACCGTCGTTAGTTTCGGTGCGCAGCCTAGCCTCAATCAACCCGAGCCGACGTTCTTGGCCGGGCTGGCGCGATCCTCAACGAGTTCGAGGAGCAACAGCCTGGCAAGCGGCAACGGGTGCTGCGCCGAACACCCTAATGGTTCACTCACAGTCCTGCCCTCGAACGCAACCCAGATATTTGCGCCGTCAATCCAGTAAATCCCAGCGAAAACCTCGCCCCGATAAGTACAATATATCCGCGTACGCCTCTGATCCATGGCTGAGTTTCCAACTGCGCAGGTGTCGATAGCGCGAACAAGGCCCAGCGAGTAGCTGCAACCGCCGAGTAAATGTTTGATTTCCTCATGCCGCCATCAACATGAACGTCATACGATTTATTACACGGCATGCACTATTTGTCATCCTCGGGAGGACGGCCCCGAGAATTTACAACCGAAGCAGATAGCGATCCCGGATGTGACTTATCATGGTTGAAAACTCGCATTTCAACCGCCGCATCGGAACGGGCCACATTATGTTGACATGTAACCCAAGGGATGATCCGTAACGGTGGGGAGCGACACATGATCAAAAGCTTCAAAAGCCCTTCGCTTCGGAAACTTTGGAACGACGGCCACTTGCCCAAGCGCGCGCCTAGGAGCATCGAGCCCAAGTCTTTCGACCGGTTGAAGATGCTGTTGTCGGCGCTGGCATCGGCAACAAGACCGGAAGACCTGCGATTGCAGGGTCTTGGTTTTCACGCGCTTAAAGGTGAACGCAGGGGTCAATTCGCCCTTGAGATTAAGGGACAGTTGCGAATTACTTTCGAGTGGGCCGGGTCCGGCGCAATCAACGTGAACGACGAGGATCATCATGGCTGAGAACATCAATCGCTTGCCCGCATTCCAGCCCCCGCATCCCGGCGCGGTGTTGCGCGACACGATCTTGCCCGCCGCCGGTATTCCGAAAGCTACCTTGGCCGCGCACATCGGCCTCAGCCGTCAAAGCCTCTATCAAATTCTGAATGAGCAGCGCGGCATTACTGCGGATGTTGCCGCCCGGCTTGGTCGCGGCTTTGGCAATTCGTCGTTGTTCTGGCTCAACCTACAAACCATGCACGACGCATGGGAGGCCGAGCAATCCGAGACGGTCCAAGCCGTCACGCGGTTGCGGGCCTAAGCCATAATCCTAACGTGTTCAAAAAGATAAAACGCTATTCCAAGTTGCATACGCGTGTCGACAATTTCGTCGGCTGCCGTGTAGACGTCTGACATCAGTGAATCCTTCTACCTATCACCAACCCGGTCACGATCGTGATATCTGAAAAGATGGCTTTCTGAAGCTGGCTGTCAGAGCACGCGGGGGTAAAAGCGCCCGGCAACGCAAACAGAACTATCCGTTTGCCACTAAAAATATCGCGAGTCGTTACGGACTTCCACTCGAACGGATTGGGGGCGCCGAGTGCGTCGTTGCGGACACGAATATGAAAAGTGACGTCTGGCACATCTGACGCTGGAACCAGACACCGGCGCTCGCGGAATGACGGCGTCCAAAACCATCAGTCAGTGGGAGCGCGGGGAGCGCCATCCCACGGGTGCGGCGCTGAAGCTTTTGAATGTCGTGAAGCGAAACGGGATTGATGTGCTGCGCTGAACCAGCGCTGTGAACTAACTGGCGCGTTCGATTCATCGTCGTAGTTTTCAAATGACGATTTTGAAGACCCTGACCAACCAGGAAGATGCGAGGGCGGGCGTTCTGTCGATGTCTGGTTCACTCTTGTTTGCACCAAATTTGTGTCCTGACGTACCTTACACAAGTGACCCATCACTGCAATTTCGAGACCGAAGGCGGAACAGTGGGATGTTCCGGAAGCAGACATTAAATTATCCACGCTGGACTGCTAGCCCTGTCGGCGGGCAATTGCCTCATCCATGTATTTGCTGTCTTGTTCTAAGATCGAGCGGAGCTAAGCCTTGCGGTACGCGGGAGTGCGGAATGCAACATTGTAGTCTAAGGTCGTCCTGGAGCCTTTTCTGGTTCGGCTGTGCCGCGATCATGTTTGGATTGGCGTGCGCCACCATTGTCGAGCCGGCCCGAGCGGAAACCACAGTAGCTTTTACCTCATTTGATCAATCTCTTGGACCCTATGGCTCCTGGGTTGATGATCCGGTGTATGGTCGTGTCTGGAGACCGAGCGATACTCGCGCTGACTGGCAACCGTACACTTACGGCCACTGGGCCTACACGAGGGAATATGGTTGGATATGGGTGTCCGACGAGCCGTGGGGGTTGGTCAGCCCCCATTGAGTGCTCCACTTTGAATGTTAGTTGATCGGTGGTTTTTTTGCCAGACCGAGCATGGCCGTCGGAGCGGATGCAGCGCGCGCAGACGGCCATGCGGCGAAGCTGGGCACGAACACTTCGGGTGCGGGCGGACGGTATCCAAGCGACTGGTGAGGTCGCACCAGATTATAGTGCCGCCGCCAGCTTTCGATGATTACTTGAGCCTCCCGGAGTGAGTAAAAGATTTCGCCGTTGAGCAACTCGTCTCTGAGCCGGGCGTTGAAGCTCTCGACATAGCCATTCTCCCAAGGACTCCCCGGCGTGACGTAGGCCGTCTTGGCTCCCACCGCGCCGATCCAGGCCTGAACCGCCTTGGCGATGAACTCAGGGCCATTGTCGGAACGGACGTGCCCAGGAACGCCGCGCAGGATGAAGAGGTCGGAGAGGACATCGATCACCGACGTTGAGTTCAGCCTCCGCGCGACCCGGATCGACAGGCACTCGCGCGTGAACTCGTCCACGACATTGAGCATGCGATACTTCCGGCCGTCATGGGTACGGTGCTCCACGAAGTCATACGACCATACGTGGTCGCGATGCTCAGCCCTCAGCCGAAGGCATGAGCCATCGGCAAGCCAGAGCCGGCCGCGCTTGGGTTGCTTGGCGGGAACCTTAAGCCCCTCTCGCCTCCAGATCCGCTCAACCCGCTTGTCGTTGACGACCCAGCCAGCACCCGACCGAAGCAACTCCGCGATTTTGCGGTAGCCGTAGCGGCCGTATTTCCCGGCAAGTTCGACGATATCGGCAGTCAGTGCCGCTTCGTCGTCACGCCCTTGGGGTGCCTTTCGTTGGGTGGAGCGGTGTTGACCGAGTGCCGCGCACGCGCGACGCTCGGAGACCTGGAGTTCACGCCGCGCGTGGTCAATCACGGCACCCCGGCGTGCGGGGCGTATCAGTTTCCCTTGGCAGCCTCTTTCAATATCAGCTTGTCCAGCGTCAGGGCTGATACCGCACGGCGC
>JANLYB010000249.1:0-4852 GCA_031365425.1 Hyphomicrobiaceae bacterium
TTATGTTAAGTCCGCATGTCAACTGCCCTGGCCCCTTGTAGGGCCCGGCGCCGCGAATAAGCACCGCCGCCGGGTGCCCTACGGCTCCCGTAACGACGTTGAGCATCCAATGTAAGCCGTAGACAAGATAAACATAGAATATGCCGGGCGGACCGAACATGACTTCGGTCCGCGCCGTTCGACCTCGCGCCGAATGACTGGCCAGGTCATGAGGCCCCAAATAGGCTTCGGTCTCGGTGATGGCGATGCGTGTTACAACGCCGGCGCGCTCACGGACCAATGTTTTGCCAATGAGCTCGCGAGCCACGGTGTCGGCATCACGGTTGAAGAAGTCGGTCCCCAGCACCGCAGCGTCTGACAGAATGAGCCCCCGGTGTTTTTGCTTTGCCCGATGGCTCATCACTGCGAACGCCCGTGGTTTGAAAGATTGAGCTCGATCCATACCGGAGCGTGGTCGCTGGCGCCAGGTTTGCCGCGCACCGATCGACCAACACCAGAATCGGTCAGTTGCGGTGCCAGCGAGGGACTCAAAAGAAGATGATCCAAGCGCAGTCCGGCATCACGTTCCCAACGATTGCGCATATAATGCCAGAACGTATAGATACGCTCTTCACCATGGGTCGCGCGTAGCGTATCGGTCCAGCCCTGCTTTAAGAGCCGCGCATAGGCTGCGCGGCTTGCTGGCTGCACCAGCGCATCGTCGTCCCATGAGGTCGTGGGATAGATGTCGATTGCGGTGGGTGCTACGTTGAAATCCCCAGCCAGTGAACCGCAAGTCGGAAATCGCGAAAATTTTGCCGGTTTCGCGAGTCAAACAGAAACATGCTTGTCAGTGGGGCAAATCCAACTCGCGTTAGCTCCTGACGGGGAAACAGCGCAACACGCTCGTCCGTGAGTGTCTCAGAGCCGGGCCGCAACACGAAGTGATAGGCGCCGGTTACTGAAGGACTGTCCAGGAGCGCATAGAAGGAAATACTTGTTTCACCCATCGGGTGCTCGACCCAGAAAGTACGAAATCGCGGAAATTCTTCTAATCCTTGGCCGATGGTGTTTAATGCCAGACCGCGTGCGGAGAGCCCGTAGGAGTGCCCTCTACCGAGGGCACGGAAATAACTCGCGCCATTGAATGCCGCAATCTCGTCATTCACGCCGGTACGGTTGAGTGCTCCGTGAACGCGGAAGCCGGAAAAGGCAAAATTGCCACTTGCAGGAACCTGGGGTCCGAAAGGCCGAAGTCAAACATATCACGGTGCGCCTGGATTGGACGCGGGACGCCTCCTTCAATCAAAAACACCTCGACTGGATCTTTATAAATAAAACTCGCCAAAAAGAACTGTAACGACAGAGACGAAACAATTCCGTTCGCCCATATGGCCCGTTCCGGCCGATACCGGATGTCGCGATATTCGTCATAACCGAACGTAGCAAGAGCTGCAGGTGGGGAATAGGATAGCGGCACAAATGAATGCCGTGCGAGGTCGGCCGCGAGATCGTCGACGAAAGCTCCAGTGAACGTGGCATCATCGGCAATCGCTTTTTCACTGGGTGCGATAGGAAGCAGCGCTGCCGAAGCAAACTTCAAGAGTGCACGTCGATCGACGACTTTTTGCACGGAGATCTACCATTGGTTCTGATTAAGCGCATGAATGATCGCCATACAAATGGTGCCAATGTGGATAAATTGCGTTAAAGGAGCTCTTGCCCCGATGATCCGGCAGCGCGCTTCCTCTTAAGGAGCTTTTCTTGGCCCGACCACAGCGCGAATAATCAATTCGCCAATGACGTAGGCAGCGAGGCTGCCGACGGCCTAGAATAAATCCGCAGGATCTGCGAGCACAGCACTGCAGAGGATTAAAGCAATAAGAGTCTCTGTCGGCGGCTATATTCAGCGCTTCGGCGGCTCGCCTTTAAGAGAATCCATCATTATCTGATCCAGCCGAGCGTAGTCTGCTGATAAGCTATTGCACCTCTCCGTTGAAGCGCGACAGTGAAGCTTTGTTTCGACGAAAAATTGACCATCTCGTTCAACAAGTTTTCGGCATGCGACCGAGGGATGAGCGGGATGGTGGGCCTTCGTGAAATTCCAGATCTGTCCGCGACCGACACTGATCACGTCGAAATCTGGACTGCGACTATCAATTGGGGCAGCGCCCGGCAATTGCTGAACTTGGGACCGAAGTGCGCCGAGATCGCCAACTGCCAGATCACAAAGCTGCTGACCCAGAGCCTGATCTGGCACAATTAGTTCTGCGCATGCGATGGTGAGTACTGCTAGGCTTACTCGCATAGTCGCTCCCGGGCGGCCGGCGCCAAATGCTGTTATATCATGCAAACAAAACGCGGTAGGTTAGGTTCTTTTGAATGTCATTGAAGGCGTTTTACGATTATCCGATCGTCAGGTCAGACCAATCTCGGCTGGTGGGACAATCCCTTCATGCATGCTGGCCGCCGCGACGTCATTCTAAATCGCCGCGTTTTGCAGATCGCCACCAGAGAAATGTGAAAGCGAACCAGCCTAGAAGAATCGACATGGCGGTGGCCATCCCCATGTCAGTATAGATCCACCATTCGTTGACACGCTCCCGCTCTGGGGCCTCGCTCAAAATAACGGGATTGATCGCAGGATCGTCGAGATACTTAATTTCGACAGTCTCGGTCACTCCTCGATATTCTCTAATCCGCCGGGCGAAAGGCTTGCCGGTCCAGCCGGTCCCGTCCCGGGGACGGCCAGCTGTGTCTTGCCATTCAATGGTAACCCACTGGAGGCCCGACGGCGGGCGCACCACAGCTTGGGCTTCTTTGCCTTCGATAAGTACCTGATGACGGCGCTTCTGCTCAAGTTTATGCGATCCGAGATCGAATAGGCTCCAAATCAGGAGTAGCGGGGCGCCCAGGAAGCTAAACCATTGCATCGGCTATTGCCCGTGAAACAACAATGAAAAACTTGAACTCATAGAGCGCCAATTGCGACGCAGTTGAGCAGGATTTTTTCTGATTGACGAAGCACCATTTGGACCACCCTGGATAGAGATAAAGCGGGCGGCGCATAATCAATCACTACCCTCGCTCGGTTGGAGGGTGGCGACGCCACTCTCGGTGATCACCCCAGACCGGCCGTTGGTTGCCGCGAGTTGCGCCATTTCGATTTTAGGGCAGCAGAAATTGACCTGCAACCCTATCGGCTGGCACACACAAAAAGCACAGGCCATCTAATGATCTGTGCCTCAGGATGGCAGGAATTGGCTCGCTGCCGGCGCTTGGGGCTCTCGCCAGGATCATAGAGGGTTAAGCTGACGAAGTGGCTAGAATCGCCTCGAGCGTCGCCTTGTTAAGGTGTCGATGTCGTTCGGCCTGCGACGCTCGACCGAACCGAATGACCTCAATGTATGGTCCGGCCGTGCGTCGCACGATGTTTCGTCGATCTGGTTTGCGGTCTTGCATCAATGTATCCGGCTTCTGATTGGAGCGGTTTATTGCTCCGGGCCATCATGGATATCAGCGCGCGGTCGATCTGATTAGCGGGCCTTGAATGGGCCATTGGGGTCGCCAGTGTTCGATCGCGCCGGGAAGACCGATCTCCATCTCGTCGTCACGTCTCGCAAACCTCGGCGGGGAACGGGTTGAAGGTTTGCAGATCACGTCATGGGCAGTTCCTCATGGTGTCAGTTCCTTTGTTCGTGCTGGCGGCCGTTCCTTCGCACTGGCATGCAGCATCCACGGAGCATCGCGCGCAGGGCCGGTCAAGGCTGGCCGTCGCGATGCCCTCGACGCATGCGCCACCGGTTCCAGGCCACGCCTTGAGGGGCCCTGCGCGCGACGCATAGGATTATGCGGGCTGGGTTGAGCCATCGATCGTCCTCGTTGCTTCAAAGCCACGTCCCTTCGCCAACACGGCCCATGCGATTCGGGCGAACGGCTGCGGGCCATCCTCGGTCATTGATGCGTTGCGCGTGGGGCCGCTTTCTCGCCGGTGAAACCCGTTCCGGCCGCTTGCTCTGGCGATCCATCATCGCCTCTGTCGTGCTCGTCGCGATGTGGGCGTTCGGGAAGGTGATTTGATTTAACCAACGAAGTTCGCGCTGTGTCTCCGGCCGGCGCGCACCAGCGGGAGTCCCTCACGCCCGCCCCAGCCCCGCCGCGTCCGCACCCCCCGGACCCGGCGGGGCGTTTTTTTGCGACTATCGTCTCCCAACAAGCGCGGGATAATCTCATCTTGTCCGTTGTTGTTGGCTGAATAAGGCGTGTAGCGTCGATCCAATTTCTGGAGGTCGACCGATGTTTCGCCAAGCTTATGCAATCGCAAGTCAATTTACCCTTCCCGTGGTTCTGTCCCGCAAGACCGTCGCCGGAAAGTGTTCTAGTTCAATAGGTTCGTTTGTTGTCTTGAACGAAGATGGATGGATCCTTACCGCTCATCACATCATGGCCCAATATCAGTCCATGATGGACGAAGTAGCGCAATTCAACACCACACAAGCCCAGATCGATTTAATCAGGGCTAACCGTTCAATCGACGAAAAGGAGCGCCGGCGTCAGCTTGGCAAGATCGCCAGGATAAAGCCAGATGCAACCGAGAAACACTCGGCATGGTGGGGTGTAAATGGTTCCAGCCTGGTGTTGTGGCACGGGATTCCGAGCGTGGATCTCGCCGTCGGCCGGCTGCAGCCATTTGATCCGGCGTGGGTACAAACCTATCCGACCATCAAAGACCCAACGAAGGACTTCGAGCCGGGCGTCAGCCTTTGCAAGCTAGGGTTCCCTTTTCACCACGTCGAACCAACGTGGGACACTGCGACGAACCAGTTCATTTTGCCGCCACAGGCTTTGCCCATTCCTAGATTCCCGATTGAAG
>JANLYB010000251.1:0-69588 GCA_031365425.1 Hyphomicrobiaceae bacterium
CACCCTCTTCAATATCCCTCAAAAGCCCTCGCCCCAACCGGCGAGGGCTTTTTTGCGTCCGGCGGCTGCCCTCGCTCCACACGACCCGAACAAAAATCTTCCAAAAGGCACGCGTCCAGGGGGCCGCGACCCTGGCAGGGGTCCGCGACCCTGGCAGGGGTGCCCGAGCCGAAGGGGGACGCCGCGATTGACACCCTCCCAGCACGTCCACAGATCACAAGCCGAATTGCTTCACCGCAATCGCCAGCAAACTCCCGGATTGGCGATCTGGGCGGCACGGGCGGTACTCATACACTGTGTCCATGGCTTCAGCTTCCAGCGCTTGGCGGTGGCGGAGAACTTTGCCCTAGGCTTTCCATCTTCGAGCGCAATTTTAAGCTGCACAATTTCAGGTTCAGTGCTCAAGCATGTCGCTATATCGTAGTCAGCAGCTACAATCAGACCGTTCGATAATTTATCCAATCACCTGAATGTCGACTGGGGATGCGCACACGTCGTGAGCCCGACGCGCGGCCAATACCGGCGAAGTCCTAGTGCAGTGCGTTTTGAAAAAATGGTGGGCGATGTAGGGATTGAACCTACGACCCCACCCGTGTGAAGGGTGTGCTCTACCGCTGAGCTAATCGCCCGGACCGTACCGGAAGCGCGCTTTATCGAGGGTGGGCGCGGCGAAGTCAAGGCGCAGTTGCGCTCTTGCACGGCTTACTCTGGCAATACGACGCTCGCGACGGCCATGGCGGCGATACCTTCGCGGCGGCCGACAAAGCCCAGCGTCTCTGTGGTGGTCGCTTTGATGCCGATGTCGCGCGGCGCGCAGCCCAGCGCGCTAGCGATGATCGACTGCATGGCTGGCCGGTGGGGACCGATCTTTGGGGTTTCGGCCAGCACGGTGATATCAGCATTCAGGATGCGCCCGCCTCGTGCGCGGACACGCCGGGCGGCGTCCTCGAGGAACAGGATCGAGGCTGCGCCTTTCCATCTGGGGTCGCTGGGTGGGAAATGCTGCCCGATGTCGCCGTCGCCGATAGTGCCAAGAAGCGCGTCCGTGAGTGCATGCAACACGACATCGGCGTCGGAGTGGCCGTCGAGTTTGTGGGTGTGAGGAATGCGGACGCCCCCGAGCCAGACATGGTCTCCCGGCGCGAAGGCGTGAACGTCGAAGCCAAGCCCGCTACGGGAATAGCCCGGCGCACTCTTGGTACGATTGGCGGCGATGAGGTCTTCGGCGGTCGTGATCTTGGTATTGGCGCTTAATCCCGTTACCAGGAACACCGGCAAGCCGGCCCACTCGGCGAGGGCTGCGTCGTCGGTGAAGTCTGATCGTCCAGCAGCGGCAGCTTTGCGATGGGCCGAAAGGATCGCGTCGAAATGAAAGCCTTGCGGAGTTTGGGCGCGCCAGAGACCGGTCCGATCGACGGTTCCGGCAATTGTGCCATCGGGTGCGGCGCGCTTGAGCGTGTCGGCGACCGGGTCGGCGGCGATGGCGGCGGGATGGGTGTCGAGGGCTGAGAGCACGCGCGTTAGCACATCGCGGGTGACGAACGGGCGGGCAGCGTCGTGGATCAGAACGCGGCCGGGTGAATGGGCAGCAAGCGATTCCAGGCCAGCCAGGACGGACGCCTGTCTCGTTGCGCCCCCGGTTACGGGAGGGAGGAGTGCCAGCCCCTCGGTTGCGGCGGCGTAAAGTGCAGCATCGTCGGGGTGAATCACGACCTGAACATAAGACATGCCGGAATTGCGCATGAACGGGTGTAGCGTATGGGCGAGGACCGGGACGCCGCCGATGTGTTCATATTGTTTGGGCTGGCTGCCGGCACCGGTCGACGCGCGCGAACCCCGGCCTGCGGCAACGATCAAAGCGCATGCGATTGTCATCTACTCACTCCACCTTGCGCGTACTCGTCGTACCAACCCTGCTTACGCAAGACCGCTCGTCACAGCAATGCCGCATCCTCACCTTCGCGCTTGCGAAAACCGGCGGCGCGACGTAGAGTGCTCAAGATACAGGCACGCTTAGAACATGCTCAAAAAAGCATCAAATCATACGCTGGACCGCCGTGAACGCCTTGAAAATCGGTGACATTTCGCTTTCCAACCCAGTCGTTCTGGCCCCGATGTCGGGCGTCAGTGATTTGCCGTTCCGGCAATTAGCCCACCGGCTCGGGGCGGGATTGGTGGTGTCGGAGATGATCGCCAGCGAAGAATTGGTGCGTCACCGGCCCGATTGCCTGCGCAAAGCAAAGGGTGGTGAGCTTTCGCCGTACGTGATCCAGCTTGCGGGACGCGAAGCGCACTGGATGGCTGAGGGGGCACGGATTGCTGAGCGGCTCGGAGCCGATGCCATCGACATCAACATGGGGTGCCCCGCCAAGGAAGTGACGGGGAAGCTTTCGGGTTCGGCCCTTATGCGCGACCTGGATCATGCCACGTCATTGATCGAGGCTGTGGTTGGTGCCGTTCGCGTTCCGGTGACGCTCAAAATGCGCCTAGGTTGGGACGAAAAATCCCGCAATGCGCCGGAGTTGGCGCGGCGCGCCGAAGCGGCCGGGGTGAAGCTGATCACCGTGCATGGACGAACCCGATGTCAGTTTTACAAAGGCAAGTCTGACTGGACCGCAGTCTCAGCAGTGAGGGCAGCTGTTTCAGTGCCGGTGCTCGTCAATGGCGACATCAAGTCGATCGAGGATGCGACGGCGGCACTGGAAGCCTCAGGTGCAACGGGTGTCATGATCGGGCGTGGGGCTTATGGTGCGCCGTGGTTGCCGGGACGGATTGCAGGCTTTTTGGCGACAGGTATGGACGCTGGGCCTCCCCCGCTTGTCGAACAGGCAGACATTGCCTGCGGACATATCGAGGCGATGTTTTCTCACTATGGCCCGGCCCTAGGCCTGAGGAATGCGCGCAAGCATATCGGCTGGTATTTGGAGAGCAGCGGACGGGACTCGGCTGCAGTGAAGGCTTGGCGCCGGTCACTGTGCACGGACGACGACAATCGCCGCGTGCTGGCAGGTTTACGGTCGTTTTATGAGCGTGACGACGAAAGGGTCGCTGCATGACCAAGATACAGCCCGCTCGCCCGGTTCGCCGTCCCGTCGATCAGGAAACGCTGCTGGCAGCGTTGCCTCATCCCATCCTGGTGATCGGTGATGAAAATCGGGTGACCTATGCCAACGCCGCGGCCGAAGTTTTTCTGTCGACGAGTCTCGCGATGTTGAAACGCGAGACGTTTGACTCTGTCGTGGCCTTCGGGTGTCCACTCATTGCGCTTATTGAACAAGTGCGGCGTAGCGGTCAGACTGTCAACGAATACGCGATCGAAATGGTGACGCAGAAATTCACATCTTCCAAGCTCATCGATGTGCATGCGGGGCCGCTGCCGGAGCATCCCGGCAACGTTATCTTGATGCTGCAACAGCGCACCATGGCGCAGATGATCGAACGGCAACTGACCCACCGCGCGGCTGCGCGGACCGTGTCGGGCATGGCGGCCGTCTTGGCGCACGAGATCAAGAACCCGTTGTCGGGAATTCGTGGCGCGGCACAATTGCTTGAGCCGGGCCTGTCGGATGAGGATCGGGCGCTGACTCAGTTGATCTGCTCGGAAACCGAGCGAATTCGCAAGCTCGTCGATCGGATGGAGGTGTTTGGCGACGAACGGCCTCTGGCAACCGAGCCGGTGAACATCCACGACGTGCTCGATCATGTGCGGCGCTTATCAGAAACAGGTTTTGCGCGGGGCATCCGCTTTGTGGAGGATTACGACCCCTCGCTCCCGGCTTTGCCGGCCAATCGCGACAAACTCGTGCAGGCTTTTCTCAATCTGGTGAAGAATGCCGCCGAAGCGATTGGCGACAACGCCAACGACCAGGGGCGGATCGTCATTACGACGGCCTTCAGGCCAGGAGTGCGATTGGCGATACCAGGCTCGGACGCACGCATCTCGCTGCCGCTAATGATTTCGATTGAGGACAACGGGCAGGGCGTTCCTGAACATCTCAAACCGCACCTTTTTGATCCGTTCGTGACCACTAAGCGCAACGGGACAGGCTTGGGATTGGCGCTGGTTGCCAAGATCATCGGCGATCATGGCGGCGTGATCGAGTGTGACAGCGAACCCAAACGAACCGTGTTCCGCGTTTTGTTGCCGTTGACGACTAAGACCAAAGCGGGGGCGCCGTTGGTGCCTCCTTCTTCCAGCAAAGTTTAAGATCGAACCGGCGAGGACACTATGGCGCGAGGAACGATCCTGATCGCAGATGATGACACCGCCATCAGGACGGTGTTGAACCAGGCTTTGGCGCGGGCGGGTTATGCGCCCCGGGCGACCGGAAATGCGGCCACGCTGTGGCGCTGGATCCAGCAGGGCGAGGGCGACGTCGTGATTACCGACGTCATCATGCCCGATGAGAACGCATTCGATCTCATTCCGCGGATCAAGAAGGCGCGTCCCGACTTGCCGATCATTGTCATGAGCGCACAAAACACGCTGATGACGGCGCTGACGGCCGCCGAAAAAGGCGCCTACGAATATCTGCCCAAGCCCTTCGATCTGTCGGAAATCGTGGCCGTCGTAGGACGGGCGCTTTCGCAGCCTGGCACGAAGCCGGCGCGTGCACCCGATCACCACGATAGCGAAGAGTTGCCGCTGATCGGGCGGTCGCCAGCGATGCAGGAAATCTATCGCGTGCTGGCCCGTCTGACGCAGACGGATCTCACGGTCATGATCAATGGAGAGAGCGGTACGGGCAAGGAACTCGTTGCCCGCGTGCTGCACGATCACGGCAAGCGCAGGACCGGGCCGTTCGTTGCCATCAATATGGCGGCGATCCCACGCGAGCTGATCGAGAGCGAGTTGTTCGGTCATGAGAAGGGCGCCTTTACCGGCGCGCAGAACCGGACCCAGGGCCGCTTTGAGCAGGCTGAGGGCGGTACGCTATTCCTAGACGAAATCGGCGACATGCCGCTTGAAGCGCAGACACGTCTTCTGCGTGTCCTCCAGCAGGGCGAGTACACGACTGTGGGCGGCCGCACGCCGATTAAGACCAATGTGCGCATTATTGCTGCGACCCATCGCGATCTCAAAAACCAGATCCAACTCGGCGCGTTCCGCGAGGACCTGTTCTATCGTTTGAACGTCGTCCCGCTGCGGTTGCCGCCGCTGCGTGAACGAATTGACGACGTCGGCGATTTGGTCCGCCACTTCCTGCGTCAGGCCGCCCGCGAGGGGCTCGGGCAGAAAACGATTGAGACGGCGGCCATCGAGCGGATGAAATCGTACGCGTGGCCCGGAAATGTCCGCGAACTTGAGAATTTTGTCCGCCGGCTGGCCGCGCTCAACACTCAGGATACGCTGACAGTTCAAATGGTCGACAATGATCTGGCGGATGCGGGGCCCGCGTCTCCTGCAGATTCTGGAAGCTCGCCGAAGGATCTCTCCGAACAAGTCGAACGGTATCTAGCAACTTATTTTGGCACCTTCGGTCGCGATCTACCGCCCGCTGGCCTCTATGACCGCATCATCCGCCAGGTCGAACAGCCCCTGCTTTCCGCTGCCTTGGCCGCGACGCGAGGCAATCAGATCAGGGCTGCCGAACTGCTGGGCCTCAACCGCAACACGCTGCGATCCCGAATTAAGGCGTTGGATATTCGTGTTTTCAGAACGCCTCTTTCCTAAGGTCTCGCATGCGTTGGCTAGGCTTAAAGCCTTGCTGCTAAGTCATATTTGTCTGTTTATTGCGGGTCTGTATCTGTTTCATTATTTACCAACTGCCCACTTGCGGTAGTCGCGGAAATGTCACAGTTTCTTGTTTCATAGTGATCACGTTGCGTCAGTCTGGCGCGGCGGACACACAGGACCATTCGCCAGCGGTTTGCAGTCCGCGCGCCAATGGTCCCCGAGTAAATTGAAACGAGACCAGATCGATGACCGCCAAGTTCCCTGGCGCGAGTGCCGGTAATTCCGTCGGAGGCAGCGCAACGCCACTGCTGGATCCGAGCGACCGCGCGTTCTGGGTCGGGCTAGTGATCGTTGTCCTATCTCTGATCTCGGCGACAGCCACGTACGCCATTCTGACGGGATTGACCCCGATCGCGCCGCGCGGCGACGTCGTCATCGCAACGTTGTTCGTCAACGTCGTGCTCATCATCGCAATGATCGGCACAATCGCCTGGCAGGCCAATGGGCTGGTGCAGGCTTGGCATGCGAAGGTCCCGGGAGCGCGGCTCCACGTTCGCATCGTCGGTCTATTCAGCGTAATTGCAGCCCTGCCAGCGATCCTCCTGGCGCTGGCGGCCACGACGACGTTTTCACGGTCGCTCGACGGATGGTTTTCGACCAAGACGCGGGAAATCATCAATACGTCTGGGGAAGTTGCGCGGGCTTACCTCGACGTTCACGGGCAGCTGATCAACACCGATATCCTCAATATGGCCCGCGACATTGGCGCAGCTGTCGAAGGAGGTACGATTGCCCCGGATGCGCTGAAAAACCTGCTGCTGGCCCAGGTGTCGCTGCGCGGGTTGCTGGTTGGCTACGTGATTGACGGCGACGGGAAGCCGGTTGCGTCAGCGTTCGAAGACGAGAAACTCCCCTATCTCAAACCGCCGATGGATGCGATCTACAAGGCGGACCAGGGCCAAGTCCCACTGCTCGACAGCAGTTCAACCGCTCGGGTGTATGCGGTTGCCAAGCTCAATCAGTGGCCGGGTAAGTATTTATATGTCGCTCGTGCCGTGAGCCCGGCGGTGGTTGGCCAGATCCGGCGCACCGAGCAGAACGCCGATGAGTACTACCGGCTCCGGCAGGTGGGCAAAAACCTCAAGATCGCCCACGGTTTGATGTACTTCATGATTTCGATCACTGCGCTCCTTGCGGCTATCTGGGCGGGGTTGTGGTTTGCCGCGCGCTTCGTGGCGCCCATCCGGCGTCTGATCGAGGCAGCCCAGGAGGTGTCTAAAGGCAACCTTGCCATAGCGCTCCCAGAAAAGCGCGGCGAGGGCGACTTGCGCCGTCTTTCGATGACGTTCAACAAGATGACCGTCGATTTAAAGAGCCAGCACGATACGCTGGTCGCTGTGAATGAACAGTTGAACGAACGCCGTAGCTTCATGGAAGCGGTGCTGTCCGGGGTGTCGGCAGGTGTCATCGGGCTCGACAGTGATGGAATCGTAACGCTCGTCTCCCGCTCTGCAGAAAAGTTGCTCGGCAAGCCGGCTGCGGACCTTGTTGGGAAGAAGCTCTCATCGGAAGTTGCTGAATTCGAAGCGCTGCTTGAGGGCAGCGGCGACAAAGGCCTCAAGCAGAAATCGCAGGATCAGATCGCCGTCATGATCGGGGCGAATGAACGGACATTTGCGGTTCAGGTGACGCGTGAGAAGTCAGTCAAGGGCGATGTGGGCTCTGTTGTAACGTTTGACGATGTAACGGATCTGGTGGTGGCTCAGCGCACGAGCGCCTGGGCGGATGTGGCACGCCGGATTGCGCACGAAATCAAGAACCCGCTAACGCCAATCCAGCTCTCAGCGGAGCGCATCAAACGCAAGTACGGCAGCCAGATCACGACGGACAAGGACATATTCGACAAACTGACCGATACGATTTCGCGGCAGGTCGGCGACATCAAGAACATGGTCGATGAGTTTGCGTCGTTCGCCCGCATGCCGCAGCCGCAGATGGAGGCGGGTGACCTGCGCGAGGCCATCCATGAACCCGTGGTACTGTTCCGCGAGAGCCACCCTGCCATCAAGTTCGATCTGGATATGCCGAGCGTCGCGGTGCCCGGTCTTGCGGACCGCCGCCTGCTTGGACAGGCCGTGACCAACCTCGTCAAAAACGCATCCGAAGCCATTGATGCGTTAGCCAACAGCTCTGAGAAGCCGGAAAGCTACCATGGCCGGATCGAGGTGCGGCTGACACGGGGCTACGACCGCGCAGTTATCGAAGTTGTCGACAACGGCGTCGGCTTACCCAAGCAGAACCGCGCGAAATTGCTTGAACCGTATGTCACGACGCGGGCCAAGGGCACGGGGCTTGGCCTCGCGATCGTCCAGAAGATCGTAGAACAACATCGCGGAACGCTGACGCTTGAGGATGCGCCGCGGGCACCCGACCGTCTGAGGGGAGCATTGATGCGGATGACTTTGCCCATGCCGCCAATGGAAGAGTATAGGCCTGCGCCGCCACCGCCAGAGCCCGAACCGGTCGAGCAAATGCAGCACGAATCTTCACTTCAGCACGCGAAACCTGACGAGCAGCAATATAGCGGCGCTGAGCCGTTCCAAAAACCAACATCATCACTTAACACCCCATCCGTATCGCCGACGCTGTTGAAAAACAGTGATCGCGTGATGCCGCGCCCAGCCGGAAAACCGGCGGGTCGAATCCAAGGAGCACGCTAATGGCAGCTGATATTCTGGTCGTAGACGACGAGTCCGATATCCGGGACATCGTGTCGGGGATCTTGGAAGACGAAGGCCACCGCACGCGGCTTGCCCGTGACAGCGACGAGGCCTTGCGCGCCATCGAAGAGCGGCGGCCGCAACTGGTCATTCTCGATATCTGGCTCCAGGGCAGCCGGCTTGATGGTCTTGAAGTTCTGTCGATCATCAAGCGCACGTACCCTGAGTTGCCGGTCGTGATTATTTCGGGGCATGGCAACATCGAAACCGCGGTGACGGCCATCCGGCGTGGAGCGTATGACTACATTGAAAAGCCGTTCAAGGCGGATCGCCTGGTGCTGGTCGTACTGCGTGCACTTGAAGCATCGCAGTTGAAACGCGAAGTCCGTGAGCTGCGTGAGAAGTCGACCATCAGCGCCGAAATGGTCGGAAAATCGGCAGCCATCAACCAGTTGAAGAACGCGATCGAAAAGGTGGCGGCCACCAACAGCCGCATTCTAATCCGCGGCCAGTCGGGCACCGGCAAGGAACTCGCCGCGCGCGTCATCCATACGAAGTCTCATCGCGCCGATAACCCATTCGTCGTTTTGAATGCGGCTGCGATGGCCCCCGACCGCGTCGAGGAAGAATTGTTTGGAACCGAGGATCGCACGGGCGGTCCGCGCAAATGTGGTGCGCTCGAAGAAGCACATGGCGGCACCCTCTACATCGACGAAATTGCCGACATGCCGATGGAAACACAGGGCAAGGTGCTGCGCGTTTTGGTCGAGCAGAAGTTTCTGCGCGTGGGCGGCGCGCAGAAGGTGGCCGTCGATGTGCGCATCGTGACCTCGACCTCGCGCGACCTCGAACGCGACATGCAGGAGGGACGCTTCCGCGAGGATCTGTTCCACCGGCTCAACGTCGTGCCGCTGCGGGTTCCAGGCCTTACGGAGCGCCGCGAGGACATTCCAGATCTCATCACCCACTTTGTTGGCCAGATCGCGCAGAGTTCCGGGCTTGCGCCACGGCGGATCGGCGAAGATGCGATTGCCGTGCTGCAGGCCCATGACTGGCCTGGCAATGTGCGCGAACTGCGCAACAACATCGAACGGCTGATGATTTTGGCTGGCGGCGAATCCGGCACGATCATCACCGCCGACATGCTCCCCGACGAGATCGGCTCCAACGTGCCGCTGCCGGTTAACGGTGGCGCGGAGCACTTGATGAGTTTGGCCCTGCGCGAGGCCCGCGAAATCTTCGAGCGCGAGTACTTGCTGGCTCAGATCAACCGCTTTGGCGGCAACATCTCGCGGACGGCGGAGTTCGTGGGCATGGAGCGTTCGGCGCTGCATCGCAAGCTGCGCGCGCTGGGCGTATCGTCGGATCAACGCACCGGCGATCTCAAGACGGCGTGAGCCCTGAGCAACGGGACCAGGCACGGAGACACCGTTGCACGCTCTGTCGCATCCCGAGGACTACAAGACCGGCGCAAGATTGCTGGTCTTGCGAGCGCGCAACAAGGACGGCGCTCGCGAATTGCGCACCATTTCGCGTGCATCGTTCAGCGCAGCAGAATTTGACCAGCAACTTGGGGAGCTCGTCGAACTTATGCGGCCGGGTGAACGCATTTACGCAAGTGCCGGGTCCCGTGACGTGCCCAAGGCCATCCGCATGTTCAAGGAGCGCCAGCTCGCTGCCGGCTACGATACTGACGGCGAGGCCTTCTACCGCGCCATCGAATCCCGCTGGTTGTCGTGCTTGATGGACCCGAAGTGCCAGGCTGAGAAGATCTGGCTGTTCGATTGCGATAGTGCTGACGATGCGGCGCGGGTCAGGCACGAGTTGACCGGACTTGAGGGCCTGCCCGCGTCTCCATACGAATATGCAACGAAGTCCGGCATGCACTTTGTTGTCCCGGCGTTTGACAAATCCAAGTTAACCGATCACACCCGCGCACTCATCCACGACAACGCTCTGATGCTGTGGGCGTTTTCATAAAGGGGCACCCACGTGACGCGCTGTATTTACGTGAATGGGCAGTATCGCGCTTATGCCGATGCGCTGATCCACGCCGAGGATCGCGGGTTTCAGTTCGGCGACGGCGTTTACGAGGTTATGGAGGTGCGCAATGGGCGCCTCATCGACCAGGAGCGGCATCTGACGCGCCTGTCGCGCTCGCTTACGGAATTGAAGATCCCACAACCTATGACGGGGCCCGCGATGTCGCGGGTTTTGACGGAGGTGGTCCACCGCAACCGGGTGCATGACGGTCTCGTTTACCTGCAAGTCACGCGCGGCGCAGCACCCCGTGATTTCGCGCTGCCTGATACAGATCATCCCACCACGTTTGTGTGTCTCGCGCGGCCACTTAACCACGCAAAGATTGCCGCTAAGGCGAAAGTTGGGATTGGCGTCAAGACCATGCCGGAAGCGCGCTGGAACCGTTGCGATCTCAAAACGGTGATGCTGCTGCCGTCGATACTCGCCAAGGATGCAGCGAAGGCGGAAGGGGCCGGCGAGGCCTGGTATGTCGATACGGCAGGCTTCGTGACGGAAGGCGCTTCGAGCAATGCTTGGATCGTCACCGCGGCAGGTGAGTTGGTCACACGCCCCGTTGGTCACGAAATCCTGGCTGGTGTAACGCGAGCGACTTTGAAGGACGTCGCGGCGCAGCTGCAACTCAAGGTCATCGAACGGCCGTTCAAGGTGAGCGAGGCCATGGAAGCGAAGGAAGCTTTCCTGACATCGGCGAGCAATATCCTGATGCCGGTGGTCCGCATCGACGGCAAACCCGTTGGAACTGGTAAGCCCGGACCGGTCGGTGAACGGCTTCGGGCTGCGTTCCATGATGTGGCCAAGGCAACTGCCGTCTGATTTTCGAGCAACCGGTGCAACAGGTTTAATCGAGACCGGGGTTGCTTTAGTCGCGGGCGCGGGCCATTGCCGAATGGCATGGCGCTGACCATAATGTCACAGTACGCGTGTAGCGTCCGCCGCCATGGGTACTTGCTCATGTGCCAACGTAAAAAGACGTAACAAAGAGAAAAAAAATGGCCGCTGAACGAGCCCAAAATCTGCAGGACGCGTTTCTCAATCATGTCCGCAAACAAAAAGTTCCTTTGACGATATTTCTCATCAACGGTGTAAAGCTGCAAGGCATCGTCACGTGGTTTGACAACTTTTGTGTGCTCTTGCGCCGGGACGGTCACTCCCAACTCGTCTATAAGCATGCCATCTCGACGATCATGCCGGGCGCGCCGGTCCACTTGATGGACAACGATCCCAGCGAAGCTCAAGCAGGCTAGGACAGCATTACAATCGAAGACGCCGACACCAGACCCGGCCTTGACGACGATCAGATCGCGCAGATCCCTGCGCGCCCTTCCCGCCCGATGGATACCAGTGTGGCTGCAACGCGAGCGCTCGTGCTGGTGCCCGTCCTGGCGCGCGGGCATCGCATTGCGCGCGCCGTTCCCGGCGACGGTACGCAGGCTCCAGCCCCAACACCGCTGCACACGCCAGCCGACCGGCTTGCGGAGGCCGTGGGGCTGGCGCAGGCAATTGATCTCGATGTACGTCAGGCCCTGGTCATACAAGTTCCCTCTCCTCGTCCTTCGACGTTGCTGGGCGGCGGCAAGGTGGCCGAGGTCAAGTCGGCAATCGAGGAGCACGGCGCGGGACTCGTCATTGTCGATCACGCGCTCTCGCCCGTTCAACAGCGCAACCTCGAAAAGGAATGGGGTGCGAAGGTGCTCGACCGCACCGGGCTCATTTTGGAAATCTTCGGCAAGCGCGCACAGACCAAGGAAGGCGTGCTTCAAGTCGAGCTTGCGCATCTGTCGTATCAGAAGTCGCGGCTCGTGCGCAGCTGGACCCACTTAGAACGCCAGCGCGGTGGTCGCGGCTTCCTCGGCGGTCCCGGCGAAGCGCAGATCGAACTCGACCGGCGGATGATTCAAGACCGGATTGACGGCATCAAGCTCGACCTCGAAAAGGTCGCCCGTACCCGTGCCTTGCATCGCGCCGGCCGCAACCGGGTCTCGACGCGAGTTGTCGCAATCGTCGGTTACACCAACGCTGGCAAATCCACGTTGTTCAATCGTCTCACCGGGGCCGGTGTTCTTGCCCAGGACCAAGTGTTTGCCACGCTCGATCCGACCATGCGCGTCGTCCGCTTGCAAAGCGGCCGCCGGGTGATCCTGTCGGATACGGTCGGGTTCATCTCCGATCTGCCGACGTCGCTGATCGCAGCCTTTCGTGCGACGCTCGAAGAAGTGATCGAGGCCGATCTCATCCTTCATGTTCGCGACATCGCGCATGCCGAAACAGAGGCCCAGCGCGCCGATGTCGAAGGTGTGCTGGCCGATCTCGGCATCGATACAGTTCCAGCCGACAGCCATATTTTCGAAGTCTGGAACAAGATCGACTTGCTTGATGACGAACAGCGACAGGATCAGCTCGCGGCGGCTCACTTCGCCAAGCGAATTCCCGTCGCCATTTCTGCTGTGACCGGCGAGGGCATTGACGCTCTCCTTGCTGCCATCGATAACCGGTTGGGAGAAGCAGACGCACTTCTGCAGTTGACGATCCCTGCCCGTGACGGGCGGACACTCGCGTGGCTCTATGAAGAGGCCGACGTACTGGAGCGCTCCACCAATGCAGAGGGCGACACCGACGTACGTCTTCGAATCCCAAGCGAAAAGCGCGAGCGTCTCGTGGCACAGCTTCGCAAGGCCGGAATTGCGATATAGAATTGCCTCATATGCGACAAGAGGCAGGAGACAACGATGACCGTTCGATCGCTGGCATTCATTGCCGCGTGTCTCTTGTTTTACACGAGTGCCGAGGCACGCTCCCCGGTGCGCGGGCCAGGACCCCAGGCAGGTTCGGTGTCGGTCTGTTCGCGTTACGGCAACGGCTGTTACACGGCTCCCGTTCGTCATGGCCGGTTTGGCCTTGAAATGCGCCTCAAGGGAGGGACCTGGATCGATTGCAAGGGTAGCTGCAAGGATACACTTCGCGAGGAAACCATCGACTTCTGGGACACCCAGCGCGAACGCAGTTCCCGGCATTAACCCTTATGCAGGATCCTGCCATCGCTCCCCACCCTGCTGCCAGCGCATGCATCTTCCGCGGTGACACGGTCTTGCTGGTGCAGCGAGGCAAGCCGCCAAACGCAGGGTCGTGGAACCTCCCAGGCGGAAGCATCGAGCCCGGCGAAATGGCAATCGACGCCGCAGCCCGTGAGGTTCTCGAAGAGACGGGAATCTCGTGCCGCCTTCATTCGGTTGCGGGCGTCAACGACGTGATCCTGCGCGACGCCGGCGGTGTCTTGACCCATCACTATGTGATCATAGCCTTCGCCGGTAGCGGCGAAGGTCCGCCGGTCGCGGGCTCCGATGCCATGGCAGCCGCGTTCGTTCCGTTGAGCCAGCTTGCGCAACGCGGATTGGGGCGGCGGGTTTGTGAGATCGTGATGGCAGCCTATCGCCTCGATCTGGCCCAGCGCACAGTGTAGAAAATCGCTTGCTAGGCCGCTCAGAATCCATGGTAACAGACCCGCGATGTCGAACACCAAGCACACAGCTACGCGCAGATCGAGGTTAGCCGTCGCACTTCTGGCGGCGAGCGTTATGCTGCCGGCTCCAGTGGCTGCCGCGCCCGCCGTCAAGGATGTGAAGCCCTACGATGACCGGCTGATGCGGCTCGCCGAGATCCTCGGTGCGGTGCATTTTCTTCGTGAACTGTGCGGGGCTAACGAGGGCCAGTACTGGCGCGAGCGCATGGAAGAATTGATGCGCGCGGAGGGCTCGTCTGCTTTACGGCAAGCCCGTTTGACACGCGGCTTTAACCAGGGTTACCGCAACTACGCGCGCACCTATTCGACCTGCACGCCAACGGCGCAGACCGCGATTCAGCGCTTCCTCGCGGAAGGCGCGCAGATCTCGGATGGCTTGGTCAAATCGATCCCGTGAACCCGAAAATCCGGTTCGGTAAAAATCCCGCTTACGATGCGCATTTACTGTGAGTTATCTCTGCAACCCACTAGACCTCGACCGTGTGCTAGTGGACGATACTATGATCGGGCGCGCTAAGTAAGAGTTCAGGCGAGCCGGCAGGGGATGACAGATGCGTACTTTCGAATTGGCCGCCAAAGACGACGAAAACATCTGCGCGCTGGACTTGATCCTGGCTGCTTGGGATGAAGGGCTGGACTGCGGACTTGCCCCCGAGCAGATGGCATACGCGGCGATGTTCACGGCTCTCACCGATCTCGTTGGGATGTATGGCGAGGATGCGGTTCTCGCTCTTGTGAAAGGTTTGGAGCGGCGCGTATCGCATGGGGAATTCACGCTCAATCGCCGCACGCAGTAACGCGCAAACGCGCGTTCATTTTTCCCGCCGGAACGAGTGCCAGGTGCCATCGGCTCCAATCGACAACCGCCACCACACCCAGCGCTTTGCAGCTTTTATGGCAGCGGCATCCTCAGCCGGCATAAGCGCGGCGAGATCGGTTTCCTCTTGGGGTGTGAGCTTAGAAAGATCGCGTTCGGCAAGATACGGCCAGACAAAAATCGCATTGTTTTCGATGTCGCGACCCAGGGGAACGGCCGCCGGGCTGAGCGCAAGGATCTTATCGAGCACGGCAAGTATCTCCAAGCCTTTGCCATCCTTGGACTGATTGGCGAAATAGGCGACGGGATCGTCAACGGGGACATCGGCGATGTCGGGCCGCATTTCGTTGAGTTCGAGAGCGGTCTTGAGATCGATCAGCTTGCCCGAGCGGACGGCGGTCAGGATCGCATCGCGCATTTCTGCAGTGGGATGCGGCAGCGTCGCGTTTGTAACGGCGGCCCTTGAGGGGGCCGCAAACGAAGGCGGAGCCATAACTGCCGCTGGATAGACAAGTGCAACAAGCGCCAGTACCAGTACCTTCAGGCGAACATGCCGATTCAAGGGACCGGGAGAACATTGAACGTGCGGCATGGAAAGTTGCAATCTATTGGTCATGCGCGCGATCAGGTCCGCCATCGTACTCAGCATGCGCTTCCTCGTTTTGACCCCGTCGCGCCCCTCAAGGTGCATTCATGAGCTGGATGCCTAATCCGCTCGTGATCCCCGTCGGCGCTATCATCGGGATCGTTGTGGCGGCTCCGGTGGGTCCGGTCAACGTGCTCTGTATTCAGCGCGCCATTGCGCGTGGGTTTTGGGGCGGACTGGCGGCAGGGCTCGGCGCTATGCTCGGCGATGGCTTGATCGCACTTTTCGCAGCCCTCGGCGTCGGTGCGATTTCCGGCGCCGTTACAAAGTACCGGGCAATCATACAGGTGATCGGCGGCTTTGCCCTCATGCTGTTTGGTTATCGCCTGTACACGGCGCCCGCGGTTCTTGAGCTGGACAAGAGCGAGAATGGCGGCGCGGGCACGTTGATTGATTACGCCTGGGACATTCCCAAGACGTTCTTTCTGACGATTACCAACCCTGGTGCTGTGCTTGGGTTATTTGCCATCTTCGGTGGCGTTTCAACCTACGTTGAAGTCAAAAGCCAGACGGATGCGCTGGTCATGGTTGCCTCCGTCATGGGGGGGAGCCTTGCATGGTGGCTGTGGCTATCGAGCGTGATCGGCCGCATGCGCCACAAACTAAAACCCGAGTGGCTCGGTCTTATCAATACCCGCGCGGGCCTCCTGCTGATCGGCTTTGGGCTGCTTCTGATCGGCGAAGTGGTCTGGAATGCTGTGAAGTAGGCGGGTCCAGGGCGCGCGCCTCCTGGCCTTCACTTCCCTTCGGCCTTCGCCTCGTCCCACAGCCGGTCCATTTCGGCGAGATCAGATTGCACTGGGCTGCGTCCGTCCGCGGCGAGGGCGGATTCGATATGGTTGAAGCGGCGCGTGAATTTCTGATTGGTGATGCGCAGGGCTGCCTCGGGGTCGATCTTGAGATGGCGGGCGAGGTTGGCCATCACGAACAGCAGATCGCCGAATTCAGCTTCGATTTCGCCGGCGTCGTTCGTAGCTACTGCTTCTTCGAGTTCAGCGATTTCCTCGGTCATCTTGGCGAATACGGGTTTGATATCCGGCCAGTCGAAACCCGCGCGGGCGGCTTTGTCCTGCAACTTGATGGCGCGCGTCAAGCCGGGGAGGCCGACGGGGACGTCGGACAAAAGTGAAGTGAAGGCCAAGGGTCCAGCCCCCTGGACCCCGAGACTTGTCGTGCCGCGTTCCGTGGCTTTTTCTTCGCGCTCCTCGGCCTTAACCCGTTCCCAGAAGCCGGGGGCGGCACCTTCGGCGCGCTGCTGAGCGGTACCGAAGACGTGGGGATGGCGGCGGATCATTTTGCGGGTGACGGCGTCCGCAACGTCGGCAAAGGCAAAGTGCCCCCCCTCCTCGGCGATCCTGGAATGATACACAACCTGGAGCAAGAGGTCGCCCAGTTCATCCTTGAGGTCGGGCATGTCGGCGCGCGCGATCGCATCTGCAACTTCGTAGGCTTCTTCAATAGTGTAGGGCGCGATCGTCTCAAACGTCTGCACCAGATCCCACGGGCAGCCGGTCTCAGGCGTGCGCAGTGCCGCCATAACAGACAGTAGGTCCGCGAGCGATTTTCTAGATGCATCCGTGGTCATCTTCAGTACGCTCCGCTAAGGGTTAGTGGCATAGCTTTTAGGGTGGGGACGGGCGAGGCATGTTCATCATTCGCATTTTTGTCAATCTGCTGATCCTCGCTCTCGAAATAGCGGCCATCGTGGGGATCGCGGCGCTGGGCTACACGCAGCCGCTCATTTTTGCTGGCCTGACGTTTGTCCTGGCGCTGTGGCTGGGCGCGCGACTGGAGTTTGCACGGCTCAAGAACGAACTCAATTTCTACTTCGAACACAACGTGCCGACGGCTGGCTTTTTCACGGGCGTGGTGGCGCTAAGCGAGGCGGCATCCAAGGCGATCCTGGCCGGTCTTGTGGCGCTACTGACGTTTTCGGGAACGGATCAGTGTCGTCTCTATTCGGTTGCGATCATTTTCGGCTGCTGCGTATTTGCCGGATCGAGTTTGCTGCGGTGGTTGTGGAACAGGTTTGAAGTGAGCCCTGGCCGCTGGGGGTATTTCCGGATCGCGGCGCCTCTAGGATTGCTGTTTTCAATAGCGCTAGCGTTCCTGCCGGTGCCCACATTCAGCAAAATCGGCTGGGATCTGCTGTTCAACGTGGCGGCCCATCCCACCCTACAGCAGGCCAGCGAGATGCTGTTCATGCTCAAACAGAAGTTCGACTCCCTGTTCTATGCGCTGCTGCAAACGCTCTTGGGAGATCAACTGGCCGCCGTCGCCGGCGTGCTCGTCAGCGTAAACATGCTGACCGGGTTTATCCTAGGGATCTACGCCGTCGTCGTGGCGGAGATGGTGCGGTGGTTGGAAGGCCGGGGGAGCTGAGCTGAGCGTGCACGAAACGGACGGCGACTGTCCTCACCGCCCAGCGCTATTCAATCCCCGCCATTGGATTTGCCGCGGCGCTTTTCCGGTGGGAGAGATTTGCCCAGGATGTGTTCATCGCGGCCGATAACGTGGGAACTCGCGCCGACGAGGAGCGGATCCGGTCCATTGATGCTGCGGTCCTTATTCGGATACGGCAGCGTCGACAGAAAGTGTTCCATGCAGTTGAGGCGCGCGCGCTTCTTGCAGTCCGACTTGACGATGACCCAGGGGCTATCGGCAGTGTCGGTGTAGAAAAACATTGCTTCCTTCGCCTCGGTATAGGCGTCCCATTTGTCGATCGAGGCGCGGTCGATCGGCGACAATTTCCACTGTTTGAGCGGATCGCTCTCGCGTGCGGTGAAGCGGCGGAGTTGCTCTTCCTGGGTCACCGAGAACCAGTATTTGTACAGCCTGATGCCGGAGCGCACGAGCATGCGTTCCACGTCGGGACACTGGCGCATGAATTCGAGATAGTCGTTCGGCGGGCAGAACCCCATGACGCGCTCTACGCCGGCGCGATTGTACCAGGAACGGTCGAAGAAAACGATTTCACCGGCAGCGGGCAGGTGCTCGATGTAACGTTGGAAGTACCACTGCGTACGTTCACGTTCGCTCGGTTTTTCAAGGGCGACGACGCGTGCACCCCGCGGGTTCAAGTGCTCCATATAGCGCTTGATGGTCCCCCCCTTCCCGGCTGCGTCACGGCCTTCGAACAAGACGACGATGCGTTCGCCTGATTGCTTGATCCAATTCTGTGCTTTCAGCAACTCGACTTGGAGGGTCGCCATGTGATGAAGGTAGTCCTTTTCCCGCATCTTGGTCTGATATGGATAGTCGCCGCTCTCGAAGGCGTGACGGATCGCTTCCGGGTCGCGCCGCATTTCGCTGGGGCGAGGACGTGTGTGGGCCGGCGCCAAAGACGGTTGGCTGTCGGCGGCGGCAGCCCGGGGCGAAATGTCGTCTGTATTTGGTGTCAGGATTTGGTCGCCGGTTGCAGTCGGCTTGGCTGACTTTGCCAAGCTGGGTGCCGTGGCTGCAGTGCCCATCTTACTTTTTGTCATCGGCGCAAGCTCTCCTCATCGGGATCCGACGTTGCGTTTGCCCAATCTTGCGCCTGAGGCCGGCGAACCCTCTGGCGGGGCCGGCCTCAAAACCGTTGTGACGCAAACGTGTCCAATCTCATGAGTGATGACGCGGCGTACAAAACCATTGACCCCGATCAATTGGTTATCGTCGCCTCAACGGAGAAGACACTTTGTTCGCGTAGAGAAGATACTTCGTTCGCGTAATGGATATTATGGAAAATATAATTCGTTTCAGTTTGATACAAGTGTAACTTGATCTGGACATCTGACGCGGCGAGCGGTGCAAACCGCGCCGCGCCAGGAGAGCGGGACGACTAGGGACGCCTACTTCTCGGCCTTCTCGTAATTGTCGGCGACGAACCGGTCGAGGAGGCGAACACCCCAACCCGAGGCCCAGCTGGGGCTGATCTCGTTACGCGTGCTATCCATGGCAGTGCCGGCGATGTCGAGGTGGGCCCAAACCATATCCTTATTGATGAAGCGCTCGATGAAGGCCGCTGCCGTGCAAGACCCGCCCCAACGGCCGCCAATGTTTTTGACGTCGGCATTCTTACTGTCGATTAGCTTGTGGAACGATTTATCGAGCGGCATGCGCCAGACCTTCTCTCCGGTGACCTTCGAGGCGGCCTGGAGTTCTTCGGCAAGCGTGTCGTCGTTGGAAAACAGGCCCGCGTACTCCTTGCCGAGAGCGACCATGATGGCACCGGTCAGCGTCGCCAAGTCGATGATGAGACGGGGCTTGAAGCGATCCTGCGCGTACCAGAGCACGTCGGCGAGCACGAGGCGGCCCTCGGCGTCAGTGTTCAAAACTTCGATGGTCTGGCCGGACATGGAGGTAACAATGTCACCGGGCCGCACCGCGCTGCCCGACGGCATATTTTCGACGCACCCGATCAAGCCGACAACATTGACGTTGGCTTCACGCTCAGCGAGCGCGTGCATAAGCCCGACGACGCAGGCGGCGCCGCCCATGTCGCCCTTCATATCTTCCATACCAGCGGCAGGTTTGATGGAAATGCCGCCGGTATCAAAGGTGACGCCCTTGCCGACAAAGGCGATGGGCTTGGATTTCTTCTGCTTGGATCCATTCCATTGCATAACGCACACGCGAGCGGGCTTGGCGCTGCCCTGGGATACGCACAAGAGCGAGCCCATGCCGAGCTTTTCTAGGTCCTTTTCGTCGAGGATTTCGACCTCGACGCCGACCTTTTTGAGCTTTTCGACTTCGTGGGCGAATTCGACAGGACCCAGCACGTTGGCCGGTTCGTTGACGAGATTGCGGGCGACGTGGACGCCGTTGGCGACCGCTTGATAGTAGGCGTAGGCAGCCTTTGCTTTTGCCGGGTCGGCGCAGTGGATCACCAAGGTGTCGAGTGTATCCTTATCGGCGGCGGTGTCCTTGTCGTCGTTGCCGTTGGAAGCTGCGCCCTTCGTCAAATACTTCTTGAACGAATAATGCCGGAGCTGGGCACCGAAGGCTATTGCAGCGGCAATATCAGCCGGCTTCATGTCGCCGGTTGTTGCGACATCGGCGATGATGCTCGCTTTCTTCACTTTACGGCTGGAGACCGCAGCTGTTGCTGCCCCGCCCAGAAGGGTCCAATCGAGTTCCGTGGCATCCTTGCCCGTGCCAAGCACGATCAACCGGTCCAATTCAAGTCCGTGCGGAGCTAAGATCTCGATCGTCGCTTTTGATTTAGCCTTGAACGCTGCCGCCTTGGCTGCCTTGTGAATACTGCCACCCGAGCGCTTATCGAGATCGGCTGCGGTCTTACCCAGCGTGACGCCGTCGCTGGCGAGCACAACGCATGCCGGATTTAGATCATGAGAGAGATCAGCGAAGACGATATCGAGGCGGTCCGAAGCGTGTTTGGTCATGGCAGGAGAGTGTACTTTCAATTGAGCGTGGAACGACTTGTTTGTCCCGGCGCGGGTTGAGGCAATGCAAAAAGGTATGTGCACGCATCGCACGAAGACACATGCGTCCATACGTACGGGGGCAATCAGGAGGAGGCGGACGAAGCGAGGGCTGGACTTTAGTGGAGCAGGCTGCGTATGCCAAGGGCTGCTGCTTGCGGCCACGAACAGACGGCGAGATGCTGCTGCTGGGGCAACATCCGCCAAAGACTCCGGTGCGGTCGAACTTTGGCCATCCTGATGGTAAACAGGCTGGTAGCCGTGTACGCGAGGATGGCGCGAAAGAGCGTGCCTGGATTCTGCCTGCGGTCACATGATCCGGGCCAGCCGGACAAAATGAGGATAACCGGTCAAGTATGACGATCTTCTCGCGATATGTGTTCAGGCAAGCAGCCGGCGCGCTGCTGCTGATCCTGCTATCGCTGGCTGGCGTCGTCTGGATCGCCATTGCCTTGCGGCAGCTCAACGTGGTGACCAGCCAGGGCCAGGATGCCTGGACGCTGATCAAGATGACGACGCTGGCGCTGCCGAATTTGATCGCGATCATAGCGCCGTTCGCCTTGCTTATTGCGACCCTGCACACGCTGAACCGGCTCAATGGCGATAGCGAGCTGATCGTGATGACAGCGGCTGGGGCGACCATTTGGACGGTAGCTAGACCATTGATCTTATTGGCACTTCTTGTCTCGGCAAGCGTTGCGCTAGTCAATCACGTCGGCATGCCGTGGAGTCTGCGGATGCTGCGGGAATACGTCATCCAGATGCGGACCGACCTGCTTACGCAAGTGATCCAGCCTGGGCGCTTTAATAGTCCCGAGCCGGGGTTGACGTTTCATATACGGGAGCGGGCGTTGAACGGTGAGTTGCAGGGGCTCATCATGCACGATAGCCGCGATCCCAAGCAGTCGCAGTCGTATCTGGCCGAAAACGGCTTGATCGTGAAAGATGGCAACAGCTCGTATCTGATCATGACGCGGGGTCACATTCTGCGCCGTCCCAGCATGGTTGAGCCCGCGCAGATCATCAAATTCGACAAGTATGCGGTCGATCTTGAACGTTTCGAGTCGAAGTCTGCCAACGAAGACAACGATCTGCGGCCCCGTGAGCGCTACTATGGGGAGCTGACAAACCCAGGAAACAGTCGCTCGTTTCAGACGGAGCCAGGAAAATTCCGCGCCGAGTTGCATGAGCGCTTCTCAAACCCGATCTATCCGCTCACGTTCGTACTGATCGCTCTGGTGGCAGTCGGCCAAGCGAAATCTACCCGTCAAAACCGGACGCAATTGCTGATGTACGGTTTCGTCGCCGGTGCCGCATGCCGGCTGGGCGGGCTCGCCATGTCGAATTTCGTCGTGCTCAGCGAAAAGGCTACTGTGCTTTTGTATGCAATTCCGATTGGTGCGGGCGTGATTGCTTTGGTGCTGATGACCACGGCCTCTCAACCACGCTTTGGCCGGGCCGTATCCAAAGCATTCGCCCCCCTCGCGGACGGTCTTAGCCAGACGGTCGCGAGGCTCGCGCGAGCCGTTGGCGGCGCGCGCGCGGCAGGTGGCTGATCATGGCGACGCCACGCACCCTCAGGCGATATATCCAGGCCCGGTTCCTGACCGCCATACTCGGCACGTTCGTGTTGTGTTCCGTCCTGATCTTCATGATCGATTTCGTCGAAATGCTGCGAGCGCAGGGTAAATTCGGCGCTGTCGGGGCATGGAAATTGGTCTGGATGACCCTATTGCGGCTGCCCGCCTATACCGAGTTTCTGCTATCGTTTGCCGTGCTGGTCGGATCGATTGGCGCGATGCTTATGCTTGCACGCAAGAGCGAGTTAACGATCATGCGGGCGGGGGGCATGTCAGCATGGCAGTTCATGTGGCCCGGCATCGTCGTGGCTGGCTTGCTCGGCGTGTTCGGAGTAGCCGTCTACAATCCGATGGCGGCTGCCGCGCGCGCGGAAGGCGAACGAATGTATGCGGAAAGCTTCGGCCGAGAGTCGAACTTGCTGCGCAGCGAAAGCGGCGGATCCTGGCTCCGGCAGGACGGGGCGGATGGCCAGTCGGTTATCAGTGCAGTTGCAGCAACCAATCGGGGTTTGTCGCTATCGGGGGTGACAGTCTTCGTTTTTGACGACGCTGGCCGCTTCAGCGAGCGGATCGATGCCGCTCGTGCCGAACTCAAGGATGGCTTCTGGCGCATCGAAGATGCCTGGGTCGCGCGGTTAGGACGGGAGCCCGAAAAGTTCGAATCTTATCTTTTATCGACGTATCTCACCCCCGAACGGGTAGCCGACGCGCTGGGAACCATCATTTCGGTGTCGTTCTGGGACCTGCCAGGATTGATCGAAGTAGCTGAAAAAGCTAAACTTTCATCAGCAAGGTTGCGGGTCCAATACGAGATACTTCTGTCGCGCCCCCTCCTCTGCATCGCCATGGTTTTTTTGGCTGCAACTGTGTCATTGAGGTCATTCCGGTCTGGAGGGATCCAGACTATGGTGATCTCAGGAATGGTTGGGGGCTTCGGGTTTTTCCTGGCGGCGGAGGTTTCACGGCAAATCGGGGTTGCGGGTTTCGTACCGCCCTGGGCTGCCGTTTGGCTTCCGATCGTACTTCTGATTTTGCTGACAACCACGGTGCTCTTGCACCAGGAGGACGGTTGAGTGGTGCGTGACGCGCGGATACCGCAAGAGGGTTGCGGACAACATCGCGCCGGGGGCGTTCGCGGATATGCGGCGTTGACCGGGCGCATGATGGCGCGACTCGTGTTGGCTGTTGCGACGGTTGCGGTCCTTTTTGCATCGCCTGTAGCCGCCCAGAAGGCGGCATCGTCGTTTCCCAAAACGCCGGCCATTAAGTTCACGTCGCCGACCAAGCTTGACCGGAAACAGCCGCTCCTGCTGAACGGAGATGAGCTGACCTACGATACGTCGGGAAACCGCGTCATCGCCAAGGGCAACGTCGAACTTTACTACAACAACTATTCGGTGACGGCCGACGAGGTCACCTATGATCAAGCCGCCAGTACATTGACGGCCGCGGGGAACGTGACAATCCGTGATCCCAACGGCCAGATCACACACGCAGACCGCATCGAACTGACCGACGACTTCAAAGAAGGGTTCGTCGAATCCCTCAGTGTTGTAGGCACAGACGATACTCGGATCGCAGCGCGGCGCGCCATCCGTAGGGACGGCAACGTTACCGAATTCTCCGATGCCCGCTACACGCCTTGCAAATCCAACCCCGGCATGCCGCCGATGTGGTGTATTTCAGCGGCCCGCATTATCCACGACCAGAAAGCGGCTACGATCTCGTTCCAGGATGCCCAGTTCGAATTTATGGGCGTACCGATCATTCCACTACCGTTCTTCGAAGCGCCCGATCCAACCGTGAAGCGGCGCTCGGGCTTCCTTCTTCCCGCTATCGGCTCGTCGTCGACTCTGGGTGTTTCGATTGAGACGCCCTACTATTTTGCGCTGTCGCCACAGTACGACTTCCTGTTCAGCCCCGAGTACTTGTCCAAGCAAGGTATCCTGTGGAAAGGCCAATGGCGCCACCGGCTGGCCAACGGCGAGTATGAGATCAAAGTCGCCGGCATTGAGCAGGACTACGCTTCGCTGCCGAGCAGCATAGCCAACCGGCAGGTCTACGATGGCTGGCGCGGCAGCATGCAGACCAAGGGTCTGTTCTCGCTGTCGAGCTGGTGGAAATTCGGTTGGGATATCACAGTCGAAAGCGACGACACGTTCCGGCGTTTCTATAAGCTCGACAACGTGCTTGTGACTGACCGCGTGAACATCGCCTACCTCGAAGGGCAGTCGGAGCGCAATTATTTCGGCATGCGGTTCTACCAGTTCGGTGGGCTGCTCCTGTCCGACAACCCGACATCGGAATCAAAGGTTCATCCCGTCATTGATTACGATTATGTGTTCGCAGACCCCATTCTGGGCGGTGAACTGGCGTGGAAGTCAAACGTCTTGAGCCTCACGCGTGACAATGCGATCCTGAATACGCGCACCGAGAGCTACAACCATGCCAAGACGGAGTTGGCTTGGCGCCGCCGGTTGACCGACGGTCTGGGCATTACCTACACCCCGTTCGGAAGCGTTCGCGGCGATGCCTATTATCTCGACAACGCCGTCAATCCGCAGTCTGGCGCAACGCTGACGGATGAGACCGTTGTGCGCGGTCTCGCGACCGGTGGCGTGACTGTCAGCTATCCTTGGATTGCCAATGGCCTCGGCGCATCCCATACGATCGAACCGATTGGTCAGGTCCTGTATTCGCAGGCGAAAGTGAGCCAGCGGGCGCTGCCGAACGAAGATGCGCGCAGCGTGGTCTTCGATGACACCAACCTGTTCGAAATTCAGAAGTTCTCGGGCACAGATCGGGTCGAAACCGGCACCCGCCTCAACGCCGGGATCCAATATACGTTCCAGTCCAATCAGGGCGGCTATGCGCGCTTCCTGGCCGGTCAGCACTATCAGCTAACGGGCGAGAATGCGTACTCAAATCCTGGCCAGGTAACGGATATCGTCTCGGGCGTGCCGACCACGCGGTATCTGTTCTCGCCGTCGAGCGGACTGCAGAACGACCGCTCGGACTATGTACTGGGCGCGTATTTCGCTCCGAACAGTATTTTCCGCGTGCTCTCGCAAACCCGCTTTAGTGAGCAGGATTTCGGCGTCCGCCGCGAGGACCTATTCGCTTCCGTGAACTACGGGCCGATCATGGCGTCGGCTGTCTATACCTATGCTGCCGCCGACCCATTGCTCGGGATCGATAAGGCGCAGTCCGATGTTACAGCAGCGCTCGGACTTAAGTTGACCGATCGCTGGAGCGTGATCGGTGCAATGCGGTTCGACATTGATGCCAAGAGCGTTCTGACCGACAGTATCGCGTTGAAATATGCCGATGATTGTTTCGTCCTGACAACGACGTATCAGGAGACGTTCATCACCAATGCATCCCTGGGACTGACGAACGATCGCTCCGTGATGGTCCGCTTCGAATTGAAAAATCTTGGCGGCTTAAACTATAAAACGAGCGTGCTTGATCATACGTTCGGCGACGCACAAAACCCGGCTGTCCGGCCGTAATCTAAGGCACGACCCCGCGTCCGCACACCTCCCGGGCTTAGGGCTCACCGCCATGTGGGCGCCACGGTTGATGTGGATAACCGGCACGGATTGTTGGTTCGGAGCGCGTCGAGGATTGCCTTCCTGTCGTCTGGCTGTTCGGCTGGTGCGCCGTGTCAACGTTAGATTCGGTGACTGAACACGCGTCGCGCTTGCAGGTTGTAGTTGGAATGGACGTCTTTCCAGCGAGAAAACCTTAAGGCTGCCGCGAGGACATCGTACCGGCAAACATTAAATGGGACGGCGGGCACTGGTGCCTGACGTCCGATTGACCCGCTCCGGCCAGCCAAGAGCCCGCATTCGCACATGAAACAATTTTCGCGCATTCTCCTCCTCGCCGCTGCCTTGCCCGTTTTTCTGGCGTGCGCCGTTGCAGCACAGGAATCGCCGATGAAGTTTCCATCGTTCAACTCGATCAACGCGCGTCCCCAGGGCGTGGCGCCAGGCGAAGCCGTAACAGCTCCTCCCCTGGCGCCCGCGACCCCGCCAGCGGCAGCCCCAAAGGCTGCAGCGGCTAAACCCAAGCCTAAGCCTGTAAAAACCGCTGTCAAAAGCGAAGCGGCTGTCGTTAAGGCGAGCGAGACAAAGGGGCTCTCTATTGCGGTGCTTGTGAACGACGAGCCGATTACCGGCTACGAGATCGAACAGCGCCAGCGCATCATGGGACTGGGTGCAAACATTGGCGAGAAGGCGCAGGCGAGCTTCAAGCGCATGCTCCAGGATCCCAGCACGAGCGAAAAGCTGAAAGCCATTCTGGGGGAAGTCATCAAGGCCAATCCAGGAAAGTCGCGCGAGCAGGTCATCGCGGCCTTTGAAGAGCGCAAGAAGCAATTCGCGATCAACCTGCAAAAGCAGGCCGTTGAAAGCGCCCGCGCAAGTGTGCTGCCCACGCTAAAGAAGGGTGCGCTTGATGAGTTGATCGACGAACGCCTGAAGCTTCAGGAAGCCAAGAAGCTTAATGTCGTTGCGTCTGACGAGGACGTTTCCAAGATCGTTCGCAGCTTGGCAGAAAAGAACAAGGTGACGGAAGCGCAATTCGCTCAAAATCTCGCGGGCATGGGCGCAGACATTGATGGTATGCGCGCGCGTTTCCGCGCCATGCTGTCTTGGAATGATGTGATCCGGCGCAAGTTCGGACATCAGATTGCGATTACCGAACGCGATGTCGATCGTATCATGTCGCAAGGCCCGGCCGGTGAAGATCAGGTTGAATTGCAGGTCCAGCGTGTGACGCTGGCGATTCCTGAAAAGATCGACCAGAAGCTCGTGGCCCAGCGCATGGCGGAAGCCGAGGGGATGCGGGGGAAATTCAAGGACTGCAAGTCGATGTCGTCGCTCGCCGGCAGTGTCACGAATGCGAAGTATGATGACATGGGGCAGCGCAAACCGTCATCATTGACCGAACCGACCAAGAGCCTTTTGCTCAGCGCCAAAGACGGCGAGATGATCCCGCCGACGGTAGGGGCGGGTGGTGTCGAGTTGTATGCAGTCTGTGGACGTCAAACGATCAAGGCGGACGAGCAGAAGCGGACGGCGGCCCAGGAAGAACTGCGGCAGAAAGAATTTGAACTGCTCGCCAAACGCCATCTGCAGAACCTGCGCCAGGATGCGCTGATTGAGTACCGGTGATGCCGCCCTTGACGCCACTAGCCGTCACGATGGGCGATCCCGCCGGGATTGGACCAGACATCACGCTGGCCGCATGGCAACAGCGAGATGCGCGTCACCTGCCGGTTTTTGCGGTGTACGGTGATCCCGCCGTGTTTTCCGGCCGTGCCACGCAACTGGGTTGGGCCGTGCCCGTCAAGACGATCGAGGCACCGGGCAATGCATCGGCTGTGTTCGCGGAAGCTCTGCCCGTTGTCCCGGTCGCCCCTTGCTTCAAGGTGGTCGCGGGCGAGCCACAAGCGCGCAATGGGGCCGCCACGATTGCCGCCATTGAACATGCTGTCCGCGCAGTCCAACGCGGAACGGCTGCAGCTCTCGTCACCAACCCGATTGCCAAGAGCGTGCTTTATGAAGCCGGCTTCAGGCATCCCGGGCATACCGAATATCTGGCACATCTTGCGGAAAAGGCCGCGGGGGATGGCCGGTCGATCCTGCCGGTCATGATGCTCGCTTCCGATGCGCTCCGCGTTGTACCAACCACGATCCATATACCGCTGGCCGATGTGCCCAAAGCGCTCACCTCGGATCTGATCAGACAAACGATCACGATTACGCTGGAGGCCCTGCGCACAGATTTTGGTCTTGCTAAACCGCGCGTTGCCGTCGCTGGGCTTAATCCGCATGCGGGCGAGAACGGCACCATCGGGCGGGAAGATCGCGATGTGATCGCGCCGGTGGTTGCCTCGCTCAAAGCGCTGGGCCACGACGTGACTGGCCCCCACTCTGCCGACACGCTGTTTCATGCGGCGGCACGCCAGACTTATGATGCGGTGGTCGCCATGTATCACGATCAGGCGCTGATCCCGATCAAGACGCTGGCGTTCGATACCGGGGTGAACGTGACGCTTGGGTTGCCGTTCGTGCGGACGTCGCCAGATCATGGGACGGCGTTTGACATCGCAGGCAAAGGTACGGCCTCGCCGGAGAGCCTGATCCAGGCGTTGTTGATGGCTGAGGCCATGAGCCGGGCACGGGCAAGAGGGGTTGCGTGAAAACTGCTTCACACGTGTGGGGAACCACTCTAGCGTCCGCCGCGATATGACCGACGAACCTATGGTGGCTGCCAGCCAATCCTATGTTACCCACGGCGCAAGTCCAGACGGGCTCCCGCCGCTGCGCGAAGTGATCGCGTCCCATGGACTCGATGCGAAGAAGAGCCTGGGTCAGAATTTCATTCTCGATTTGAATCTGACGCGGCGCATTGCGCGGGCGTGCGGCAACCTCAAAGGCAAGACCGTCGTCGAGGTTGGGCCGGGCCCGGGTGGATTGACGCGCGGACTGCTCATCGAAGGGGCTGCCCGCGTTGTGGCCGTCGAACGGGATCACCGGTGCCTGCCAGCGTTGGCGGAAATTTCCGCACGCTATCCGGGGCAGTTGCATGTCCACGAAGGCGATGCGCTTGAAGCCGACTGGGAAACTCTAACGGGGGACCGCGCGGGCAAGGCGATTATTGCGGCGAACTTGCCTTATGGCGTTGCGAGCCTCCTGTTGGCCGGGTGGCTGGAAAGCGAGCCGTGGCCGCCGTGGTATTCCCAGATGGTCTTGATGTTTCAAAAGGAAGTTGCCGAACGGATCGTGGCGGCCCCTGGCAGCAAGGCGTATGGACGGTTGTCCGTGCTGGCGCAGTGGCGCACTGTTCCCAAGATCGTGTTGAACCTCAAGCCAGAGGCGTTCACACCGCCACCGAAGGTGTCGTCAGCAGTGGTTCAATTCATCCCGCGGGAAGATCCGCTACCGGCTGGGTCAGCTAAAATGCTCGGGCGCGTGACGGCAGCCGCGTTTGGCCAGCGCCGCAAAATGCTTCGCCAGAGCCTCAAGTCGCTGACGCCCATGCCGGAACTGTTGCTGCGCGAGGCGCAAATTGCGCCCGAACTGCGTGCCGAGCAATTGACGGTGGCGGATTTCGCGCGTCTGGCTGAATTGATGAGCACGCGATAGGCGGAACGAAGTCGAGGTATCCTCGCCCCTCGAAACGCCTCGCCAAGCTCTTGGACCCGGGATCCGCCATTTGTTCAATCGTGTTTTACGGGGCAGCGCTCGCCCACGGGAGAGGCGTCGTCGGTTGGTGTGGCCGGGAAAGGCTTGGGCGATTGGCTGGCGATCTGGGCTTCGAGTTCCTTGAGCCGCACACGCAAAGCCTTGTCCTGGTGGAACTTGCGGGTCTCGTCGCGCATGACGGCGGCAATCGAGTCAACTTTACCGTCGGACTTGAAAAGCATGCCGACCGTGAACGAGATCGATAGAGGCTCGCCTGCCTTGTTAATGGCGGGCACGCGCAAAACATCGCTGCCATAGCGGGTAATCCCGGTTGCCATCGTCTTCTCATAGCCTTCCCAATGACGCTGACGCTGGCGCTCGGGAATGATGATGTCGAGGGATTGGCCCATTGCTTCGGCTTGAGTGAAACCAAACATCCGTTCGGCGCCAGGATTCCAGAGGGTGATCAAGCCTTGAGCGTCGCTGACGATGATGGCGTCGCCTACGGCTGAGACGAGTTGAGCGAGGTCGGGGGTCGTCATGGCGGCTGTTCCTCGAATTGAAGTTCCAAAACAGAAAAAGGGCGACGCCTTTCGAGCGCCGCCCAGTCACTCCGGAGGATAGTATCGCCGGAACTTAGACGGCTTTGCTCGTGTGAAGCGCTTGGATTTTCGACTTATCGTAGCCGAGTTCAGCCAAGACTTCATCCGTGTGCTCGCCAAGCAGCGGCGAACCCGTGATCTCGACCTTCATGTCCGAGAACTTGATGGGCGAACCAACCGTCAAGTACTTGCCACGCTCTTTGTGGTCGACTTCGGCAATCGTGCCGCTGGCGCGCAGCGACGGATCAACCGACAGTTCTTTCATTGTCAGCACCGGCGAGCACGGAATGTCGAACTTGCGCAGGATGTCGACGGCTTCGAACTTGGTCTTGTCCTTCAGCCATTCTTCGATGGTTGCGAAGATTTCGGTGATGTGGGGCTGACGAGCACCTGCCGTCATGTAAGCGGGGTCGGTCTTCCACTCCGGCTTGCCGATAGCGTCGGCGATGGGACCCCAAGCGTGACCCTGGATGGTGAAGTAGATGTAGGCGTTGGGGTCGGTTTCCCAGCCCTTGCACTTCAAGACCCAGCCTGGCTGACCGCCGCCGCCAGCGTTACCGCCGCGAGGAACGACATCGCTGAACGTGCCATGGGGGTACTGCGGATACTCTTCCAAGTAGCCGAGCTTATCCAGACGCTGCTGGTCGCGCAGCTTCACGCGGCAGAGGTTCAAAACGCTGTCCTGCATCGAAACGGCGACCTTTTGGCCCTTGCCGGTCTTGTCGCGCGAGCGAAGGGCGGTGAGGATGCCGATCGCCAAGTGCATGCCGGTGTTGCTGTCGCCGAGAGCGGCGGCGGAGATCGTCGGCGGGCCGTCCCAGAAGCCAGTCGTGGATGCCGAGCCGCCAGCGCACTGGGCGACGTTTTCATAGACCTTGAGGTCTTCGTAGTGGTGGCCGTCAGAGAAGCCCTTCACCGACGCGAGGATCATCTTGGGGTTCAATTCCATGATGCGTGCCCAGGTAAAGCCCATACGGTCCAGAGCGCCAGGGCCGAAGTTCTCAACCATGACGTCGGAAACCTTGATCAGCTTCTCGAGGACTTCCTTGCCTTCGGGCTTCTTGGTGTCGAGCGTCAGCGAACGCTTGTTCGAGTTCAACATCGTGAAGTAGAGCGCGTCGACGTCGGGAATGTCGCGCAGCTGGCTGCGGGTGACGTCGCCCGAACCGGGACGCTCGACCTTGATCACGTCTGCGCCGAACCAGGCGAGCAACTGCGTACAGGCAGGACCGGCCTGAACGTGCGTAAAGTCGATGATCTTGATACCATCAAGAGCTTTAGTCATTGGATGCTCCGTGTAGAGGATGCGTTGATTGAATAGGAAGGCTTTAGGATTTCGAAATCGTGCTCGTCGGGTTGAGGCTGCCGATGTTGCCGCTTTCGGTGCCCGCTGCTGGATCGATGACAGCATTGATGAGCGTCGGGCGGCCCGAATCCATCGCTGCATTGACGGCGCGGCTCAGTTCGTCGGGGGTCGTGACGTTGACGCCAACGCCGCCGAAGGCTTCCATCATCTTGTCGTAACGGGCGTTCTCGACGAACACGGTCGTTGCGACGTCCGAACCGCCGGTAGGGTTTTTATCGGTGCCGCGGTAGATGCCGTTGTTGTTGAACACGACGATGCACACCGGCAGGTTGTAGCGGCAGACGGTCTCGACTTCCATGCCGGAGAAGCCAAAGGCGCTATCGCCCTCGACGCAAAGGACGGGATTGCCGGTTTCCACCGCTGCTCCGACGGCAAAGCCCATGCCGATGCCCATGATGCCCCAAGTGCCGACGTCCAAGCGCTTGCGCGGCTTGTACATGTCGATGATGCCACGGGCGAGGTCGAGCGTGTTGGCGCCTTCGTTGACGAGGATCGCGTCGGGACGGTTCTTGATGATGGTCTTCAGGACGCCGAGCGCGCTGTGGAAGTCCATCGGCGATGAGTTCTTCATCAGCTTGGATGACATCTTTGCGACGTTGGCATCGCGCTTGGAGACGATCTTGCCGGTCCAGTCGGTCGAGGGAACCTGCCAGTCGCTGCCCATGCCTGCGAGAAGGGCGGAAACACACGAGCCGATGTCGCCCACGATCGGGGCAACAATCTCGACGTTGCTGTCCATTTCCTTCGGCTCGATGTCGATCTGGATGAACTTCTTCGAACCAGGTGCACCCCAGGTCTTGCCCTTGCCGTGCGACAGGAGCCAGTTGAGACGGGCGCCAACGAGCAACACGACGTCGGCTTCTTGCAGGACGAGCGAGCGGGCAGCACCGGCGCACTGGGGATGTGTGTCGGGCAGCAGACCCTTCGCCATGCTCATCGCGATGTAGGGGATGCCGCTCTTTTCTACGAGGGCGCGGACTTCAGCGTCGGCCTGGGCGTATGCAGCGCCTTTGCCGAGAACGATGAGCGGACGCTTGGCGGTTTTGAGGACGTCGAGCGCGCGCTTGATGGCCGACGGAGCAGGGATCTGGGCCGGGGCGGCATCAATGACTTTGACGAGCGACTTTGCACCCTCGGCAGCATCCATGACCTGCGAAAAAAGCTTGGCGGGAAGGTCAAGGTAGACGCCGCCTGGACGACCAGAGACCGCCGCACGGATCGCACGAGCGACGGCAATGCCGATGTCGGCTGCATGAAGGACGCGGAAGGCGGCCTTGCAAAGCGGCTTAGCAATGGCCAGTTGGTCCATTTCTTCGTAGTCGCCCTGCTGAAGGTCGACGATCTCGCGCTCGGACGAGCCGGAGATCAAGATCATGGGAAAGCAGTTGGTCGTTGCGTTCGCAAGGGCGGTGAGGCCGTTGAGGAAGCCGGGAGCCGAAACGGTAAGGCAGACGCCGGGCTTCTTGGTCAAAAAGCCGGCGATCGCCGCAGCGTTGCCAGCGTGTTGCTCGTGGCGGAACGAAATCACGCGGATGCCCTCGGCCTGGGCCATACGACCCAGGTCGGAGATTGGGATACCGGGAACGCCGTAGATGGTATTAAGGCCGTTCAACTTCAGGGCGTCGATGACGAGGTGAAAGCCGTCGGTCTGGGCTGGCTTCGCAGCTGCTTCGGTTGCGGCAGCGGTTGTCTGGAGTCCAAAAAGGTTCATGATTTTCCTCCGGTTCGTCTTTTTGATTGGGTTCTGCTGATCCGTCGGCAAGTTTGGCCAGACAAACCGCAGGGCGATTGGGTTAGGGTCGTGCGTGATCGGTTCTTGTGGACGGCATTTCTAGTATTTTTTTGACCGTGTTGCTGGCGCTTCTGGGGTCGCCTATCAACTGAGTTCGCCTTTGGTTGGCTTCGTCTTGGTATATGGTATGCCAGACACGTATACCCATTTGTCGCGGCTTGCAATTGCCACTAAAGGCTGAAGGCGCCTTGTTGAGGGCCTTTCATGCGTTATGTTGCTCGAATTGCTGAGATAAATTTTTTGCTAATTTTTTTTGCCTAGGTCATTTCAGGCACGTTCTGCCTCAATGCAAGATGGATTATGGGGGACCAGGGCAACCCTAGATCCGTTAAACTAGCCTTCGATCGACCGCGATAGCTATCAATTCGCCTTGGGTCCGCGCATTCAGCTTGCCGCGCAACGCCGCGCACGTGGTTGCGATCGTCTTGTAGGATACGCCGACCAAATCGCCTATTTCAGATAGGCTCTTGCCTTTCGCCAGAAGGCGCAGAATTTCTTGCTCGCGCGTTGAGAGTACATGCGATGCACCGGCCCCGCTCCGCTCGTTCAAATGCGCAATCCGCTCAGCCATGCCCGGTGGCCAAGCTGTGCCTCCCTCGACGACGGTCCGGATGGCCTTAAGCATGTTGATGGGATTGTCGTTCTTACTCACGAACCCCTTCGCGCCCGCATCCATTGCTTGGGCAACAAAGACCGGATCGTCGTTCATGGAAAACATCAACACTTTGGCGGCAGGGTTGCGCTCGATCATCCGCCGCGCAAGTTCGAACCCCGAAATTCCTGGAAGATTGATGTCGACGACGGCGATGTCGGCAGGCTGGGACGCAACTGTCTGTTCGGCAGCGGCCGATGACGTTGCTTCGAGGACCTCGATGCTTCCTTCGCCCTCCAAAAGGGCCTTGAACCCCGATACGACGATGGGGTGGTCGTCGACGATCAAGACTTTCATTACAAACCCAATCGAAAAACGCGAGCGTCATGATACGACTATAACATCCCCAACCATGCGATAAGGTCAAATTTTGCAACTTCAAGGACCGTTCAGGCGTGATGCCCCAACTTTCGATCCGAGCGCGTCTCAATCTTCTGATCGGTGCTCTGTTGCTGCTTGCCTTGGCAGCCAACGTGGCTGTTATCATCTGGAGCGCGGGGCCTCGCATCCGAGCGGAGGATGACAGCATCGTCAGGCTGACCCAGCAGACCGTCGAGCGGGCGTTGGCGGAGTTGCAGACGTCGAACGATCCTGCACGCGATCTTGCGGCATTGTTGGACCGCTTATCGAGCGTGCGGCACGCGCGGGTGATCTTGGAGCCGCCTGCAGGCGCTGTAAATAATTCTGTGGCCCGGCGTTTTCTCGCCCCGAACGATTTCCCCGCCTGGTTTGCGTCGTTGTTGTATTCAACACCCGCAACCATAAGAGTTCCGGCGCTCTACAAAGGCAATGCGTTAGGGACCATTGTCATCGCCTCCAACCCTGGCGATGAGATCGCGGAGATTTGGGACGCTGTTGTAGGCACGCTTACGGGGGGGCTTGCACTGATCACTGCGGTGTTTGCTTTGACGACGCTGGCTGTGCGTCAAGCGCTCATGCCGATGCAGAATTTAGGAAGCGCCCTAAGGCTCATGCAGGGCGGCAATTACAAGGTTGAGCTGGCCAAGACAGGACCGCCGGAACTGGCAGAGATTAGTGGAACGTTGAACGACTTGGCGGCCGCTCTTGGGCGCACACGGGACGACAATGCGCGGCTGACCGAGCAGATCATTTCCCTGGAGGACCACGAACGGCGCGAACTTGCCCGCGAGTTGCATGACGAATTCGGCCCCTACCTGTTTGCCGTGCGCGCTAACCTGACGTCATTGATGACAGACGCGTCGGCAGATCCCAGCCCCGCAGCCGTTGCTCGCGCCCAGAAGTGCGCAGCAGCGCTGGAACAGATTAGTGCCTTGCAACAGTTGAACCGGCGTGTCTTACAGCGGTTGAGGCCACCTGCGCTCGACGAGTTGGGTCTTGATGGGGCACTGCGCGGGTTGATTGCCAATTGGCGTGAGAATAACCCCGAAGTGAGCATCAGCCTGGAGAATGAGACAACAGCGCTTGGTCTCGATCAAACGACTGAACTGACGGTTTATCGCGTCGTGCAGGAAGGGCTGACGAATGCGTTCCGCCATGCGCAAGCGTCTCACATCGGCGTTGCTATCCAGCAGGCGTCGCCCGAACGGCTGGTCGTGAAGGTGGCTGACAATGGGACGGGATTGGCGGGCGGGGTAAAGCCAGGATTTGGTCTGTCGGGCATGCGCGACCGGGTTCGGGCGTTGGGCGGCAAAATTGCGATGGCGAACAATCCGGAAGGGGGATTTGCGCTGAGTGTTGAGCTTCCGCTGGGTAGCCACTCTTGAGGCCATTCCGCCTGCGACGCGAGGCTTCGTTGCGCAACAGGTGCGAAGCGCGCATGTGTCTGGCAACGCGGTCGCTTCAGATCGCAACAGACCGCGAAAGGTTTCCGCCATGCGTCGCCCCAAGTCGAAGCAGACGTCCGAATTCGTGTTATTCAACGTTCTCTATGAGGATGGGACCCAGTCCTCAAACCGCAAGGTTCCCGCGCACGAAGTGGCAGGGCTTGAAGGCGATGAGCCGGCCCTCGCCATCATTGAAGCCCAGGATGCCGAGATCAGCGAAAAATCGGGCCGTCCGCGCGGTCCCATCAAATCGATTGAACGGGCCGAACGCTAAGCACACGAAACGGGTCGCCGTGCCGGAGGACGCGATCTATTTTGGCAGCATCGTTACTCTGGATTGATGCCCCATGATCGCCCCGAACATCCATGCGACACCGTTCGAGTTGCCGGCCTCGAGCCGGGACTATGACACCGTCCGGAAAGCCATCCGGTTCTTATCAGAACAGGCGCAAGAGCAGCCCGAGCTCGATGCACTGGCCGCGCACCTGAAGTTATCGCCAGCGCATACCCAAAAGCTATTCACGCGCTGGTGCGGGCTCTCGCCAAAAGAATTCCTGCAGGCGATCACCATCGATGCGGCGCGGCGCATGCTTGAGCAATCGGCGAATGTACTGGATACCGCCCACGAGGTCGGCTTGTCGGGCGGATCGCGGCTGCATGATCTGTTCGTGACGCACGAAGCCGTCACGCCCGGCGACGTCCAGCGGCGCGGGGCGGGGCTGATGCTCTCGTATGGGTTTCATGAGACGCCGTTCGGAGACGCGCTGGCCGCGATGACGGATCGCGGGCTTGCAGCGTTGGCGTTCGTAGATGAGGAGAAGGGTCAGACGCAGGAAACCACGCTGCGCGAGATGCAGGACCGGTGGCCCAGCGCACAGTGGATCCAAGACGCGGAGGCGAGCGCCGCCAGCATAGCCGGGATCTTCGCCAAGCGTCCGGCCGGCACACCGATCCGGATAGTGTTGATTGGGACGGATTGGGAAGTGCGCGTGTGGGAAGCCCTGCTGAAAATTCCGGTGGCGCATGCTGTCAGTTACGTGGACGTCGCCCGGCTCGTATGTAGCCACCGCGCTGCCCGCGCCGTCGGCACTGCAGTCGGTAAGAACCCGCTCGCGTTCGTTGTGCCTTGCCACCGCGTACGCCGGGCGGACGGTGGCTTAGGCGGCTATCATTGGAACGTCACCCGCAAACAAGCGATCATCGGTTGGGAAGCGGGACAGATTGCCTCCAAACCTACTTGAAGCGTCCGCCCTTTTGCAGGACTTCGATCTTGTAACCGTCGGGATCTTCAATAAAGAAGAATTCAGCGAACGGCTTGCCTGCGTGGCTCATCTGCTTGATGTCGCGAGGAGCGAGGCCAGCGCTTAGCAGGCGGGTGTGTTCGGCCTTGAGGTCATCAACCGCGAAGGCGAAATGACCGTAGCCATCGCCCAGGTCGTAGGGCTTGGCGCGATCCTTGTTGACGGTCAATTCGACTTCGAAATCGGCCGACGCGTTCTTCAGGTAGATCAGCGTAAAGGTATCGAAATCAACCCGGTCGGCGATGTCGAGGCCGAACGCCGTCCTGTAGAAATCAACCGAGCGCGCCTCGTCGCGCACCCGGACCATCATGTGGATTGCTTTTGCCATAGCCTTCAAGCCCATTCGCGCGTTGTTGCCGCCGTCTTTTCGTAGGCGGCGATGGCGTCAGCCTTCTTCAAGGTCAGGCCGATATCGTCGAGGCCGTTGATCAGGCATTCCTTACGGAAGGCGTCGAGTTCGAACGGGATCATGCCGCCGTCTGGCCCGCGGATTTCCTGTTTGACGAGATCGACCGAAACGGTTGCGTTGGCGCCGCGGTTTGCATCATCCATGAGCTTATCGACTTCGGCCTGCGGAAGCTTGATGGGCAAGATGCCGTTCTTGAAGCAGTTGTTGTAGAAAATATCGGCGAAATCTGGTGCGATCACACAACGGATGCCGAAATCCAGCAACGCCCAGGGCGCGTGCTCGCGCGATGAACCGCAGCCGAAATTCTCGCCCGTGACCAGGATCTCGGCCTTCCTGTAAGCAGGTCTGTTCAGCACGAATTCCGGCAATTCCTTCCCGTCTTGATCGTAGCGCATTTCGAAGAACAACGACTTGCCAAGACCGGTCCGCTTGATCGTCTTGAGGAATTGCTTGGGAATGATCATGTCGGTGTCGATGTTGCGCATGGGCAAGGGAGCGGCGACGCCAGTCAAGACCGTAAATTTCTGCACGTGTTCTACTCCTCAGTGCGATCGAAGCACGTATGTAGCCTGGATCAAGCTCGTAAACCATCAGCAAGCGCGCGGAAATAGCCTTCGGCCGCCAGCAACCGGTCCGCGCGAAGACTGCCAGATGGTAACGGTTGATCCCCCGTTACGCCCAGCACAAAGCGCTCGACGTCGAGTTGATCAAGCCGCCTTTTAACGCCTGCGAGCTTGCGTCCGTCAAGATGCTGTTCGAGGACGGCGACAATTGTCTCGACATAGCCGGTGATGCGGCCCAATTCGCGCTGGGCTTCGATGCGGGCGTCAGCATGGGCCTGGGCGCCGGCTGAGGCGCAATCAAGGCGGTTCAGAGCGCCCGCTGCCCGGGCCAGCGTTGCGGCAATGGCTTCGGCATAACCTGCAATCCGCTCCCGGTTGAGGCGGTCGAGACCGCACAAGACCCCCAGCCAGCGGTGCAGCGTTTGCGCCAGCCCTAAAAGTTTTACGGTGTAGATCGAAAATGGCATGCCGAGCCTGCGCTAAATTGCGAGAGCTCAACTTTCACTTGCGGCGAGCAGGCGGGGATAACTATTTTCTAATGTAGCCGTCAGCGGATGCTGGGGTCTTCGTAACAGCGCCGCATGTAGGAGCAACGATTGGAGCCCGCAAAGTGCATGCTGTCGCCTTTGGCTGGCGAGATGAACTGGCAGATTTCTTCCAGTCCGGTAGGAGAAAGCCAGCCCTGGCGGCGTCCGCGTTGTACGGCGAAGCAATCGGCAGTCTCTTCGTCTGGCCCGCGGAACTGATGGCCGCATTCATGAGCATAGATCCACATCTTCACAGGCGTGGAAATCTTTGCCAGCAATCGCGGGTTGAGAATTAGAAAGCCGGGATACGCAGCGCCATAATCGTCGAGCTGGCTATCGAGCACGGTCGGCCGCTGCCCGCAGACCATGGACTGGCCGTCGAGTTTAAGGGCACCCGGCGGCGTGATGGTTGCGTCCCCTCCGACGTGGGCGGTATATTCTTCAGGAGTTGGGATGTCCTCAGCAGCACGGGCGGCGGCGCTGGAAAGTGCCATGAGAGCCGCACACGCGACCGCTCGCCAGATTCCAGCACCTAAGCGCTGCGTCAAACATCCCATCACAATCTAATTCCTGTTCTCAGCCGTCGCACCGTTCGTCAATCGCAAGAGCTTGGGGCGAATTGCCGGGGGTTACAAGCCAGGTGTCCACGGATCTGCGCGATGTTGCGGGAATACCACTTAAAAAGATCTATCGATCAGCGAACAAATCGTTTCAGCGCTCGACACGCCATGCGCGGGCGGCGCGTCTTCGACATTCAAAACCTTCACGACGCCGTCGTCGACGAGCATGGCATATCGCTTGGAGCGGACGCCGAGGCCATGCTTGGTAAGATCGATTTCGAGGCCAAGCGCTCTGGCAAAATCGGCGCTTCCATCAGCGAGCAAGGTGATCTTGCCTTCCGCACCGGTGTCCTTACCCCAGGCGGACAGCACGAACACATCATTGACCGACGTGCACACGACTTCGTCAACGCCCTTGGCTTTGATTTCGGCGACGCGGTCCACGAAGCCAGGCATATGGGCCTTGTGACAGGTTGGTGTGTAAGCGCCGGGAACTGCAAACAAAGCGACCTTCTTGCCTTTGAAGATATCGGCCGATGCGACCGGCTTGGGGCCTTCGGCGGTCATGACGGTGAAGGTCGCGCTAGGCAGAGTGTCGCCGGTCTTGATGGTCATTTTAAACCTTTGGATTGGGTTGGATCGTGGGATTGGAGAATCGGTGTTCTTCACCGGGCTGAGCGGGCTACTCCAACTTAAACGTGGCCTCAGTCAGACCAAGCGCTGACACCAGCGTGACTTTTGCATCTTTTCCCCTGATGTCGGCTGGATCGACGGCTCCGGTGAGGTCTATCTCGAAACGCAACTTGTCGGCTCCGGCTGCTGTGCCGCTACCAAGTTTTGGCAGAGGGATGTAGTCGCCACCGGCGCTTTCAACGTAAACCGCGGCATTTGCGGTCCCTCCGGGAAACTCAGCCTCGATTGCGATTGAGGGATGGGGACCGTCGAGCCGCACCTCGGTCTTCGTGAGGATGGGGTCGTTGGAGCGGCGTGCGCTGGCTTCGCGGGGAACGCGGTCCAAGGCTGCGGTCACGGCAGCCGGCAGCGGGCCGGCATGCCCGGCGGGTATGCTGACGGTGAGTTCGGCTTCCACAGGGATACAAATCTCGCGGCAAATGCCGTATTCGAGCACGAGAACGAGGTCAATCTGTTGAGTTGCATCTTTAGGCGTCACCACAACTGGAAAGATCGCCGATCCCTTAAAGCCTAGCGTATCGCCGTCCTTGTCGGCAAAACGGGTTGGGGCCGGATACAGCACCTTCGCGCTCTCGACGTTTTGGGATTTCGACCAGTTGAAAACCGGTGGAACGCCACCCGCGTCGCCCGGCACCCGCCAGTACGTCTTCCAGCCCTGGCCGAGCACGATTTCAACCGCCGCCATTGATTGACCCGATACCGACCCAGCTACTAAACGCGCCTTGCTTTCGCGCTTGCTTTCGCTCCAGGCCGACGCCAGTTCGTTGGCTCCCGCGCAGACCCCTCCGGCACACAGTGCCAAGCAAGCGGCTGCCGCCTTGAAAGCGTACGAGCGGACCATCGACATCAGGCGTGCCTCACGAGCCATTAGCGTTGCATGTGATATTGTCCAGGACAGATCGCAGGGCAAGCCTTTTTCCAGCCGTTCCGAATGAACATATAGAGAGGTGCGCGGCGAATTCCCGGCTTCCACCGGGCCGCCCGGGTAGTTAAGCTGGCTTGAATGAAACGAAGCAGGCGGATGCGCAAGATCAGGACCAAACACACCATTTCCAGTGGCTTTCTTGATGGCCAATTGCTGATCGCAATGCCAGCTATGACCGACAAGCGGTTCGCCCGGTCTGTGGTCTACATGTGCGCCCATTCCAAAGACGGCGCGATGGGCATCATTATCAATCAGCGCGCGTCGCACATCAATTTCCCTGCTCTTATGGAACGCTTGGGGTTGAGTGCCGTCGCTGCCGGGAGCCGTGTTACCGGCCTTGCTGACCGTCCTGTACATGTCGGTGGTCCAGTGGAGACCGGGCGGGGCTTCGTGCTCCACAGCTCAGACTATGCCGCAAGCGACTCGACACTCCAAATCGACTCCAAAGTCTGCCTCACCGCGACCGTCGACATTTTAAAGGCAATTGCGGCCGGTATTGGCCCTCATCAATCTATCCTGGCGCTGGGATATGCGAGCTGGGGAGCAGGCCAGCTTGAGGATGAACTGGCGGCGAACGGCTGGTTGACCTGCCCGTCGGACCCCGATCTTGTATTTTCTTCCGACCTAGATCTCAAATACACCCGTGCGCTTGCTACGCTAGGTGTCGATCTCTCCCATCTATCATCGAATGCCGGCCACGCTTAGCAAGCCACGCTCAATTGGCGCGGCTCAAGTCCGGGCAACTTTGCGGACCGGCGGCGCGGTCGCGCCTTCGCGCGGAAGTTCGACCGGGGTTCCTGCCAATTTCGCGAGACTTGCCGCCAGACCGGGCGGCAATTTCGACAGGTCCGGCGCCATACGTGCCGGTCGCACGCGAGTGACCGGTTCAGGGCGCGCAGGCGGGGCGGGTGGCGGAGCGCGTTGCGCCACCGATAGCGGAGGCAAGTCGGCCTGACCCACAACGCTGGCGAGTGTCGCCAGAGCATCCGCGGACAGCGCCCCGCCATTTGCAGGAGCAGCATTAAAAACGCTGGCCAAGTCATCAGCGTAGGCTGGCCGCGGGGCGGGCTGGGTTGCCGCTTCGTCGCGGCTGTTCAGGAAATCGAGGCCGGCCTGAAGGCTCGAAAGAGGATTGGGTGGCGCAAAGCCGGTCACGAAGTGGCTTGGCGCTTCGGGCATGACCGGAGCCGTGCCCGGGGGCTCGGCATACAACGGTTGGGGCATAGCCGCATCGTAATCCATCGCAGCAAAATTGGCGACCGCGATCGGCGGTGACTCCGGTGCAGGCGACGGAGAGCCGGCTTTGGGCCGCATCGTTTTGATCCGGCCGGGCTTGCTGCTGGGTATCGCCGCTGCAACGCTGTCCTGGAGCGCGGCCTTGGCTGCTGCTGGTGCCGGCGTTGCCGCTGGGCCGGCTGCGCGCTTGGGGCGCTTCATGGTCATCCGGAAAAAGCCGCGCGGCTGTAGCTTGTGCTCGGATTTACGAACGAGCTTAAGCAGTTGCAGCACTTCGCGGTCTGGCATCGGATCGCCGTAATAAAAGCCTTGAGCATAAGCGCAACCGATTTCGCGCAGGAACGCCGCGTCCTTGGGATCCTCTACGCCGTCGGCGACGACTTTCTTGTTGAGTTCATGCGACAAGGCCACCATTGAGCGCACCACAGCCGCCTCCGGAGCATCGCCACCGCCGGACGCCTGGACGAACGCACGGTCAATCTTGATCGTGTCAAAGGGGAAGCGCTGCAGATAGGCGAGCGAAGAGAAGCCCGCGCCAAATTCGTCGAGCGAGAGGTCGGCGCCGATACCGCGCAACAACTCTAGAATCTCAGTCGCCTGTTCGGGGTTGTCCATAACGACGCTCTCGGCGATCTCCAGGCGGAGCGTGCCTTTAGGGATCACGCCATGATCGAGCACCTGGCCGACTTCGCGCGCGAGTTCGGCCCTAAAGAGTTGGGCGTTCGCGATATTGATGGCGATGAACAACGGCCGCTCGATGCGGGGCAGTTCTTTCTGCCAGCGCGCCGCATCCTGGGTGGCACGATTGAGGACGTAGGACCCAACCTTCGCCATCAGTTCGGGATTGCCGCCGGCAGGCACATAGTCGAAGGGGTTGATCAATCCGAGCTTGGGATGCTGCCAGATCACGCTGGCTTCAAAGCCGGCAAGTTCTTCAGTCGGCAAATAAATCAGCGGCTGATAAAGGACCCGGAGCTGGTTTTGGTCCACCGCACGGCGCAGATCGCTCTCGACTTGGCGGCGGTCTTCCCGGTCGGCCCGCATCTCGGGGCGGAACAGTTCGATCCGGTCTGCGCCTGCGCGTTTGGCGCGGTGGGTGGCGATTTCGGCTTCTTCGAGCAGCCCCGCCTGCCCTTCTTCTTCCCCGTCGAAAATCGCGATGCCGATGGAGCCGGTGAGTACAATGTCCTGGCCAGAAATCTTAATCGGCGCGCGTACGGTACGGCGGATGCGTTCTGCCTCGCGGGCAAAATCTGCAGGATCCTTTTCCGCTTCAATGAGAATAGCGAACTGATCGCCGCCGACGCGCGCCAGGGTTTCGTATCCGGTAAGATGGCGCTGGAGCCGGCGGGCGATGGTGAGCAGCAAGCTGTCGCCGACGGGTAGCCCGAACTTGGCGTTCACAGCTTTGAACTTGTCGATATCGATCAAGATGATGGCTGGTCGAAGCGTCTCTTCGGTCCGGGCGCGCGTCATCACCACGCCGAGTCGATCCAGGAACAGGGCGCGATTGGGCAATCCGGTCAGCGAGCAATGGACGGCGTCCTGGACCAGCCGCTCGTGCGCACGTTTGCTGTCGGTAATTTCCCGCAGAAGGCCGACGAAGCGGAACGAGCGGGGATCAGCACCTGGGATGCTCGACGCATCGAGTTCGAACCAGCGCGAGCTGTGATCGGCGTGGCGCAGGCGGAATTCGGTCCGCAGACTGGCGTTCGACTTGTCTTGGGCAGAGACTAGGATCATGCGCAAGCGCTCACGGTCCGCTTCGTGGACGTGTTTCAAAAAGTCGGGAATCTTGGCGGACAGTTCGCCTTGGGGCAGCCCGAGCAGATTATCGATAATCGGGCTGACGGCCACTTCGTTGCGCTTGGGGTGCCACTCGAAAATGGCTGCACCTGCGCCATCAACGGCCAGCGCGCTGAGAGTTCCTTCGCTCGGAGCTGAAGTGCCGTAAATGGGTTCCAGAGAGCGGAACGCGAACTGAGTGACGGTAAAACCGATCAGCACGACGATCAGGACGAGACCTGCGATCAAACCGGAGGCCGCCATGTCGTTAGCAAGGCGGCCGGTGAGAATGACCGCAGCGCCAAAGACCCAGACCAGGAAGAGAAGCCACGTCGGCACCAGTGCCAACGCGCGGTCTTGGTTGCGCAGCGCGAGGAACACAGTCGTCAAGGCCCCGATTCCACCGATTGCCACGAACGAGAGGCGGGCAAAGGTCGACGCAAGCCGGGGGTCGATGACGGCAATAGCAACAAGCGCGAGCTGACCGGCAATCCATAGGCTCAACAGCATCCGGATAAGACTTGGCGCACGTCCCAGGCGCAGAAAGGTATGGAGAAAGATGACGAGCGACACGGCAATCGCGGACTCGGTCGCTGCACGGTACAGCGCGTTATCGTCGGGACGGAGCTGGAACAGCTTATGGAAAAACCCGAAGTCGACGGTCAGATGGGCCAGCACGCACCACGCGACGAGCGCAGCTGATGGGAAGATCGCTTTGTGATTGGCCGCAAACACCGCCGTCAGGAAGATTGCGAGAAGGCCGGTCAGCCCGAGCAGGACGCCGTTAAAAAGCTGGCGGTCGCGCGCCTTCAATTCGTAGTCGATCGGCTTCCAAAGATACACGCGGGCGAACCGTTCCGTCGACATTTCAGCAACGTAAGTGATCGTCTGGCCTGGCTCCAGCGTGATGCGGAAGATATCGGCGCGGTCGTTCTTGATCCGCTCCGGCACGAAACCGAGCGACGGCGTCACAGCTTCGACGCGGCGGGCGTCGAGGTCGGGCCAGATTGCCCCAGACCCGAACATGGTGTAGCGCTCGGCAGTCAGCCAGCGCTCGATAGGTTTATCGGTCGCATTTTGAAGAGCAAACGCGATCCAGGACGGGTTGGTGCCCGGTGTTACCGCGCGCACGGTCATGCGCCCGGCGACGGCATCGGAGGCGGCCACCATGTCGAGCTGTAGGCTATCCCCGCGGCTGTCATAGAATTCGCCAAGCGACGTGATTTCGATGCGGTCCTGATCGGGCGTGACCGAAATCGATTTGAGCGCCATGGCCGGTGTCGCGTGGCCCGCCACGAGCGTCAAGAACGCGACCAGCAACGCGCAGAAAATTGATGATGAGAGCCGCGTCCCTGTCATTGGCCCGCCGTACCGTAATGGGGCTCGCCGGACGCAAGATTGGGCGTGCGGTAATCTTCAGCCAGCAGCGCAAACAGAATGTGGTCTTGCCAATCATCGTTAATTTTGAGGTAGCGGCGGGCATAGCCTTCGCGCTCAAAACCATTGCGTTCGAGGACGCGAATGGACGATGCGTTGGTCGGGAGTGTGGCGGCCTCGATGCGATGCAGTCTGAGACCGAAGAAAGTGTATGGCACGACGGCGGCTACTGCGTCTGCCATGTAGCCTTTGCGCAGATGGGGCAAACCAAGCCAGTAGCCAAGCTGTGCTGCTTGCGTGACGCCTCGGCGCACATTCGACAGCGATACCCCGCCAACGAGGTTGTCGTCGGCTAGGCTAAAAATTGCGAAGGCGTAGCCAAGATCCTCGCGCTGTTCGCGCTGGTAATGGCGCAGCCGGCGCCGGTAGGAACTCTTAAGCAGTTCATCCGCTGGCCAACGTGGCTCAAAAGGCTGCAGATGCTCACGGCTCTGTGCCCGCAACTCAGCCCACGACGCATAGTCGGCAACCTGTAGCGGACGCAAGCCGACCATCACTCCGCGCGCGACGTAGCTTTCAGGTCCAGCACTGGCTCTCAGAAACGCCATCTCCGGGCCCCCTTTCGCCCGTTTACCCTTGTCAGCGGCCAACATGACCGCCCCGCGTCTACTCAACCAGCAATCGTACTAAGCCCGTAGATTTTACTCGTCAGTGTCCGTTCCGCCCTTTTCGCATGGCTTTCGCTCTTCTTGCCCGTGCCGACCACCGCGACACTGGGAGCGCCTGCCGCCAACGACCCGGCGAAAGTCCGCACCCGATCCGCCGTCACCCCGTCGACCTTGGCTACCAGCTCTTCGGGGCTGACCAGCCGGTCGTGAATGAGCAGATGACGCGCCATCTGTTCAGCGCGAGCGCCCGAGCTTTCCAGGCTCATGAGCAAACCCGCCTTCAACTGCGCCTTCGCACGCGCAACCTCGCGTTCGGTCGGACCATTTTGCGCGATTCCGGTCAGTTCGGCACCAATAACGTCGATCAATTCAGGCACCATCGCATGTCCTGTCGCCGCGTGGATCTGGAACATACCGCTGTCCTTCAGACCCCAGGCCGCCGAGTAAATCGAATAGCAAAGTCCACGCTTTTCCCGCACCTCTTGGAACAACCGCGACGACATCCCGCCACCGAGCAGGCCGGAAAAGACCTGCGCCGTGAAAGCATCGTCGGCACGGTACGAGGGGCCTTCAAAGCCCATCAATACGTGGCTCTGCTCGAACGGTTTCCTGGACGACCGTGCGCCACCGACGTAACGCGCACGTTCTTCCAGATTCCCCGAAACAGATTCACCTTGTGCAGAAAGCCCGCCGAATAGGGCTGCAGCGTGGCGTTCGATCGTCTCGTGGCGAACAGCGCCTGCCGCCGACACGATCATGCGGTGCGGCTGGTAATTTGCGCGCAGAAACGTGTGGAGATCAGCCGAAGTTGCGGCAGTGACGCTTTCTGGCGTCCCCAGGATAGGGCGGCCGACAGCTTGCGCTGGGAAGGCTGCTTCCTGGATCAGGTCGTAGGCGATTTCGTCGGGGCTATCCTGGGTGGCGGCGATCTCCTGGAGGATCACTTCGCGTTCACGTTCCAGTTCGCCTGCGTCGAAGGTGGAGTTTTGGAGAATATCGGCGAGGATCTCCAACGCGAGGCCTTCGTCGCCCTTCAACACGCGTGCATAGTAGGCTGTCGTTTCCAGAGACGTGGCGGCGTTGATTTCACCGCCGACCTGTTCGATTTCTTCGGCGATCTCGAGTGCCGAGCGGGAGGCCGTTCCCTTAAACGCCATGTGTTCGAGCAGATGAGACAGGCCCTGCTGCTGTTCGGTCTCGTGGCGCGCACCGACGCCGACCCAGACGCCTAGCGAGCTGGTTTCGATGCCTGCCATATGGTGGGTGACGACGCGCAAACCATTCGGCAACGTCGATACGGTCGTGCTCATGCGACGGTATCCTTGCGCGAACCTGCTGTGTGCGAACGGGCGTTCGCAGCGACGAAGTCTTGGACGGCGGCCAGATTATTTGGAAGCAATTGCGTGCGCTCCGGATCGGTCAGCAGATGAGAGAGCCGCGGCGGAAGACTTGGCCGCTGCCCCGTTATTTCTTCCATTACGTCGGGGAACTTTGCCGGGCTGGCCGTTGCCAAGATGACGGTCGGAGCGTTGGAACCTGTCACGCGCTGGGCCGCAACGAGGCCGCAGGCCGTGTGGGGATCTGCGGTGTATCCGCTGGCGGATCGGCATGCGGAGATTGCGCTGGCAATTTCGGTCTCGCTAGCCGATGAGGCCGCAAATTCCGACCTCAAGGTTGGGTGTATCGAACCCAGTTCAAATCGTCCCGATTGCGCCAGCGATGCCATCTGCGCACGAATGAGTGCATCATCGCGTCCGCTGGCTTCAAACAGATAGCGCTCGAAGTTCGATGAAACACCGATGTCCATTGATGGCGACGATGTCGCTTGAACCGGCCGCATTTCGTAGACGCCGGTTTCAACCGCGCGCGGGAGGATATCGTTACTGTTGGAGGCGATGATCAGGCGCTCGATGGGGAGGCCCATTTGCTTGGCGACGTAGCCAGCAAAGATGTCGCCGAAATTGCCGGTCGGGACCACGAACGACACTTTGCGGTGAGGTGCGCCCAGCGCGGCGGCGGCGACAAAATAGTAGGTAGCCTGGGCAACGATTCGGCCCCAGTTAATCGAATTGACACCCGACAGTCCGACCCGGTCGCGAAAGGCGTGGTCATTGAACATGCCCTTCACCAGGGCTTGGCAATCGTCGAAGTTGCCGTCAATGGCGACGGCGTGGACGTTGGCCTCGGCCGGCGTCGTCATCATGCGCCGCTGGACTTCGGAGACCCTGCCTTGCGGATAAAGAATGACGATGTCGACGCGCTTGGATGAGCGGAAGGCTTCGATCGCTGCACCGCCCGTATCGCCCGACGTGGCTCCCACGATGGTTGCGCGCTCGCCGCGCTTTTCGAGGACGTGGTCCATCATGCGGGCGAGGAGTTGCATCGCCACATCTTTGAAGGCGAGCGTCGGGCCGTGGAACAGTTCCAGCACGAACAACCCCGGTTCAAGCTGAACAAGTGGGGTCACGGCGGAGTGTCCGAACTGGCTGTACGCGTCTCTCGCCATCGCCGTTAGATCTTCGCGCGAGATGGTGCCCCCCGTGAACGGCGCGATGACCTCGACCGCCACCTCGTGAAACGGCCGCCCTGCAAAACCAGCGATCTGGTCAGAGGTCAGTTGAGGCCAAGTTTGAGGAAGATACAGCCCGCCGTCGCGGGCGAGCCCTGCCAGGATGACGTCATCGAAGTTCAGGATGGGGGCTTGGCCCCGGGTCGAAATGTATTGCAAGTCTCAGTCACCTACTTTGTCGCGCAAGGAATGAACCTAGTCTGGCGCGGGTCCGCGAACAAGCCAAGCCGTAGCGCCGCGCACAGATGCGCACGGAACTAAGTGGGTTTCAGCCGGCTCCAGGCATACGCGCCATACATGACAAGGAGGGTCACAGCCAATCCATACCAAGTTATTGCGTATTCGAGGTGGCGGTTGGAGATTTCGACTTTACCTGCCAGAGGCAACGGAAACCCGCCAGCCGGGACCGGGGCAGTCTGGTCGATATAGGCCCACATTTCATTGACGGGCGCGTCGGACTCGACGGGCCAAAGTTCGCTGGGGTTACGCACGAAAAAGATGTTCTTGGCGGCGTCGTTCTGGCCGTCGAACGTCGCGCGCACCTGAGCGCTACGGTAAAGGCCGGCGACGTCGACACTCTGGCTGGTCTGACCCAGAATGCGCTTGGAAGGCTCCTTGCGGTCCTCTGGCACGAAGCCCCGGTTCACGAAAACGGTCTTGGCCGAGCCATCGAGGCGCAGCGGCGCGAAGACCCAATAACCCTGACTGCTGCCGAGGCCCTGAACCTGCGGCGCTGCCGTAAAGATATGTCGCTCTCGGGAATGATCGAAGACGCCACGGAGCGAAACGGGCTGATACTCGCAAGGATTGGCAAGGCCGGTGTCCGTGAGATCATGGCAGGATAGGCCCGGCCAGCTTGCCGTTGCTGGAATGGGCGGTGACGTGCCGCGCGATTTCAACGTGGCAAGAATGTTCTCTTTCCACGTCTTGCGGTGCCATTGCCACGTTCCCAGGCTGAAGAGGACGCAGAACGCCAAGGCGCTGAGAATGGTCGGGACGAGCAGTTTGGCCTGAACGAGACGGGACAGCATCGGCGGCGATCACTCCTTGTCGAATCGGCCTTCCTCAGCCTTGTTGGCATACTGAAGGTTGATCAAGATACCTTTGAGCAGGCGCAGCAGTCCGAATGCGACAATCGGGATAAAAATACCCCAGACTACGACGTGGACCCAGACAGGCGGATCATAGCGGAATTCTAAAAACAACGCGCCGCCGAGGGTCAAAGCGCCCAGGATCATGATCACGAAAACCGCAGGACCGTCACCGCTGTCGGCAAAACCGTAGCTGAGGCCGCATGATGGACAGGCGTCGCGGATCGTCAAACCATTCTTGAACAACGGCCCATTACCGCATTTGGGGCAGGCAGCGCGCATTCCATTGGTGATTGGGTTTGGCACAGACATGACGACCCCCTTTAATACAAGCCAACTTCAAACGAAAACGGGGCGGCTTTGCAGCCACCCCGTCAATGACGTAACTTGCGGGCGGATCAGTGACCTGCAGCTGCAGCGCCAACGGCGACGGCCTTGCCGAAGTTCGAACCCCAGACGTAGATGCAGGCAAATAGGAACAACCAGACCACGTCCACGAAGTGCCAATACCAAGCGGCAGCTTCAAAGCCGAAGTGCTGTTCCTTAGTGAAGTCGCCCTGCATGGCGCGGAACAGGCAGACGGCAAGGAAGATCGTGCCGATCAGGACGTGGGCACCGTGGAAGCCGGTCGCCATGAAGAACGTCGCGCCGTAAATGTGGCCCGAGTAGTTGAAGCCGGCATGGCCGTACTCGACGTACTGGAAGTAAGAGAACAACGCGCCGAGCAAGACGGTACAGACGAGGCCGGCAATGAGGCCGCGACGGTCATCTTTTAGGAGCGCGTGGTGGGCCCAGGTGACGGTGACGCCTGACAGCAGCAGGATCAGCGTGTTGACCAGCGGCAGGCCCCAAGGATTGAACACACTCTTGAAGGCGGCAGCCGGAGCGGGCGGCCAATGGCCGCCCAGCACTTCGTTGCGCTGAACCAAGCCGATCATTTCTTTGCTGTTCTGCAGAGCGTGAACGCCCGACGGAAACAGCGAAGCGTCGAAGTAGGCCCAAAACCAGGCGACGAAGAACATCACTTCAGAGGCGATGAACAGGATCATACCGTAGCGCAGGTGGAGGCGCACGACCGGCGTGTGGTCGCCTTTGTGGGCTTCGCGAATGATATCGCGCCACCAGAAGAAGGCCGAAGCAACCACGATCATCGCGCCGGGCGCAAACAGCATCGGGCCTTTGACGCCAAACAGGGGCTCCCCGGCGGCGGAGCGCATCCAGCAGATGGCGCCGATCGCCATCATGAACGCGCCGAGCGAAGCGACCAGCGGCCAAGGGCTCGGATCAACGAGATGGTAGTCGTGTTCCTTGACGTCGGAATGTGGTGCCGTGTGGGTGTGTGCCATGTCGTTTCTCTCGTTCCCTCGCGATTTTTATCCAGCAGGTCCGCAATTGGCGATTCTGCTGGTTTCTTAGGTACCTTTGGGTGCGCCCTCGACCGGTTTCGCGGCCGCGGCGGGTTTAGGTTCTGCTACCGATTGCTGGAAGGTGTAGGACAGCACGATTGTCTTGATCGCACGGGCATCCGGATCGGTTGCCAGCGCCGGATCGACAAAGAACGTCACCGGCATCTCAACGGAGTCACCGGCTTGGAGTGTCTGCTCGGTGAAGCAGAAGCACTCGATTTTGTTGAAGTGAATACCCGCAGTTTCAGGCGTGACATTATAGACGGCGCGGCCGGTGACAGCGTGCTTGGAATTGTTGGTGGCGCGGTAGAAGGCCATGCCGGTTTCACCGAGCTTGACATCGATGGTGCGCTGGACTGGTTCGAACGTCCAGGGCAACCCGCCGTTGACGTTGGCATCGAACATAACGGTGATCTTGCGATCCAGCACAACGCTCGACGGCGCGTTCGCGCGCTGGGTGGTGCCATTGTAGCCGGTGGCTTGGCAGAACATGGCGTAGAGCGGCACGGACGCGTAAGCGAGGCCGATCATGCCGGCGGCAAGCGAGGCGCACGTCACCGCGACGCGCTTGTTTGCGCGATCAGCGTGTGTGGATTTTGGCTGGAAGTCACTCAACGCAGCGCGCTCCCCATCATGCCGGTCCCCAGAATAGCGAGCGGGCGGTTTACGACATTACCGCCCATGCGGACGATAGTGGCCGCATAGAACAAAAGGACCATCGCCCCAAGAGCCAAGGCAATTGCGATCGAGCGGTTGCGCCGTGCGCGCACCTGCTGCTCGCTCAAGGACTCAGGATATTTGGGACTATCGATCATGCCATGATCCGCCAAACGATGTGCTCGGCGAGCAGGACGCCGAACAGGGCGAACAGATAGAAAATCGAGAACAGGAATAGCTTCTTAGCGGTGGCATCGCCCTCGCGGCCTTCGGTGATGCGGCGCACATCGAAAGCGAACTTTAGAAAGACCGCACCAAGGATGCTGGACACTGCGAGATAGCTCACGCCGCCCAACCCGGTGAAGTAGGGCGAAATCGCCACGGGCACGAACACCAGCGAATAGAGGACGATCTGACGGCGCGTCTCGGCGGGACCGGCGACAACTGGCAGCATCGGAACGCCAGCGCGCTCATAGTCGCGGCATCGGTAGAGGGACAGGGCCCAGAAATGGGGCGGCGTCCACAGGAAGATGATCAGGAACAGCAAAATGCTTTCCATCGAAACGCCGCCAGTCACGGCAGCCCAGCCAACCATAGGCGGGAACGCACCGGCCGCGCCGCCGATAACGATGTTCTGCGGCGTCCTGCGCTTCAGCCACATCGTATAGACAAAGACGTAGAAACCGATGGTGAAAGCGAGCAAGCCGCCGGCGGTCCAGTTGACGAGAAGACCAAGTGTTAGGACGGACGCGGCGGAAAGGAATGAGCCGAAGGCGAGTGCGTCACCTGCGGAGACGCGACCACGCGGGATCGGACGCGCCGCGGTGCGCTGCATGAGGGCGTCGATGTCGGCGTCGTACCACATATTTAGGGCGCCCGCCGCACCAGCACCAATCGAGATTGCGAGAATGGCGATGAAACCTAGCACGGGATGGATCGAACCGGGAGCTGCGACCATGCCAGTCAGAGCGGTAAAGACGACGAGCGACATCACGCGCGGCTTCATCAACGCGAAGAAATCGCTTACGTCCGAGATGTTCTCGCGCGTGCCGCTGATTTCTGCCTGGATGCCGAGTTCCGCCATGCCGATATCGATCCTGCCGTAGAACTTACCAATCAATCGTTGGCGAGGGCAGATGCCCTCGCCAAGTTGGGTCTATCCGCTCAATGGTGGCTGTCGGCCGAGATGCGCGGCAGCTTTTCGAACGAGTGGAAGTCGGGCGGCGACGGCAGCGTCCACTCGAGCGTGGTTGCGCCAATGCCCCAGGGGTTTGCAGCGGCCTTTTCTTTGCGCATGAATGCGTAGATCATGCCGATGAAGAAAACCACCGTACCAAGCGTCGTGATGTAGGCGCCCATCGACGAGATGCGGTTCCAATAGGCGAACGCATCGGGATAGTCGGCGTAGTGGCGCGGCATACCTGCCAAGCCGAGGAAGTGCTGCGGGAAGAACAGCACGTTGGCGCCGATGAAGGTCAGCCAGAAGTGCAGCTTACCGAAGAACTCGGAGTACATGTAGCCCGACATCTTGGGGAACCAGTAGTACCAGCCCGCAAAGATTGCGAACACAGCGCCGAGCGACAGCACGTAGTGGAAGTGGGCGACGACATAGTAAGTGTTGTGGAGCGAACGGTCGACACCGGCGTTGGCGAGCATCACGCCGGTGACGCCACCGACCGTGAACAGGAAGATGAAGCCGAGCGCCCAAATCATCGGCGTGCGGAACGAGATAGAGCCGCCCCACATCGTGGCGATCCAGGAAAAGATCTTCACGCCGGTCGGAACTGCGATGACCATGGTAGCGAACACGAAGTAGGCCTGCGTATCGACGCTGATGCCCGAGGTATACATGTGGTGCGCCCACACGACGAACCCGACCACGCCGATGGCGACCATGGCATAGGCCATGCCGAGGTAGCCGAAGACCGGCTTCTTCGAGAAGGTCGAGACGATGTGGCTGATCATGCCGAAGCCCGGCAGGATGAGGATGTACACTTCAGGATGGCCGAAGAACCAGAACAGGTGCTGATACAGCAGCGGATCGCCGCCGCCGGCTGCGTCGAAGAAAGTCGTGCCGAAGTTACGGTCGGTAAGCAGCATGGTGATCGCACCGGCGAGAACCGGCAGCGAGAGCAGCAGCAGGAAGGCGGTGACTAAAACTGACCAGACGAACAGCGGCATCTTGTGGATGGTCATGCCGGGAGCGCGCATGTTGAAGATCGTGGTGATGAAGTTGATCGCGCCCAGAATCGACGACGCACCGGCCAAGTGGAGCGCCAGAATACCAAAGTCGACGGCAGGGCCAGGGTGGCCGATCTTGCTCGAGAGCGGAGCGAGCACGATCCAGCCTGCACCAACGCCATTGGTACCCGCAGCGCCGGGAACGAACATAGAGATGAGCAGGAGCGCGAACGCGGCTGGCAATAGCCAGAACGAGATGTTGTTCATGCGCGGGAACGCCATATCAGGCGCACCGATCATGAGCGGCACGAACCAGTTGCCGAAGCCGCCGATCATGGCCGGCATCACCATGAAGAACACCATGATAAGGCCGTGGCCGGTAACAAACACATTGTACATGCCGGGATTGGCGAAATACTGGAGGCCCGGCTCTTGAAGTTCGAGCCGCATCATGACGGACAAGAAACTGCCCACGACCCCTGCCAGCATGGCGAAGATGAGGTACATCGTGCCGATGTCTTTGTGGTTGGTCGACAAGAACCAGCGCGTAAAGAATGGCGGCGCGTGGTTGTGGTCGTCGTGTGCGGTTTCGGTTGAATAGCTACCCATTGCAGTTGCCTTCGAAAACGGAGTTGCAGCTGTTGTGATTTGAAATGCGGAGGTGAAGATCTACTTCGCCTGGACCTGAGCAACCGACGTGGATTGAGTTGCAGCAGCTTCTGCCCGCAGAATGGACTTAGCTTTCTTGGGATCCTTGGCTTTCAAGGCTGCCATCCAATCGCCATATGCCTGCTCGCTTACGACGCGAACTGCGATCGGCATGCCTGAGTGATTCTTGCCGCAGAGAACCGAGCACTGACCGTAGTACATGCCAACTTTGGTTGCCTGGAACCAGGAAGCGCTTACGCGCCCCGGAACGGCCTGCAACTTCACGCCGAATGCCGGAATCGTCCAGGAATGAATGACGTCGTTGGAGGTGACCAGAAGATGGACCACCTTGCCGACAGGAACGGCAATCTCGTTATCTACGGAGAGTTGGCGCGCTTCCTGACCTGTCGCCTGACGCTTGGACCAGATAGGAGCAGCCGCGTCGTAGACAGCCTTCACCTTTTCGATTGTGCCATCTTCGAGCTTACCGAACCGGGCATTGAATTCTTTGTCGCCGATCTCGGCCTTTACGACGTCCTCATCGGACACCATGTTGGTGGTGATCGAGACGCCCTTCTGGTCAAGGTATTCGTGATCCCAGTACCAAGCATTGCCCGTGGCTTTGATTGTCAGATCCGGCTTCGGGTAGGAGTACTGCAGGTTCAAGAGTTTGAATGAAGGGATTGCGATGATGACGAGAACGGCAATTGGGATAACGGTCCAGGCGACCTCGAGGCCGACGTGATGCGTCGTCTTGGACGGCGTGGGGTTCGACTTTTCGTTGAAGCGTAACATGACGAAGATCATCAACAACAAGACGAAGATCGTGATGACGATGATGATGCCGTTGACGAGGTCGTAAAAATTGCTGATCCGGGACATAACTTCGGTCGCAGATTCTGATAAACCCATTTGGCCGGGCGACGGCTGCCCGATTGCAAAGGCTGGAGCGATTGCGGTCATCGACCAAATTGCCACCGCAATGCCAACCGCAGCCAGCAAAGCGCCGGCCCTATTCCACTTGAACATCAACCTGCTCCTCGTTTCCCACCCGCGACAGCAGTCGATTTTGGTCGCAACCGCACCACATCCCCGCCGTCGTCGCTTGATCTCAATCAACTTTCGTCTTCGTCGCACAGAACACATCACACTGTGCGCAAACAAGAGGTGGTTGTGCGGCATTTTTTCACGATGCGCCAGTCGAATTGCACAAATTCCAACCAAGCTCGGAACGCGCCTTTCGAATGGGTCCCAATTTGGCCGCGATTTATGCTGAGACGACACACGCGGCTTGGGCTTAGGTCTGTTTCAAAGCCAGCGGCTAAAATCTTCTGAGGATGAACGTGTGCGCCCATCGATACTGACGCTTGCCCGCCAAGTCCTGGCCAGGCAACTTGGCATGGCCCCGTCTGCAGTTCGCTACGCCACGCTCCTAGCCATAGTCTTGCTTGGGCTCATGCCAGCGGTGCACGCAGCGGAGGAAGGCACCGTCAAAGCGCAGCATGGCGATTGGCAGGTAGTGTGTAAGGATCCCCCGCCGGGTGCCAAAGCCGAGGTATGTGCCCTGGTACAGAGCGTGACGGCGGAAGACCGGAACAACGTCGGCTTGACCGTCTATTTTCAGAAGTTTTCAAACGGAACGCGCGTGTTGCGCGTCTTCGCCCCCGTCGGCGTTCTGCTCCCGCCCGGCCTTGGCTTGAAGATCGACGACAAGGATGTCGGGCACGCGCCGTTCCTGCGGTGTCAGAATTTTGCGTGCTATGCGCAAGTGACCGTCGAAGACGCGCTGATCGAAAAGCTCAAAACCGGCAAGACTGCGATCTTTATCATCTTCCAAAGCGAGGAAGCCGGCATTGGCATCCCCATTTCGCTGGCTGGCTTTGATAAGGCACTGGCGGCGTTAAAGTAAGGCCATGTTCCTATCGCTTACGGCCTGCCGTTACGCGGATCGCCGCAGCCGCTCAGGGTTGGCTTGCTTCTGCGGGGCAATTTCTTTGAGGGCCGCCGGAACCGTATCCTGGACCACGATATAGTCGCGAGCGCGAACGCGGTTGGCAGGAGAATCGTTAGCTTCACTAACAGCCGCGACCGGCAGAGCTGCGAATGCTGCGCTCTGCAGGCTTTCCATGTATTGCCGCTGGGCCACCTGCCAGAATGTCACCTGCTGTGTGATGAAGTCATCTGTTGTCTGGCAACTGCCCAGGTTTTTGGGAAGATCAAGATACGCCTGTGCGCGCCGAGTGAACAGGCACAAGGTCTCGGCATTGATCCGGGCTGCCGCCCGCCAGGGATTGATCTCAGATCCGAATGAAAATTCGTAAAGCGTATTTAGGCCCATGTGCTTCTCTTCCCTGCTGTCAGGAGCGTCACGCGCTCATGGTTAAGAACTATACTTCCTATGCACAAAGATACAGCTGAACGCTCCGTACAACGTGGTTCTCCTAGTTATCCACAAGAAGCGAATATTCGGCTCATTGCACTGACATTCACGAAATAAACAATTTAAAATTGCAGAAAACATACGCTTTTTCTAAACTTTAAGTTGCATTGTGCGTTTAGTGACAAGTTTTAGTTGACACTTCGCCAGACGTGGCAGAGCAAACTACATAGTTAATACCGTAGTCGTTGCGTTTGCTTAGCGTGCGGGCGTGTGTCGTGTCACAGTTGGTTTCAACTGGTATCCGTCGAGTTTACGTGCTCGTCCTTGCGCTGGGCGCGGGTCTGCTTGGCAACGCCGCAACCGCGGCCGAAGAAACTCCAGCAGGAGTAGGTTCACGCGAAATCTGGGCTGGTGCAGACGCAGGGGCTCACAACTGGCTGGTGTATTCGGGGTCGACCTACGCACCCTGGGGCGATATTCACCAGAATGGATTTAGGGTGCGCGCGACCACCGGTTACGGGCATTACGACTACCAGTGGGACGCGAAGACTAAGGTGAAGGTCGACAAAACCTATGCCGACGTGACGGTTGGATATCAGCGCGGAATCGGTGACCTAACGGCCAAAGCCTTCTTCGGCTGGGCCATGCTGAAGGATCTCGACGTTCCCGCCGCAAACGTGCGCAGGCAGAGATTTCAAACGGGTTTCAAATCGGCTCTCGAACTCTGGCTCAACCTTGGTTCGCAAGCCTGGACATCGCTCGACCTGTCCTATGCGGACACGAGAGACACGGCGAGCATTCGATCGCGGATCGGTTACCGGATCCTGCCGACCGTTTCAGCGGGCGTCGAAGCCGTCGTGAACCACGCCAGCTTGGACGGGCAAGTCCAAATCGACACATCGAGCGACCGCGTGGCGGGCAATGCTCGTACGGGACTCTTCCTCCGCTACGAGTGGTTTGGCGGTGAAATCTCGGCGTCGGGCGGGATAACCGGCGACATCAAAGAGAGTCTTAACGATTTCGACCTCTTGAAGCGGCCCTCGGCATACGGCACGTTGAACTTGATCGTGCAATTCTAACGGTGCTGAGGACTGATGATGACCCCCGGGCGTCTTACCGTCACGTTTCTGGTCACGGCCCTTTTTCTATCGGCCGCCGTGGCTCCTGCGTCAGCGGCCGGCAATTGCGCGGCCTCGCCCGTGTCTGCTCGCGGCGAACCGGCATCTTTCGAATGGCTGGCTAAAACGAAGGCTAGAGCCAACTGGCGCTCCCGGGTGCGCGGAACCAAGGCACTGGGGGAAGCCTACTCCACGTGGAACCGTGCCGATAATCGCGAGGAGCGCTGCGCCGCGTCGGCGCGCGGCATCGTCTGCACGTTTACTGCCACGCCCTGCCATCGTTGATTGGTCAGCATCTGGGCATGAGATTGACACTTTGATCTGATCCAAGCAAAACGAGCGTTCGTTTTGTTGCCGCTGTTGATGGCGGCTAAGAGGTCAGTGATACCGTGCCCAAACTAAAGCCGGATACTCAGCTCGCCCGGCGAGAGCATATTCTCGATGTCGCGGAGCGCTGCTTTGCGCGCTCGGGCTTTCACCGCACGACGATGGCCGACATCTGCCGCGATGCGCAGGTCAGCCCTGGTGCCTTGTATGTCTACTTTGCCTCGAAAGAAGACCTGATCGCCGGGATAACAGAGCGGGACCGGTCCAAGCTTGCAGCCCAGTTGAGCGACGTCGCTAAGGCGCCTGACCTGATGGCCGCCTTGGCGCAACTCGGCGAGCACTACACCGTTGAAGAACCGCGCCATAAGCAGCAACTCGTGATCGAAATCGGCTGCCAGTCCATGCGGGAGGGACAAGTCGGCGAGATTTTCAGGTCTTGCGACAAATTTGTGTTGGAACAGTTCGAAGCACTATTTGCCCGGGCGAAAGCAGAAGGAAAAATTGCACCGTCACTCAACAGTAAGACGCTTGCTCAGGCAGTGGCTGTTATCGGCGACGGGCTCTTCTGGCGGCGGGCAGTCGATCCCTCATTCGACGCGAAGGCCATCGTCCCGGTGGTGACGGCGATGATCGCCGGACTGCTCAATCCCATATCGAATTCTTCTCAGCTCAATCAAGGCGTTCTGATCGCCGCAGGCGAGCCAGCGACCAAAGCCGAGGCGCAATCATGAACGCAAAACTTCTAGGCCCCCTCGTGGCGGCCTTGGCTGCCGGTGGCCTCTACGCGGTGTACGGCCTCTCACACAGCAGTGCCCCGGCACCAACGGCGCAGGGACCGAAGGCAGGCGCCGGCCCGATCGTGGCAGTGGATGCCACCGCGCCCGCGGTCTCCGTCGTCAAAGTGAACCCTGCAGACTTTGTGGAGACGGTGCTCATTACCGGATCGGTTGTAGCCCGTGATGAAATCCTGATCGCGCCCGAAGTCGAGGGCTTGCGCGTCCTCGAACTTTTAACCGACGAGGGCGACACCGTCACCAAAGGGCAGGTTCTGGCCCGGCTCGCCAACGATAGCCTACAGGCACAGTTGGCGCAAAACGATGCCAACATCGCAAGGGCCGAGGCGGCCATCGCTGTTGCTCGCAGCGCAATCGTTCAGGCAGAAGCGGCAGTGAAGGAGGCCGCGAACGCCTTCGAGCGCGCCAAGCCCTTGAAACAGTCGGGTTATGTATCCGGGGCCACGTTCGATCAGAGAGAGGCTGCCGCCAACACGTCGCAATCCAAGCTCGTGGCGGCGCGCGACGGCTTGACCAGCGCCATGGCGGATAAGGCCGCGTTCGAGGCTCAGCGCCGTGAATTGACGTGGAAGAACGGGCGCACCGAGGTCCGCTCGCCGGTGGACGGGCGCATCAGCCGCCGGTCGGCTCGTGTCGGCGGGGTGGCATCGGCGCTCAACGACGCCATGTTCCGCATTATAGCGCGGGGCGAGGTGGAACTCGATGCGGAATTGCCCGAAAGCGATGTCGGCAAGGTGCGGGAGGGGCAGGTTGCGCATGTCTCGGTGACGGGATCAGGCGACGTGGTGGGGACTGTGCGCTTGATTTCGGGAGAGGTCGATCGTTCGACCCGCTTGGGCAAGATCAAGGTGTTCTTTGGGGTAAACCCGGCGCTCCGGCTTGGAGCGTTCGGGCGCGGGACGATCGACACTGGCAAGAGCCACGGCTTAGCCGTGCCGCCGTCTGCTGTGGTTTACACCCCCGAAGGTGCGACCGTGCAGGTCGTCGCCGATGGGAGGGTTTTGACGCGCCCGGTGAAGACGGGCCTCAAGACGCAGCAGCTGATCGAGATTACCGAAGGATTGGCAGACGGCGATACCATCGTGGCCAAATCGGGCAGCTTCCTGCGCAACGGCGATTCGGTACGGCCCGTCTTCGCCGACACCAAAGTCAGCGGAGCCACGCCATGAACTTCAATATTTCGGCGTGGTCAATCCGCAAGCCGGTGCCGTCCATCGTGCTGTTCACGGTGCTGCTGATGCTCGGCATCATGAGCTTTCGAGCACTGCCCGTGACGCGGTTTCCCAATATCGATGTGCCCGTCATCTCAATCATAATCTCGCAGTCCGGCGCTGCACCGTCTGAGCTTGAAAGCCAGATCACCAAGCAGGTCGAGGATGCGGTCGCAAACATCACCGGCGTCAAAAAGATCATTTCAACGCTCACCGATGGCGTCTCAACGACTGCGATGGAGTTCCGGCTTGAGGTCAATCAGGACCGCGCGCTCAACGATGTGAAGGACGCCATCGCGAAAATCCGTACCGATCTGCCGCGCAACATCGACGAGCCGATCATTCAGCGCATCGACGTCGAAGGACAGTCGATCCTGTCGTATGGCGCATCAGCACCAGGACTAACGCTCGAACAATTGTCGTGGCACGTTGACGATGTGATCAAACGCCAGTTGCAGGGGCTTAAAGGTGTCGGTCGCGTCGAGCGGCAGGGCGGCGTTGATCGCGAAATCAAGATCATGCTCGACCCCGATCGCCTTCTGGCGCTGGGCATCACGGCAAGCGCGGTGAACGCACAGGTGCGTTCAACCAACGTCGATCTAGGCGGGGGACGCGGCGAGGTCGGCGGACAGGAACAGACTATCCGGACGTTGGCGGGTGCGCGGCGCGTCGAGGCGCTGGGCGACACCAAGATCGTCATTCCCGGCGGCCGCGATGTGCGCCTCAAGGAATTGGGCCGGATTATCGACAGCAATAGCGAGCCGCGCTCATTTGCCCGCCTCAACGGCGAGCCGGTCGTCACTTTTGCGATTTTCCGCGTCAAAGGTGCGAGCGATCTAGCCGTTGCTATTGCCGCTGACAAGAAACTCAAGGAATTGCAGGCTGCCTATCCCGACATCAAGCTGACCAAAATCGACGACGCGGTGGCCTACACCAAGGGGAACTATCTCGCGGCGATGGAGACGCTGATCGAGGGCGCCGTGCTGGCCGTGCTCGTCGTGCTGCTATTCCTGCGAAATCTCCGCGCGACCCTCATCTGCGCGGTTGCTTTGCCATTGGCTGCGATCCCGACGTTCTGGGCAATGAGCTTGATGGGCTTTTCGCTCAACCTCGTGAGCTTGCTCGGCATCACGCTCGTCACCGGGGTGCTGGTCGACGACGCCATCGTCGAAATCGAAAACATCGTCCGGCATATGCACATGGGCAAGTCACCCTATCGTGCCGCGATCGAAGCAGCCGACGAAATAGGGCTCGCTGTGATTGCCATCACGTTCACGATTGTCGCGATCTTCTCGCCGGTGTCCTTCATGGCGGGGATCGCGGGGCAGTACTTTAAACAATTTGGATTGACGGTCGCGGCAGCCGTGCTGTTCTCGTTGCTCGTTGCCCGCCTTATCACGCCGATGATGGCGGCTTATTTGATGCGGCCAATTCCCGAAAAGCCCCTTGGTGATGGCATCATCATGCGAGCCTACACGCGGCTGCTGTCCTGGACGCTGCATGCATGGTGGTCGCGTTATTTGACGCTCGCCATCGGAGTGATCATTTTCGTGCTGTCGGTCAAGGCGACCTCGCAACTCCCGACGGGTTTCATTCCCGACGAAGACACATCGCGCATTACGATTTCGACCGAGTTGCCGCCTGGATCGACGCTGGCCGATACTCAGATCGCGGGCGATGAGATCATGCGCGTCGTGAAGACCGTGCCTGAGGTGCGCAGCGTGTTCGTCCTCGGAGGCACCACGCCGACAGGGACGCGCGAAGTCCGCCGAGCGACGCTGATCGTGCATCTGGTCCCCAAGACGGAACGCAAGCTCACACAGAAGCAACTCAAGAGCGTCATTGCAGACAAGCTGGCAGCCATTCCCGACACTCGCTCGTGGTTTGTGAACGACCGCGCCGAACGCGAAATGAGTTTCTCGATCCTGTCGCAGGATGGCGAGAAGCTGTCGTCCTTCGTGGCGTCCCTCGAAGGCGAGCTGCGTAAGGTGCCGGGGTTCAAGAATGTCGCGTCGGTGGGAGCAATCGACCGTCCTGAAATCCGCATTGTTCCCCGGTTCGATGACGCCGCCGCTGTCGGCGTCGCACCCGATGCGATTGCCGATACGGTACGCGTGGCAACGCTTGGCGATGTAGCGGCCAACTTGGCCAAGTTTAACGCCGGCAACCGCCTTGTGCCGATCCGCGTGCAGCTTGAAGAATCGGCGCGCACGGACCTAGCCTTGATCGAGCAATTGCGCGTCACCAACGCAGCCGGGAAGGCTGTGCCGTTGAAGGCGGTCGCAACGGTTGAGTTTGGGCGCGGGCCAAGTTCCATCGACAGATTCAACCGTGAGCGCCGGGCCGTGATCGGGGCTGATCTCGTGCCAGGACTGGCGTTGGGCGACGCCCGCGAAATGTTTCTGGCAACCGTCGCCAAATTGAAGATGCCCGATGGGGTCAAGCTCGAAGCGGCGGGTGACGCGGAAATCCAAGACGAGGTGGCCAACGGTTTCATCACTGCCATGGGGACCGGGCTCATGATCGTGCTCGGTGTGCTAATCTTGTTGTTCGGCTCGGTGTTCCAGCCAATCACGATTCTGCTGTCGTTGCCGCTATCGTTCGGCGGCGTCGTCGTCGCGCTACTGGTCACGCACAATCCGGTGAGCATGCCGGTCTACATCGGTCTGCTCATGCTGATGGGGATCGTGACCAAAAACGCGATCCTACTGGTCGATTTTGCGGTTGAGGAAATTGCCCGCGGCGTCGACCGTGTAACGTCGCTGGTCGATGCCGGCCGCAAACGTGCGCGACCCATCATCATGACGACGCTCGCCATGGCCGCAGGCATGACGCCCAGCGCATTTGCCTTCGGCGACGGCGGAGAGTTTCGCGCGCCGATGGCGATTGCCGTCATTGGCGGATTGCTCGTGTCCACAGCGCTGTCTCTGGTCTTCGTGCCCTCTTTCTTCACGGTGATGGACGACCTCGGCTGGGTTGTATGGCGGCTGGTCGCTGGATTCATCGGACCAACGGATGAGCGCGGCGAGGAGCAAGCGCAACCGGCAGTGCATCACGCGAAGGCAGCGTCCTCGGATGTGTCGGAAAAGCGCGCGCGGCCACTCGCTGCGGAATAGGATACTTTCGTCGCAAAGCCTTGTTGAGCGGGCTGCGAATGCCTACTGACTATCGCGAGTTATCTGCATTCCTAGCAAAACCCCGGAGACGACCATGTTCGACGCGAAATCCATCCTTGAAGCACTCGTCAACGGCGCAGGCCCCCGTTCTGCTGCACAGCCAGCCGGTGGTGGCGGCCTCGGTGACATTCTCGCTCAGTTAGCTAAAGCTGCCCAGGGCGGCGGCGCTGGCGCTGGCGCTCAGACTCAGCATGCCGATAGCGGCATGGGCGGATTGGGCGACTTACTCGGCAAGCTGATTCCGCAGGCGGGTGCTGCTCCCGGCGCTCAAGTTGCCCCCAGCGAGGGCGGATTGGGCGGTCTTGGCGACATCCTCGCTAAACTCCAGCAGCAGGCTGGCGGCGCGGCTTCGGCTGGTGCTGGCGGCTTGGGCGACATCCTCGGCAAGTTGCAACAGCAGGCGTCCGGCGCTGCCAACAACGCTGGCCTTGGCGGCGGCAACATCATGGACATCTTGACCAAGGCTCTCGGTCAGGCAACCGAAGGTGCGCGAGAGGGCGCTGGCCGGATCGGCGCTGCAACAGGTGCAAGCGATGCACTCGGCAAAGCCATGGGCGGCATGTCGGGCGACGACATTCTGACGAAACTCAAGGAACTTGCCGCCCAAAACCAGTTCGGGGCGGGTGCCGCAGCCGGTGGCCTTGGTGCCGTCGTGCTGGGAACGCATGCCGGTCGCAGCATCGCAGCCAGCGCTGCAAAGCTTGGTGCGCTCGCCCTCATCGGCGGCCTCGCATACAAGGCTCTGCTTAACTACCAGAACGGCCAGCCGCTGATCACGGGTGCTCATTCAGTGACCGAAGCCGCCCCCCAGGGCAGCGGTTTTGAACCGGCGGCCGTTACCAATGACGCCGCCACGCTCTACATCCGCGCGATGATCGCTGCTGCCGCTGCCGACGGGCGCATCGACCAAGCCGAAATGGCCAACATCATGGGCGGCTTGAAACAGGGCGGTCTCGAAGCCAACGCGGAGGAGTTCCTAGCGGCGGAATTTAACGCACCCGCGTCCATCGACGATCTCGCGGGTGCGTGCCAGTCGGCGGAGCAGGCCGTTCAGGTGTACACCGCCGCGCGTCTTGCCATCTCCCCCGACAGCCAAGCCGAATCTGCATTCCTCGCAGGCCTCGCCCAACGCCTCGGCGTCGATGCCAAACTGGCAGCCCACATCGACTCGGCCACACGCAACGCAGCCTAACGCAACCCTCGCACAAACAAAAAACCCTTCCCTCGCAGACTGCGAGGGAAGGGTTTTTGTTTGGTGCCTGCCGAACTGAAGCTGGTCAGTTCGTCTTCGTCGGTGGCGTGGCAGAGGCTTCTGCAGGCCCCTCGTTCTTGAAGAACACATCAACCCTCATGCCGCTCAATAGCGGCGGCGTGCCGTCGAGCGAGACCATCACTTCCAGGACTTCGACATCGTTTGGACGGCGGACTCCGCGGGTCGCGATGCGGGGCGAAGCAAGCGTCTGGGAAACCGACGTCACGATGCCTTCGAATTGCTTGTCGGGAAACGCGTCACCTTTGACGACCACACGCTGGCCAACGCGGACCTTGCTCGTGTCGCGTTCTTCAACTTCGGCCTTGACGCGCAAGGCACGGATGTCGCCGAAAATGACGAGCGGAGCATCAGGCGAGGGCGCAACGAGTTCGCCAACCTTGGCAAATACGTTCAGGACGGTGCCTTCGCTCGGCGCCCGGATGCGGCCACGCTCGACGGCGGCTTCGGCGAGCGACAACTCTGCTCGAGCGGCAGCAAGAGAAGATTCCATGCGGGTCGCCAGCGGCAAACCTTCCTTGGCGGACACGCGGACGAGACTGGCCTTGCTGTTGGCGAGCTGTTCCTTGGCGGCCGAGATCGCAAATCTGACCTTTTCAACGTCGCCAGTGGCCGACGAGGGGCTCGTACGAAGCTTGAAGGTCAGATCGTCGTAGGCCTGGCGTGCACGGAACAGGCCGCGCTCAGCACTTGCGACCGAATCTTCGGCCTGACGGCGTTCGAGTTGAACACCTTTTGCAATCTCTTCATCGCGCTCGCGTTCACGGACCTGGACTTCCTGTGCGGCGGCGGTCACGCGAGTGAGAAGATCTTCATCATCAAGGCGCACGAGCAAGTCGCCAGCCATGACCTTGTCGTTGGTCTTGACGGCGACATCGGCGACGCGGCCCGGCGACTGCGTTCCAATGGAAATCTGTCCGTCCTTAGGCTCAACCCGGCCAGTTGCCGAGGCTGCCCAGGCGGGACGCGCTGCGGCACTGGCGGCAGTATCAGCCGCCTCCGCCGACGACATCTTCGACCATCCTACCATGGGGCTGCCGGGAACGCTCAGGCAGACCGTGCTGGCGATGATCACCGCTGCCACAAACGACGACGCTGTAGACTCGATGTTACGCATTGCTTTTCCGCTTCCTGATCAGTTCGTTTAGGTCTTCGGATTGGAGAGGCTTCATCTGCCGCTCATCCGCATTTCTCTGCCGCCGCTTGACAATCGGCTCGGTGGCCGTCTCGACCACATGACCGCCGGACTGCCCCGGGGGCCGCGCATTCGAGGCCTCTTGGGAAACAATCAGCCCATCCTCGATCTTGATAACGCGATCAGCATAACCCAACGTGCGGGGATCATGGGTCACGACCAGGATCGAGCGATTCTGCGTGCGCGCGATTTCCGCCAGAAGTCTCATTACCCCGTGGCCGTTTTCGCTATCGAGGGCTGCCGTCGGTTCGTCGGCCAACACGATAGACGGCGCAGAGGCAATGGCGCGGGCGACCGCAACACGCTGCTTTTCGCCGCCACTCAAGTTGGCCGGAAAGCTGCCGAATTTATGGCCGAGCCCGACGTCGCGCAAAGCTTGCTCGGCGCGCTTGATCGCCTCTGGGCCTTTGATACCCGCCACATCGAGGGCAATTCGCACGTTTTCCAAGGCGTTCAGCGTCGGAAACAGGTTGTAGGACTGAAAGATGTAGCCGATGTGCGTGCGGCGCAGAGTAGCCAATTGTTCGGGAGCGAGATCGGCAGTCGATGTGCCGTCAATCGTAATCGTGCCCGCCGTCGGCGAAAGGATACAACCTAGAATGGACAGCAACGTCGTCTTGCCGCTACCGGACGGCCCCATCAACAAGGTCAGTTCGCCCGGACGCAGGTCAATGTCGACGCCCTTGACAGCGACAATCTTGCCCGCACCCTGGCCAAGCTCCTTAACGATGCCGTGAGCGATCAGAACCGGAGCCTGCCTTTGCTGGACCGGCCCAGTGGATGGAGAGAGCTGCGCTGGCATTGCATGATTGCCCTGCTGCACTGGCGCATGCCCGTAATGGCGTACCGGCGATGATTTGCGATGCTTGCTCATCGTGTGAACACCGTAGCTGGATCGATTTTAGTAACCTTGAAGATAGCCGAGATGGCTGAGATCGCGCACATGGCCAGCGTCAGCGCGAGCAAGCCGAATGCAAGCCCCGGCGTCATCATGATCGGTAGCGCAGAGCCTTGCGCCGAATAAACGATGATCAGAGCGATGATCATGCCCAGGGCATACCCGATCAGCGCGCTCATCCCGGCTTGGGCGAGAATAACCTTGTGAATGTAACCCGACGATGAACCCAGCGCGCGCAAGGTCGCAAACTCGTTGATGTGATCCTTGGTGCTCGAATAGAGCGTTTGGGCGACGATAACCGTTCCAACCAGCGTTCCTAGGATAGCGCCGCCGATCAAGGCTGCACCGGCTCCCGTGTTAAACAACCACTGCTTCAGGCTCCGAGCCAGGAACTCGTCCTTGGTGAGCACCTCGGCGGGAGCGATCTGTTTGTTCAATTGTGTACGCACCTGCTCAATGTTGGCTCCCGGTTCGAGAGTTACAAGATGGAACGTCGTGGTGGCCTCAGGAACGCCGAGCAGTGCACGAGCGCGCGAAATCGGCATGAAAACATAGGGCGACTGGGTAAAAGAGCGGATATCGTCGGTCAGCGCCCGGACTCGCACCCGGCCTTGCGCGATCTGAGCCGTGCTGCCGATACCCGTTATACCCAGTTCTTCAAGATAGGATTGGTCGACGGCGATGCCTTCGGGGGCCTTGATATCTTCCCACGTGCCGTTGACGAGACGGAACGGAGCAAGACCGCCGTCTTCTGCGTCTGCTCCAACGACAACGACGCGAGTCGAGCCTCCGGAAGGCTTGCGCCATTCGGCGAACACCGCAAACACCGGGGCGACCGATTTGACACCGGGGATTGCCAAGGCCGCGTGACGCTCCTTTTGGGTCAGCAGCATCCCGCCGTCTTCGAACGACTTTGCACCGAACGCTGTGATCCAGAGTTCACCCTTGGCATTGTCGATAAGTCCGGTGATTTCCCGCGAGGATCCGAGGTAAAGGCCGAGCTGAACCGCAACAAGAACGATCGAGAACAAAATGCCAACCAGCGTCACCGCGAGCCGGATTCGATCATGGAACAGGTTTCTAAACGCCAGCGTTAAAATCATAGTTCTGATCGAGCGCCTTCAGGTTGCCGGGACGGCCAGCGGCCGCGAAAACAGGACGGTATCGAAAGCAGTCATGGCTCGAGAGTTGGTCTCGACTGGCCGCCCGATCTTTGACGTAACGCGAGGCTGCGTGCTGCCGCGCACAAACTTGCAAAGACAGTTACCGAATTGGGGTCACAGACGAGCTGGCATTTGGCCCTTTTGAGGGCAGCCCGAAAGGCGAATTGGCACAGCGTGCTTTAACGACTCGCCGCCTGGGTTTCTATTTCAATCGCCAGCGTCAATAAGCATCGTAAAGCGCGAATGACCTTCATCCACAAGTTTCAATTATCTATATCAGCCGCAGGCCGTTATCGCCATGGCACGCATTGCCACGCCGATGGTGGTATATCGGCCTACAGTTTTTCGTCATTAACTCAATGTGTTGGCGCTAACTCCAGCAGACTTTGCTGCTGGAACACGGTCGAAGTTGGCTAGTGCGACATAGACGGCCAGCGATGATACGATGGCGATCAAATAAGGCGTCTGCAAGCCAAAGCCGAAGCGCGCAACGATCCAGATGCACATGCCCGCAACGAGCGCGCCGTAGGCGCTGGCTGGCCCGCCATAGCTCGTATAGAGGGCGAAGATTGCAACCACAAATACGCCTGCGCTTCCAAAAGCCGAGGCAATTTCGACGAGATCGTGGATCCTTTCGCTGCTCAGTGACAGCAGATAGGCAACGAACGAGAGCGCCATTACGGTTGCGCGCACCACCCATAGCTTTTGACGCGCCGGCAAATCCGGCAGGACGCGAAGCACAATGTTGTGGGAGACCTGAGAGGCCGGACCGTGAAGCGCTGAATGGACCGTCGATAGGATCGCAGAGATGATCGCGCCGGCAAAGGCAATCCTTAGCGCGCTCGGGAGGTAAGTTTCGGCAAGCCTGGGGACGATTTGTTCAGGTTCGGACAGTCCGGGGAGAACCGCGGCGCCTTTCAGGCCCAAATACACCGGCATCAGACCGACGAGGAGGTACATCACCGCACCGATACTCGTGCCGCCAGCAGCCACACCTCTTGAGCGGCTTCCCAGGAACCGCGAAATCAATTCAACGGAGACGACCGTGCCGCAAATGGGAATGAGCAAGGTTTCCAGCCATTTCAACATTCCGGCTGCTTCCGCCATCCTTTCAGGCTGAGAGGGGACCCCAACCGGCTGAACGGTCGAGCCGGGGATTTGCCACACGACAATGGCGAGAATAACCAGACCGATGATGACCGCCAATCCTTGGATAACGTCGGTCACGGAATCAGCCAGGAGGCCGCCGACGATGGAATAAGCGGCCACGAGGATAGCTGCGATTGTGATTGCCGTCGCCAAACTGAGCGACGAATTAGCGCTCAAGACTTGGCCAAACGCCCGGATTTGTGCGGCGGCCCAAAAAATCGAGCCCGGCAGCAGCATGAGCACGACGAGCTTTTCGACGCCGGGCGAATAACGTTGAGCGAAAAGATCCGCAAACGTCGTAAGGCCGCGACTCCACAAAGGAGCGGCAAGACACACACCCACGATCAGCAGGGCGATGCCGTAACCGAAGGGGTCAACCGTTGCGCCGGTCAGGCCGTTTTCATACACCGCGCCTGCCGATGAGACGATGGCTTCTGCACCAAAGAAGGAAGCAAACACCGAGAACGCGACG
>JANLYB010000252.1:0-11763 GCA_031365425.1 Hyphomicrobiaceae bacterium
ACCAGCTTATCGGCGCTGATCGACAGCTTCACGGCGCGTCCGCGTTCGCTGGCAATCGTCGACACGCGGTCGACCGCGCCGATGAACTCGGCGTTGGAGACTTTCATCTCTTTGTCGTTGCCCTGCGGGATCACGCGGCCATAATCGGGGAATGAGCCGTCGATCAGCTTGGAGGTCAGCGTCACGGAGCCGATTTCGAAGCGCACCTTGGTCGGGCTGACGCCCATCTTCACGTTGCCCGAGCCGGTTTCGATCAAGCGGTGGAGTTCGTGGACGGTTTTGCGCGGAACGATGATGCCGGCCATGCCTTCGGCACCTTGAGGACGGGGAAGTTCGACCTGGGCCAGGCGGTGGCCGTCAGTTGCCACCGCGCGCAGGGTCGGCTGCGATCCGCTTTCTGCGGTGTGGAGGTAGATCCCGTTAAGATAATAGCGGGTTTCTTCGGTCGAAATGGCGAAGCGGGTTTTGTCGATCAGGCGTTTCAAGTCAGAGGCGCTGACCTCGAATTCCTGGGCCATTTCGCCGACGGCGAGATCGGGGAAGTCTTCGGCGGACAGCGTTTGGAGTGCGAACCGTGACGACCCGGCTTTTAGCGTCAGGCGCTCTTTTTCGGCGTCCTTGGTCAATTCGATCTGCGCGCCGTCGGGTAATTTGCGCACGATGTCGTGCAGCATGTGGGCGGGGACGGTCAGCGCGCCGGGCTGGGTCACGTCAGCTGAGACAACTTCGATGACTTCGCGCTCGAGGTCTGTCGCCTTGAAGCGTAGCGAGCGGCCGGAAGCCGACAACATCACATTCGAAAGGATCGGAATCGTTGTTCGCCGCTCGACCACGCTCGTCACGTGGCTGAGCGCTCTCAGCAATTCACCTCGTTCGATCACGAGCCTCATGGTCGATCCTTACGGATAGGTTGGTGTTTCAATGCGGGCGGACATTAGCATGGCGAGCCTGATCATAAAGGCTCAAAGGAGGGACCGCCATGTAGACGAGAATCGCAGTGTTTTACCAGCGAAAACAGCGCCTTGTTGCGTCATGCGGCGTCCAGAGACGAAAAAAGCGGCGCTTGATGCACCGCTTTATCGAGTTTTGGTTCCATCACTGATCAGGTGTTGAGCATTTTCTTCAGTTCGTCCAGCTCATCGCGCAACCTGGGATTGTCGGTGAGAACGCCTTCAATCTTGCGAATGGCGTGCAGAACAGTTGTGTGATCACGGTTACCGAAGCGGCGGCCGATTTCGGGCAATGAGCGCGCGGTCATCTGCTTGGCCAGATACATGCCGATTTGACGCGGCCAGACGACCGAGCGGTGGCGGCGCTGCGAAAGCAGGTCGCCTTTCGAGACGCCGAAGTGGCGCGACACGATGCGCAGGATGTCTTCGATCTTGACGCGGCGCGGTTCGATGCCCTGGACGAGGTCGCGGATGACGGTTTCGGCGATGTCGAGCGAAAGCGGCGTGCGCATGTACTGCCAGGTGGCGTACAGGCGGGTAATTGCGCCCTCAAGTTCACGGCCGCTTTCCGTCAAACGGTCGGCGAGCAGTTCGAGAACTTCACGCGACAACTCGAACGAGCTATCGATTGCCCGCCTTTCTGCCAGCCGGCGCTCGAGAACCTTCAGGCGCAGATCGTAATCGAGGCCGCCGAGTTCGGTGACCAGACCACGCTGGAGACGCGACCGCATGCGCTCGTTCAGCCGTTCGATCTGGTTAGGCGCGCGGGCGGAGGCGACAACGACCTGACGGCCACCGTCCAGCAGCGAGTTGATGATGTGGTCGAATTCCTGCTCGGTGCGTTCGCCTTGCATGAATTCGAGGTCGTCGATCAACAGCATGTGAACGTTGCGGAACTTTTCTTTGAAAGCAGAAGCGTCCTGGCCACGGACGGCTTCCACGAACTGATAGCGGAAGCGCTCCGCGGTGAGGTATAGCACTTGGGCGTGCGGCGCGCGGCGCTTCACTTCCCAGGCAATGGCGTGAAGAAGGTGCGTCTTACCCAGGCCAACCGACGAGTGAATGTAAAGCGGGTTGAAAGCGGGGCTGCCGGACATCACCATTTCGGCGACCTGGGTCGCACCGGCATGGGCCATGCGGTTCGAGGTGCCGATGACGAAGCTGTCGAATGTATAGCGCGGATCGAGCGGCGAGCCTTCGAAGCCGCCAACCTGGGTGCGTCCCGTGCTGGAGGGGACGGCGCGCGGCATCGGGCGGGTTTCGGAGGTGTTGGCGAGGCTTTCATAAACAGCGGGAACCATATCCTGGCTGGTCTGGACATCGCGGGTTTCAATTTTAGCGCGCTGGTGGTTTGCAGCCGGTTGACGCCAGACGACATCGACGCGCTCGGCGCCATCGAATTCCGAACGGCAGCAGGCCAGAAGCGCGTCTAAATAATGCGACTGAATCCAATTGCGCAGAAAGTTCACCGGCACCGACACCGTGACCACGCGACCGTCATAGCGGTCAAACTCCAAGGCATTGAACCAGCTCGTATAAACCTCTTCTCCCAGGCGGGCCCGCAACATCGCGCGAACTTTGGTGCCGCGCCCTGCGACGCCAGCTGCGTCACTGGCGCTGGCCGTCTTCGTGCCGGCCTTCTTGGAAGCTGCGTCCTTCAAATGCACGTCGTGATCGATTGCCGGATTGTCAAAAGTTGCCATAGGTACCCTCACTTTTTTTATCTCTGTGGCCATTCGATAGAAATCCCGATCGCCGCGAGCCCTCACAGCCGCACCGGTTCATTTCGACCGTCATTTTTCGTGCCTTAACCTTGGGCCCAGGCGAGCCCAACCGCCTTCCAACCGCCAACCCGTCCGCGGTGCCGTTCCGCATCAAGCGGCCCCTCGAACCCGTCAGCGACGTTGTGGCAGTTCTGGTAACCCAGCGCTGCCATCGCCTCCGCAGCCATCCGGCTGCGGCCTCCCGAACGGCAGATGAAGAGCATCTGCGTGCCGGTGTCTGCCCCAGACCCCGATAGCGCTGTCTTCAGCCGCTGCGTAAATGCAGGATCTACGCTGTTTTCCGGAAACGTCTGCCACTCGACCGTCACAACGCGCTTGCCAAGCGACGTCAGATCCGGAAGACCGACAAAAGTCCACTCAGCCCGCGTTCTCACATCGATCAAAACCGATGAAGGATCGGACTTGAGCCGTTCCCAAACATCTTGAACCGTGAGGTCATCTACCGTAGCGTTACCGACCACTTAAAACTCCGTACTTGGACTCATTGCGTGCTGCTGCCGAATGCCTTTCCCATGATGATGGGAAGGAGCTGGAAAGCATGAAACGTGCTCCGGCCCGGGCGCTTGCGCGCATTGGGAGGTGGGGACACGTACGCGGTACATGATGGCCCGCTGACAACGCGGCGGGTAAAAGATCGACCCGGCGTTACGCTACTGTGCGCGGGCTTACTGTTTGTTTTCGATGCAACGGCCGGTTTGATTTTCACCGGGTCGTGCACACCCTGGTTAATTAGCGGTTAAATGGATGGGAGGCAAGTGAGCGGCGTGGATATCTGGCTCTGGAAAAAGGCTGTATTTTTGACTCGAAACTCGCCAGTTTCGGCTTCAATGGGACGTCTACAACTCGCTTGCATGAACCTGTTTTTGAAAGATTTTTGAGACGGCCTAGGGCGGAACTCCGCGACGACTTATGCTCATTTAGTCTACCTGTGGAACTTCTGTCTTTTCTTCTCGGGAGAGGGGTGCGTCACGACGGGTGAGTCTTGGGGAGGCGCATGGCTTTTTCCACAGCAGGGCGGCAACTTACCAGTGTTCAAATTCGTTGGGATGGGACCGAAATACGGGCTTATCGCGGTGCGGAAATGACACACACAGAGTGATTTGCCCCGCGAGGGGACTTTATTGCTAAGCTACTGAAGCGGCTCGAAAATAAATTGCCCGCTTGACGTGTGTTGGGGTGCAGCATGACTGTTCGCGATTGAATTTAGACGGAAGCGTACTGTGGGGGATTTCAGTTCCGGCGATTCCGCCAAGGGGCCGCAGCCGGACGGCATTCGCGACGATCGAGCCATGCGGACCGCGTTGCACGGCAAACCGGCTTGCTGACGTCCTATGCAGCCTCGCTTTCGCACGTTTGCTCTTGATTGAATCAAGCCCAAATAGTGCGAACGCGCTCTAGGCTTTTGCTTGGAACGACTGATCACGTTCTCGACGGACGCGAAGTGCATCCGTCTCATGCGCCAGCGTACTTTCCACTCGATGCTTAGCTTAAAGGCATAAAAAAACGGACCACCTTGCGGTCGTCCGTTTCAATTCATTCCAGACGTGGAAACCGGCTCTAGGCAGCGGCGCCTGCGCTCAAGGCCTTCACACGGGCAGACAGACGCGAAACCTTACGGCTGGCGGTCTTTTTGTGAATGTTGCCCTTCTGGGCGGTACGAACCAGAACGGGCTCGGCGGCCTTCAGAGCGGCTTGAGCAGCGGCGGCATCACCCTTGGCGATTGCTTCTTCGACCAGACGAACGTGCGATTTCATGCGCGTCATCCGCGACTTGTTGATTGCGGTGCGGCGGACTGCCTTGCGGGCGGCCTTCTTTGCCGACGACGTATTCGCCATAGTATTCAAGTCCTTTGTTCAACAGAGCTGCCGACCGTGCCGCCGAGTGACCGTTACGCGGGCCGGCAGAAAGTATCGTCGCTAGCTTGGATGGCTTCAAATAAAGACGCCCCGAAACTTGGAAGTTCCGAGGTGCGTGACCCGTCCTATAGCGCCCGGCGTGATTTTGGTCAATGGCGACTGCACATGCGCCTCCCGGCGACCGTAACGCAACCAGCGGCGGCTCCGGTCAGAGCACGATCCGGTAAACCATAGCGCACGTGGTCAACACTTGTTAACTATCATCCCGGCGCGCCTCGAAGACTTTAGACTTCCTAAATGTTGCTGGCTCAATTTGCATCTTATCGCGACCCAAATTGACTTTGTGCGCCCCGACTTACCATCGCGCCGTGCAATAGTTCTAGGAGACTTCGATGGCCGCTCTCGTCATCTGGATGGCAGCATTTACAATCGGCACTTGCGTTACCGTCCTAAGCGCCGCAACCGGGAATTACGGGCTGCATCTTGGCGTTACGGCGCTCGTTACGCTTTCTATTGCGATCGTCGCCGTGCAAACCCATCGCCAGCAGATGGTGAAAAGCGCCAAGCGCAGCGCGCTCGCCGCCACCACCTCGCGCTATATCGGTCTCGTCTGGATCTGGGCTGCGGGCGCCATCCTCATCACGTACGAATTCATCCTGACCTGGCGGGAAACCTGGCAGTTCGTCATCGGCTTGGCGGTGATCGGTGCGCTCTGCATCGGGCTGGCGGTGATGTTTGACCGCGACGCGGAGGCTGGCAAGGAAGACGAGACGATGCTGAGCTTGGGGCGCACACTCAACCTGCTGCAGATGGTGGGCATGCTCATGGCCGTGATTGGGCTGGTCGCCGATAACAAATTCATTCTGACTGCTCGCGGCGCAATCCGGTCGGATTGGGCCGCCAATAACATCTTCTTCTTTGGCGCCATTGCTGTCGCGCTGATCGGAGCGCATGCTCTGATCGCTGAGAAAAAGCTCGAACAGGCCCGCTCTTGATGACCCCTCCCGTCAAGCAACCGATCACACCGTTATTGGCGGCGAGCGTTGCCGTGCTCCTTGCCAGCGCCGCTGGGCAGGCCATGGGGGCCAGCCAAGAATCAGCTGGCATGTCGGTGTTTGCCGCGACCGCCTTCGTGGGTGCCATGTTGCGTACCGGCTGGATGCTCAACCGGCCCTGGTGGCAGTGCGAAACATCCAGTTGTATCGGACCATCTTTGACCGACGCGCAGCCGACGACTGCCACGCGCAATGCGCAACTCCTCGCGCTCGGGTACGCATGGGGCGGTTTCAGTCTGCTCGCCGTCTATCTGCTCACATCGCTGCGTTGGCAACACGGCTGGCAATACGGCTGCGGCATGCTTTTAATTGCTGCGTTGATCCATTTTTCGTCGCGCGGATTTGCGCCACGCTGGACGCCCACTTTTTCGCGGGCACTCACCATTGCCACACTCGGACATGGATGGGCGGCGACCGCTGGCCTCGCATGGCTCGTCGGCAGCGGTAAGATCTGGTCACTCAAGGGCGATTGGGCCGCCAACATCGTGTTTGCCAGCGGCGCGATCGTCATCGTCGGTATCAGCGCCATGGCGCTGCGCACGTCACGGATTTTGGCTCAACGCTGACAGACATTGCAGGCATAAGTTGCGCGTTGCGACTGGACCGTCTTCTCAATTGTTCCGCTGCACCCTGTTCGCTTGCACGGTTCGCCATCGCGGCCATAGACGGCGAACTCGTTTTGAAACCCTCCGCTGGAGCCGTCCGTGTGGCGGTAGTCCTTCAGGCTCGATCCGCCGGCGCCAATCGCGGCGTGCAGGACGTTGCGGATCTCTGGGACCAGCCGGTTTGCCCGCTCGGCAGGCTCGCCATCACTTCGCGCGAGTGTGCCAGCCTGCCGGTAGGGCGACAGTCCCGCCCGATGCAGCGCCTCCGACACGTAGATATTGCCGAGCCCCGCAACGATGCGCTGATCAAGCAGGAACGCTTTGAGGTCCACTCGTTTGCCGTGTGCCTTCTTGGCAAGATAGGCCGCACTTAGCTGATTGCCCAGCGGCTCGACGCCGAGGCTTGCAAACAGCGGATGCGCCGTCCATTCGTTTAGAGAGCTCAACAGCATAAACCCAAAGCGGCGCGGGTCGTTGTAGACAATCCGCGCGCCGGACTGGAGCGCGAAGACGACGTGATCGTGCTTTTCGTGCGCGCCGGTATTGTAGACGTAGTCGCCAAAGGTTTGCAGGCCTTGGCCTGGACCGGGATCGATACTGAAGCGCCCGCTCATGCCGAGATGCATAATCAGAATGGTGTCATCGCTCAGCGTCACGATCAGATATTTTGCACGGCGGGCGACTGCGACGATCGTGCGGCCCTCCAAACGCTGCACGAAGCCCTGGGGGAACGGAAAACGCAGATCTGCCCTGCGCTGCTCCACGCGGACGACGCGCTGCCCCGCCATCACAGGCTCCAGGCTGCGGCAGACAATCTCGACTTCGGGCAATTCGGGCATGGGTTCCGATAATTGATGTGCGCTTCGCGCGAAGGGCTACCGCCCGCTCTTGACGATTTGCCGGCATTCGCCTCGGCCGCTCAAGGGGGACACCCTTCGAACGCCCCATCTTTTGGGTCCAAGCCGGCGGTCAACAGATGGCGCATCGCAAATAACTGCGATGTTTGGACGATAGCGCGGCGCGCTGGACGGCGCTATAGCGTGGTCCCATGAACAAAGACCCCAACGATCCGGCCAACTACGGCACGTCCTTCGGCTTTCGCACCGTAGACGAGGGCGAGCGGCAAAGTCTCGTGAACCAAGTGTTTGCGACGGTTGCCGAGCGCTACGACCTCATGAACGACCTCATGTCGGGCGGGCTCCACCGGCTATGGAAAGCGGATCTCATAGCGTGGCTCAATCCGCCGCGCACGGGATCGGCGCCTTACCGGTTGCTGGATGTCGCCGGTGGTACGGGCGACGTCGCCATGCGGTTTGCGCGGGCGAGTGTGGGTGCAACGGCTGCGACTGCCACTATTTGCGACATCAGCCCGGAGATGCTGGCGGTTGGCGCAAAGCGCGTTGAAAAGGCCGGGCTTTCCCATCGTATTACGTGTGTGGAGGGAAATGCCGAGACGCTGCCGTTCGAGGCGAACACGTTCAATGCCTATACGATTGCATTCGGCATTCGCAACGTCACCCATATTGACCGCGCATTGGCCGAGGCTTACCGAGTGTTGAAACCGGGCGGCCGGCTGCTGGTGCTCGAATTTTCCAAGGTCGACGTGCCGATCCTGGACCGGATTTACGACTTCCACTCGTTCGAGGTGATCCCCCGGCTTGGAGCGCTGACGGCCGGAGCGGCGCAGCCGTATGAATATCTCGTTGAAAGCATTCGTAAATTTCCAAACCAGGACACGTTTGCGAGCATGATCCGCACGGCAGGGTTCGAGCGCGTCAGCTATCGCAACCTCACTGGGGGCGTGGCCGCGATGCATTCGGGCTGGAAGATTTAACGGCAACCAGCTGCCAATCGTTGACCAGGGTTAATTTGCTGGCTTAGCCTCCCGCGACCGTGCGAATCGGTTTGAATATTGGGAATTCCTGGGAGAACAGCGATGAAATCAATTGCTATGGCCTGCGCGACATTGGGCGCCGTTCTGGCGTTCGGCACGACCACTGCAAGTGCTCACCATGCCTGCGTGACGAAATATGCCAAGGCGACGTCGCCGACTGAATCTCAGGCTAAGTGGTTTGCGCTTGAGACCACTGTTCAGGCTGTAAGCTGGGGTCTGTGGCCCGGTTACGTCGCCAACAGCAAGGTTGAAGGCTATAAGGTTTCCGACAAGTACAAGTGCGCTCCCGACGGCGGTCAGGTGACCTGCCACGTCGCCGCGACGTTCTGCAAGAACCACTAATCAGGTTCAACGTCCTCTCGTTGAAACGCCCGCCAACCGAAAGGTTTGCGGGCGTTTTATTGCGACGTGGCGGTGCCGTAAAGATATCAATTCTGAGCGGTGATCTTGGACCGTTGAGAATTCAAAATGGCCGGCGAGGGCTCTGCGTTCAGGAGCGTGGTTACCGTCTGCCGCGCTTGCAAACGCTTAGCTTTGTGAACGATTTGCCGGGCCTCTAACGATTTGTGGCGATGCGCGTTTGCGTGGACAGGGCCGCGCCGTTTGGATAATCGAGCCGGTGTTACAGAGGCTGAATGGTAGGATGCTTTGGTTGCCGCACCGGGCTCGGGGTCGCGTATCTCCACCACGATGTCGATACCGTTGACGACAAGACCATCAGGATCAAGCAACAGGACTGTCAGTTCGAACTGAGCAGGGGCGGTGGGGTCTACGACGATCTGGGTCGTCTTGGCGTCGGCGATGAGCAGTTTCCACAAACCAAGCGCCGTACGCCGTCCGGCCGACAACGTGACGCCTTCCGGTAGCCCCCCTATCAGAATCCCAGCGTCACGTTTCTCCGACCATGACGGATTGAGATCAAGCGGAAAGGCAACTCTTGTCGTTGCCGTGCGCGACCGTGTCAGGTTCAACCGCACGCTGGGCGGCGCGTGTCCCGTCGAGGTTTGCGTCGTTATAGTTTTCCGTGCGGGTTGCGACGCTGGAACGAACTCAATATTTGGAAGCACCCGATCCATCGACCGAACGGTATCGGCCATCGCATGGGCTGCTTTCCTGGGCGCTGCTACTTCTTCGGGATCTGGCTCGCTCGCTGCGGCGGATTTCGTTGGTTCGGCGACCAGCGCAGGAATGACTGATCGGGGCGGAACGGCTGGGGTCAGCCCGGCGAACCGTCCGGCAAGTTCGAGAGCCGCAGCTTGAAGCAAGGGCGAAGCGTTTGGCCCATGGATCAGCCGATCATCGGTGGCGACTGGTTGAAGCTGTGATCGCGCGATCACCGTCGTGTTCTTGGAAAGCGGCGGCAGATGCCCCTCCGTCGAGCCTGCGAAATTCAAACGCTTGATCACATCGGGATGGTTTGTTGCTGCGGGCCGGACGGGAGATTGGAACGCCGTGTATATTGCGGCAATCGTTATAGCTGTCGTGAGAAAACCGGCCGCAAATTGCACTCCGTAGTCGCGAGCCAACGCGGCAACTGCACTCGTGTCTGGCATTTTCAATCCACGGCTTGTGCTTCCCCCAATGATTTATCGTTCTATATCGTTTTTTGAACAAGTCCTTTTCTAATTGTACGCATAGTGAGCAAACCGCTTAGTTAATGACGGTTATGCGGGTTGAGGAGCGCACTTCAATGGCCGTGGATGAGCGCGCCACGGAACACTGCGCCGTCCAGCCCATTTTCTGTGTCACCTTGACCGGACGGCGCATCCCGTCAAAGTGCGGCTCACAGCGGGGCTTCACCCGTGTCAGAACCGAATATGCGAGCCCATGGCCTCAGCCCTTTTGAATACGTTTCGCCTCGCCAAAGCCGGCGTGGTTTTTGCCCAGCATGGCGTACGGTTCGTGCCCAAGGGGATGGCCGTGCCGCCTGTGTTGCGTGTTGCGCGCGTACTTGTTGCGCCGATCGGCTGGGTCTCAGCGCCATTTCGAATGGGCCAGCCCAAGGCTAAGCGGATCAGCAGGGCGCTGACACGGCTCGGTCCGAGCTACGTGAAGCTCGGCCAGTTTCTCGCAACACGCGCCGATGTTATCGGTCCTGATCTTGCGCGCGATCTCGCCCATTTACAGGACAAGCTGCCACCGTTCTCAATGGCGCAGGCGCGGGCGACCGTGGAGCGGGAGCTTGGCGGCAAGCTCGAAGATCATTTCGCGGAATTTGGTCCGCCAGTTGCCGCAGCCTCAATTGCTCAGGTCCACAAAGCGGTCGTGATCGAGAACGGCGTGCGCCGGAACGTGGCGGTGAAGATCCTGCGACCCAACGTCGAGCGACGGTTCCAACGCGATTTGGACAGCTACGCGTTTGCCGCGCGCATGGTTGACCGCTGGGTGCCGTCGGCGCAGCGCTTGAAGCCGCTGGCTGTGGTTGCAAATCTCAAGCGCACGACCGATCTGGAAATGGATTTGCGGCTCGAAGCTGCAGCGATCTCCGAGATTGCCGACAACATCAAGGGGGACGCGGTCAAGTTTCGCGTGCCGGGGATCGACTGGCGGCGGACGCGGAAGCGCGTGTTGACGACCGAATGGATCGACGGCACACCAATTGCCGATCTCGCGTCGCTCCAAGCGGCCGGATACGACACCAAGGCGCTCGGTCTTGTGGTGCTGCAGACGTTTCTTCGCCACGCCATGCGCGACGGGTTTTTCCACGCTGACATGCATCCCGGCAACTTGTTCATTGATGCGGCCGGCAACGTTGTCGCTGTCGATTTCGGCATCATGGGGCGGCTCGGGATGCGCGAGCGGCGGTTTCTCGCCGAGATCCTGCACGGCCTCATCACGCGCGATTATCTTCGCGCCGCGGAGGTTCATTTCTGGGCGGGATATGTGCCGCCGCATCACGACGTTGCTGTGTTTGGACAGGCGATGCGCGCGATTGGAGAACCGATCCACGGTCGCACCGCTGATGAAATTTCGATGGCCGATCTGCTCGGGCAGCTCTTCGCCTATACCGACGTTTTCGACATGGAGACGCGGCCCGAATTGATTTTGCTGCAGAAAAGCATGGTCATCGTCGAGGGTGTCGCGCGATCGCTCGATCCGCATCTGAACTTGTGGGTCGCCGCTGAACCGATCGCCAAGGAATGGATGGAGCGTAACCTCGGTGCGATGGGCCGGCTGCGAGAGGCCGGTGAAGGCGCTGGAGAGATCGCCAAGCTTTTGGGCGATCTTCCGCAGCTCATGGCAAGCGCGGAGCGGGCGACCCAGGCGTTGGGCGAGATGTCGAAGGACGGCGTGCGGTTGAGCGATGAGACCGTTCGGGATCTAGGCCGGCGGAATGCGCGAGCTGCCTGGTTGCAGACGGGGGCGATTTGGATGGGGGCGTTGAGTTTGCTGGCGATTGCGGTGAAGCAATTCGGCTTGTGATCTGTGGACATGCTGGGAGGGTGACAATCGCGGCGTGCCCCTTCGGCTCGGGCGCCCCTGCCAGGGTCGCGGCCCCCTGGACGCGTGCCTTTTGGAAGATTTTTGTTCGGGTCGTGTGGAGCGAGGGCAGCCGCCGGACGCAAAAAAGCCCTCGCCGGTTGGGGCGAGGGCTTTTGAGGGATATTGAAGAGGGTG
>JANLYB010000273.1:0-8348 GCA_031365425.1 Hyphomicrobiaceae bacterium
ACACTCCGGAGACGAATTCCAGGATGCGCCGGTCGCCAGTGCAGTCACGCAAAGAATTGATACGAGGGGCAGGGATCCACCCTGCCGGTTACGAGCGTTACTTGTTACTTGAATGATATTGAGTAGCAAGATAGGTCTATAACGCTAGGTAACATAACAATAAAACCGAAATGACCACGAGGTAGCGTATATGTCTGAGCACGAGCCGATCGACTCCCAGGAAAACCTGGTGGAGTTCGAACATCATCGTCTCAACGCAGAATCGACGCCACGGTCGGCTCGATCAAACGTAACCAGCGTCAAGACGGGCGGCATCAAAGGCGCTGCCATGTCTATTGCAAAGAAGCTCGATGGCGCCGCAAGAACCGCGCGCATCTCGACGCTTCCCGCGCGCCGCAAGACGCCAACGTTCAAAGATCACGCGCTATTCCAGTCGATGCAGAAGTATCGGTTGATCGGCGACACAGTCGGCCTTGTGGACCCTTTCTTCAAGGAACACGAAGCCCGTCTCGGCGCCACAACACAGATGGACGGCAAGACGCTCATCAACTTCGGCTCCTATGATTATCTGGGTCTGAATCAAGCGTCCTCGGTTTCCCAGGCCGCCAAGGATGCCATCGACCAATATGGCACATCGGTGTCCGCTAGCCGCGTCGTGGCTGGTGAACGCCCGCTTCACCGCGCGCTTGAAACCGCCTTGGCGCAGTTCTACGACACCGAAGATTGCGTCGTGTTCGTTTCAGGTCACGCTACCAACGTCTCGACCATCGGCACGTTGATGAGCGCGGGCGACCTCATCCTTCACGACGAACTCGTCCACAACAGCGCGCTGGTCGGTGCCAAGCTGTCCGGTGCTGCGACCAAGAGCTTCGCTCACAACAACATGGAGTCGCTCCAGCGCCTCCTCGTTGAAATGCGCGGTGAATACCGCAACGTGCTCATCGTCGTCGAAGGCTTCTATTCGATGGACGGCGACATGCCGGACCTTCCCCGCCTCGTCGAACTGAAGAAGCGTTTCGGCGCTTGGCTCATGGTCGATGAAGCCCATTCGCTCGGTGTTCTCGGCAAGACCGGACGAGGCGTCGCTGAACACTATGGCGTCCCCTCGCGTGACATCGATATTTGGATGGGTACGCTCAGCAAAACTCTCGGCAGCTGCGGCGGTTACATCTGCGGCACCAAGGAACTGGTTGCGATCCTGAAGTTCCAGGCTCCCGGCTTCGTCTACTCGGTCGGCATGCCAGCACCGGCAGCAGCCGCAGCCCTCGCCGCACTTGAACTGCTCAAGGCCGAACCTGAGCGCGTCGCCAAGATCAAAGCCAATGGCGACTTGTTCCTGGCGGAAGCCAAGGCCGCCGGTCTCGATACCGGCACAAGCATTGGCTATGCCGTTGTGCCCGTGATCGTCGGCGACGGCATCAAGGCCATCAAGATGACCGAACGCCTGTTGGCACGCGGCGTCAATGCCCTGCCGATCATGTACCCGGCCGTTCCTATGAAGGCTGCACGCTTGCGCTTCTTCATCACCTCGGAACACACAGCCGAGCAGATCAAGACAGCAGTCAAGATCGTCAAAGAAGAACTCAAGGTCGTCTCGAGCCTCGGCGGCGTCTTCAAGCGCACCCCTAAGGCGCAAGCCTGATCATCGGCTGACGATCCCCATCGATCGCAAAACGGCCCGGATCATCTCCGGGCCGTTTTTTGTTAGGTGATTTCTGTGATAGGGGTGCAGCCGTAATTCCTCCTCCGGAGATGTCCTGAATGCTGTCACATGTCTTCGTTGGCATCACCAATTTTGAGCACGCGTATGCGTTCTATGCGCCGGTCATGGCAGCGCTTGATCAGAAGCTTTACTTCAGCTCGCCATCCAAGCCGTTGGCAGCGTGGAAGCCGAAGGATCGGCCCCGCCCACTCTTCTTGATCGGATCGCCTGCAAACAGCGAACCTGCAACACCGGGCAATGGTCAGATGGTGGCTCTGCTGGCACCCAATCGCTCCGCCGTCGCCAACGTGTATGCGGTGGCGCTCCAGCATGGCGGCACCTGCGAGGGAAAGCCAGGACTCCGCCCGCAATATCATATCAACTACTACGGTGCCTATTTCCGCGATCCCGATGGCAACAAACTCTGCGTCTGCTGCCACGACCCCGAGTGACTCCATCCTCGATACTAAAGCGGCCAGCCCCTTTGGCTGGCCGAAGCGCCGAAGAGGCGCCGGCGCGAGCGCCGGATCAACCGGTTTGGCCTCTTAAAACCGAGCCTGTTGCAAGAAGTCAGTGATACCCCGCCCCATGCCGCACCTTGCCGCGGAAGGTGTAATAGATGAACACCGTGTAGCCAAGTATGACGGGCAGCAAAACAACTGTGCCCGTAAACATGAATAGCTGCGATTTAACCGGTGCGGCCGCCTGCCAGACCGTCAGCGACGGCGGCACGAGGAATGGCGCATTCGAAATGACGAGCCCGAGAAAGCCCAATAAAAAAATGCCGAGCGCACCGGCAAACGGCGCGGTATCCGTCCGCCCCAGCAAACCGCGCGCGCACACGAACGCCGATGCCAGCACCGCGATCGGCACCGGCGACAAGTACAACAGGTTCGGCATCGTGAACCACCGCTCGGCGATCCGTGGGATGATGAGCGGGGTCCACAAGCTAACCACCGCCATAGCAAACAGCACCATCGGTAGCAGCTTAATGGCGTAGCCGCGCGCCTCGATGCTGACTTCGCCCTCGGTCTTCATTACGAGCCATGTGGCCGCCAGCAACGCGTAGCCTGCAACAACCGCCAGTCCGCAGAACAGCGCAAACGGCGTCAGCCAGTCGAGCGGGCCGCCGGAGAACGCCTCGTTGGTGACGCGAACGCCCTGAAGCAGGGTTCCCAGAATTACCCCCTGCATGAATGAAGCCGTGATGGAACCCCAAGCGAACGCCATGTCCCAGAACCAATGATGGGGTTTCGACACCCAGCGAAATTCGAACGCCACCCCGCGAAACACCAGCGCCAGCAGCATGATAATGAGCGGGAGATACACCGCCGGCATGATGATCGCATAAGCCTTTGGGAAGGCGACGAACAACCCGCCGCCGCCAAGCACCAGCCACGTCTCGTTGCCATCCCAGAACGGCGCGACCGTGTTCATCATCACGTCTCGATCATCCTCCGCTGGCATCAATGGAAACAGGATGCCAAGCCCGAGATCGAAGCCGTCGAGGATGACGTAAAGCGCAACCGCTGTTCCGAGCAACGCCGCCCACGCGAGCGGCAGCCACAGAGCGATGTCGCCCGATTGAAGCGCGGCGATGGTGGTATCAAATCCCATGGCGCTATTTTCCCCTTGGAGATCTTGAAGGCATCCCAGCCTCCCGTGCTGCGTCCTTTGCCGCTGCGAGCGGACGCGACGGCACGGCCTCGTCCACTTGGATGGCGCTGCCCGACGGGCCATGCTCGATCAGCCGGTTGATGTAGGCAATGCCCATCGAGAACACGATCCCGTAGACGATCACGAACAGCACGAGCGTGGTCAGGACAGCACTGAAAGCAACGGGACTGATCGCGTCGGCGGTGCGCAGAATGCCTGTGGCGATCCACGGTTGCCGCCCCGTCTCCGTCACCCACCACCCGGCAAGGATGGCGAGGAAACCGGTCGGCCAGAGGAACTGCGCCGGATAAAGATACCAGCGCGCCGTGAGCAGTTGGCCCCGCGCCCAAAGGTACGCCCCCACCAAGCCGAAGCCGATCATGAGCATCCCAAGCCCCACCATGATCCGGAACGCAACGAATACCGGCAGGATCGGTGGACGATCCTCCTTCTTGAAGTCCTTGAGCCCCTTGAACTTGCCCTGGAAATCATGGGTCAGCACAAAGCTAGCCAGCCCCGGAATCGCGATCTCGTAGTCGTTGCGTTCCGCCGCCGCATTTGGGATCGCAAACAGCACCAGCCCGCCCGGCTTCGATCCATCCCAGTGTGCTTCCATCGTCGCAATCTTGGCTGGCTGATGCTCCAGCGTATTGAGCCCGTGCGCATCGCCGATGACGAGTTGCAACGGTGCGAGCAGGGCGACCATCCCAAGCCCCATCCGCAGCATCGTCTGCGCCTCGCGCTCGAAGCGCCCGGCGATCAGATACCGTGCGCCAACCGCCATCACGACAAGCGACGTGGTGAGATAGCAGGCAGTGAACATATGCGCGAACCGGTAGGGAAAGCTCGGGTTGAAAATGATCGCCCACCAGTCCGCCGGCTCGGCGATCCCGTTCTTGATGATGTGCCCGGCCGGTGTCTGCATCCAACTGTTGGCCGCCAGAATCCAAAACGCCGACATCGACGTGCCGATGGCGACAAGCACGGCGGCCGCGACATGGAACGTCGGCGAAACCCTGTTCCACCCGAACAGCATCACGCCTAGGAAAGTGGCTTCTAGGAAGAACGCGCTCAAGACCTCGTAGCCGAGCAGCGGCCCGAGCACGGGGCCGACAACAACCGAGAACCGGCTCCAGTTCGTGCCGATTTGGTAGGACAGTACGATCCCGGATACGACGCCCATTGCAAAGCTGACGGCAAAGATCTTGGTCCAGAACCGCGCGAGCCGGTGGATGTGCGGCTCGTTGGTTATGCGCCAGCGCACCAGCAGCGTCGCGATAAAAGCCGCAAGCCCGATTGTGAAACTCGGAAAGATGATGTGGAACGCGATCGTGAATGCAAACTGCGCACGAGCAAGAAGAGTGACGTCGAGTTCCATGGCGGGGCCTGACGTAAATGACCAAGAACGAGCAGCACTATCGCGCCACTGATGCGGTCATGAGTTTGCGGGCAAACGTCTGCGAGGGCAAGCCGCTAGTGTGTTTGGGAGCATTCTGTTTGCAGAAAGTCTGGAACCATTCGACTCGAGTTGCGTTGCACTGCGGTAAGAGCCCAGCATGCTGGCGATCCGAGGAAAGCAAGAAGTGAAACTCTTCAAATGCCAGAACTGCGCAAGCCTCCTGTATTTCGAAAATTCAGCGTGTCAGAAGTGCGGTTTGAAGACCGGATACATTCCTGAACTCGAGGTGTTGAGCGCGGTCGAGCCGGATGGCATTAAATGGACGGCCCTTGCCGATCCCGGCCAGCCCTATCAATTCTGCGCCAATTGGGAACGGCATGCGTGTAACTGGCTCTTGAAATCAGGCATGGCCGAAACCTATTGCCGGGCATGTCAGCACAATCGAACCATCCCTGACGTCAACGATCCCGGCAAACATGCGCTTTGGATTACAATGGAGCGCGCGAAGCGGCGCTTATTTTACTCGCTCATGAAACTTCACCTTCCGCTGCCATTGCCGGGCCAGGGCAATCCGCAATCCCTCGAATTCGAATTCCTGACCGATGCTCCCGGCAAGAAAGTCTTGACCGGCCACGACAACGGCAATATCACCATCTCGTTGCGCGAAGCCGACGACGCCGAACGCGAAAAGCTCCGCACGAGCATGCACGAGCCCTACCGCACATTGCTTGGCCACTTCCGCCACGAGGTCGGCCATTTCTATTGGGACATCCTGGTCCGTGACGGCGGCCAGCTCGAAACCTGCCGCGCTATTTTCGGCGACGACACCATCGACTATGACGAGGCCCTTGCCCGTTACTACGCAAACGGCCCCGCGCCGGACTGGCAGGCAAGCTTCGTCAGCGCCTACGCCACGATGCACCCTTGGGAAGACTTCGCCGAAACTTGGGCGCACTATCTCCACATCGTCGACACGCTCGAAATGGCCTACGCCTTCGGTATCACAGTCGCCCCTCGCATCGGCGGCGACGAGGCCTTGCAGGCAACGATCGAACGCAATCCCTACAAAGCCGGAAGCATCGAAGAGCTGGTCGCGGCATGGCTTCCGATTTCGTTCGCCGCCAACAGCCTAAACCGCACCATGGGCCAGCCTGATCTTTACCCGTTTATCATCTCCCAGCCAGCCATCGAAAAACTGAGCTACATCCACCAGCTCATCCGCAACAACAGCCTGAACGGGGCTCATTAGCGCTGCAGTGCCGGAACGGTAGGTTGCGCCGCACAGCTCGTTGCTTTGCATTTCGCTGCGATAATCGAGTTCGCGCGATTCCACCCAAGCCCCAAACTGCTAACATTTCTTGCGGACTGCACAATTTATAGCCAGGCCGCATTCCTCAGGCGGGGTATGAGCTTGTTACATAACTGAAATATCAGTCATTCGGGGCGTCCGTTCGGATGGCACGTTTCTTGTTAACCTCTGCCATGGACCCAAGCGCGTCCAACAGCAACGGACAGGACGGCATGAGCGGCCACGATTTTTCAGACGACCAGAAGCGTTACCTTGAAGGCTTTGTGTCGGGCGTGCAGGCAACCCGAGTCGCAGCCGGCTTACGTCCGCTCGGCGGTATCGCAGGCAGCGGCGGCCCCTCCGAACCGGCCGGACCTGACGCCGCCAATCTCAAGGCCATGGCCAAGACCGAAGCGGCCGGCAAGAAGCTCGTTGATCAGGAAAAATGGAAACGTGACGACCCGCCGTTCGAAGCCTATGCACGCCTCAAGCGCGAAGCGCTGGCCGGCAGCGCGCCCAAGCCTGCCGACAACTTCCGCTGGCGCTACCACGGCCTCTTTTATGTCGCCCCCGCCCAAGACAGCTACATGGTCCGCGTCCGCATCGCGAACGGCATCCTGAACCATTGGCAATTCCGCGCTGTCGCCGACCTCGCCCAGAAATGTGGCGGCGGATACACCCACGTCACCACGCGCGGCGGCCTCCAGTTCCGCGAAATCAAACCTGAACACGCCCCCGAAGTCGCTGAAACCTTGATGGACATTGGCCTCATCTCGCGCGGTGCCGGCGCCGACAACATCCGCAATGTCACCGGCTCGGCCACGGCCGGCATCGACCCGCAGGAATTGCTCGACACCCGCCCCTATGCCCGCAATTGGCACCACCACATCCTCAACGAACGCGCCATGTACGGCCTACCGCGTAAGTTCAACGTCGCCTTCGACGGCGGCGGTGCAATTCCCACCCTCGAAGATACCAACGACATCGCCTTCACTGCCGTTACAGTCGCAGATGGCGCAGGTGTTGCCTCCGGCATCTGGTTCCGCTTAGGTCTAGGCGGCATCACGGGTCACAAGGACCTCGCGCGCCCGACGGGCGTCTACGTGTTGCCCGATGACGCAACCGCCGTCGCCGATGCCATCGTTCGCGTCTTTACAGACCACGGCGACCGCACCAACCGCGCCAAGGCGCGACTTAAATACGTCCTCGATTCTATGGGCTTCGACGCCTTTCTCGGTCTCGTCGAGGAAAAGCTCGGCAAAAAACTCTCGCGCATCGACAGCGTCCACGTCACGGATCCCGCCCGCCAGGACCGCAAGGCCCACATCGGCGTCCATCCTCAAAAACAAAAAGACCTCGTCTGGGTCGGCGTTGTCCTTCCAGTCGGCAGGCTCACAGTCACGCAGATGCACGCGCTCGCCGATTTCGCCCACGAATATGGCGATGGCGATATCCGCCTGACTGTCTGGCAAAATCTCCTGATCTCGGGCGTTCACGCCAGCAAAGCCGCCGAACTCGAAAGCGACCTCAAGTCTATCGGCCTGTCCTCGCAGGCCAGCAGCGTCCGCGCGGGCCTCGTCGCCTGCACCGGCAACACCGGGTGCAAGTTCGCCGCCTCCAACACCAAGGGCACCGCCGTGGCAATCGCCGATTGGGTCGAGCCCCGCGTCACGCTTGATGGCCCCCTCAACATCCACCTGACCGGTTGCCACCACTCCTGCGCCCAGCACTACATCAGCGACATCGGCATGATCGCAGCTCGTGTACCCGTGGCACCCGATAGCGACGACACCGTCGAAGGCTTCCACGTCCACGTCGGTGGCGGGTTCGGCCCCGATGGTGGCATGGCCCGTGAACTCTTTCGCGACGTCAAGGTCGAGGACTGCCCACCTCTCGTCGAGGCCATGCTCAAAGCCTACCTTGCCCATCGCATAGGCCCGCAAGAAACTTTCCTTGCCTTCTCGCGCCGCCATGAGCCGGACGCCCTACGCACAATGTTTGCCGCCGGGAGCACCGTATGACCATCCAGGATGTAAAAGCCGGCCTCGTCGGCGGCCAGCCCGTGCCGATCCTCCCCGACTCAGCCCCCTTCGAGCCCAGCCAGCGCGCCTGGCTTAACGGCTTTTTTGCGGGCCTCCTTTCGGTCGAAGCCCAGCCCGGCGCGATGCCGGTCACGGGCGGCCTGCCTGCCTCCGCGCAGAACGCACTCGCCGCCGACGACACCTTCGCGCCCTGGCACGACCCGGCCATGGGCCTGGACGAGCGCATGAAGCTCGCCGAAGGCAAGCCCATGAAACGCAAAC
>JANLYB010000300.1:0-9141 GCA_031365425.1 Hyphomicrobiaceae bacterium
GCCGGTCGGGGTGCCGGTGGCGAATTTGAAGATGCCCTTGGCATACTCGAACTGAGCGCCGACGCCAACTGCGAGTTGTTCGGTGAATTTATAGCCCAGCGTCGGGTTGAAGTTCACGGTGAAGACGCTCGATGCGCCGCCGACCTGCGAACCGGCCCAGCGGTGATCTGGTTCCGTTTTCAAGCCGAACGGCGAGTTGACGCCGAGACCGACGTACATCTTGGGGTCGTAACCCTTCAGTTGATAGTTCATGTAGCTGGCGGGGACATATGCGTCCCGGCCGATTTGGGTCGATTGGTTGGCGACGGCTGGGTTGAGAAGAGCGGGAGTGGTGCCCGTAGTTGCCGTCAGTTCGGCATCCGGCGAGATATAGGTGATGCTCGAGTCGGTGTTCATGCCTGTCTGCGACGTAACGGCCGCTGAGTTGAAGAACATGGCGCTGAGCGCCGTGCTGGCACCGGCGCCGGCGAACGATGCGCCCTGTCCTAATGCGCCCTGCTCGCGGATGGCAAATCCACCAGCGATCGCCGAGCTGGCCCCGATCCCTACTGCGACCGCTACTGCGGTGCCGCGGCCTACTATCTTTGAGATGCGCGTCATAAAGCTTCCCCCAGTTAATCCCGTGGTGTGGATGCACCCACGCTGTTCTTAATTTCTAGCCTTCGTTTTGACACGACTGCATAGGGCTTGGGCAAGCGCCGAATGGGGTGTGCGGTGCACAAAAGTTCCGTTTGCGTCGGGGTTGTGATCTTTCCACAACTATCTTTGCCGCAGATTAACGCTTAGGTTACTCTCTTGTGCATGCAGCATTTAGCGTGTTCGGGGATCGAGGCCCGCGCAGTGGTGCCTCCTTACTGGTCGGGAGGGGGGTCGGGCGTAGTAATGGAAACGTCAGTTCCCAATGCCGGTGAAGAACCAGCGGCCAAGGCCAACGGTGAACACAAGTGCGCCCCAAAGCGAATGTTCGAGCCAGACCGCCCATAGCGAGCGCGTCGACACGTAGCGGTACGCAAACAGGCAGCCCACAATGGCCGTGGACCAGACCGCGAAGGCGTTCCCCATGACGATGTGGGCGTAGCCGAACAAGAGGCCGTTGAGGAGGACCGCGAGCGCAGTCTGGCTGCCAAACAGGCAACCGTAGCGGTGGAAGAAAAAGGTGCGGAATACGAGTTCCTGCACGATCACCGACATCAGCGGGTAGAGCAGCATGATGCGTTTGAAGGTGTCAGGGCGGCGCGTCGGGAATTCGAGGAACAATCCCGGGTAGACGGTGTGCATGTATGCCGCGACCGCACCGCCCGCGATGACGAACACCGCAATGATGCCCAGTAGCGCGCGCCAGCCAAAGCCCCGCGTCAGTTCGCGGGCGAGCGAAAACGAGCGGTCGGCGAGCAGAAACAGCAAAACACCAAGCAGCACGGGCATGAGCGCGGTGAAAAGGCCGATCTGGCCGCTGGGGACAAAGCGCTCCACCAACGCGCGCACGGTGGTGCCGTGGATGAGATCGTCCATCGCCAGCGGTGCCAGACCAAAGATCGCCGCCATTTCTACGGTGAGCCAAAGCTTGCCGATCGTAGACGGCACACTCGTGGTCAGGGTCCCGCCAGCGGCCAGGGTTGTGCCCGTTGGGGCGGCAACTGCCTCCGGCTGCCTCACGCGGCGGTTAGCTTTTTGACGGCCGCTGAGATCGAATGGCGGATCTTGTGCCAGCCGCGAGAACCGTCGCTGGTCATCCAGTTCATCTGCAGGGAGCGCCGCGGACCGTCGAAGGGATGATGCCCGTGCCAGGAGGTGTCGGAGCGCTTGAAGACGAGCAGTGTGCCGTTGTCGGGGGCGACTTCGGCAACGAAAGCATCGACATCGTGCCCATTCTTCAGGATGCGGAGGCGGCCGCCCGGCTGCTGCCAGTTTTCATTGAGATACAGCAGGACGGTGATGATCTTGTCCTTGCTGTCGGTGTGGATCTGTCCGTCCTTGGCGCGGGTGTAGCCGCGCAGGGAGTACATTTTAGGCTTGCCGGTCAGGTCAACGTTGAATTTCTGCTCGATGGCCTTCTGAAATTGCGGGCTGTCGAGTTCGTCGATGACTTCCTTGATCGTCATCCCGGCGTCGAGACTTTCGATGGGAAACGAGCCGCCCGCTTTGATATCGGGATAGGTCGCGTTCACCCGCGAGATCGATTGGGCCGAGAGGAAACCCGGCACGATGGTGTATTGGTAGGGGCTGGTCTCGACTTTGGCGTCCAGCAGCTTGGCGAGATTGAGATGGGCCATGAGGAATCCTGATTTCGGAACGGTCGAGGGCATGTTGATGACGGTTATGGTCGCCAGCGCGCTTTGATTTCGGCGGCGATCATAGCGGCGGAATCGATGGGTGGGTATGCCCATTGATCAATGCGGGCGAAATGGCGGGCGAGCGGCTTGGTAGCCCCAATGCTGGCCAATCCATTATGAAAACGGCTGAATTTGGCCGAGCCCCCCGACGGGGTGAAGACGTAGACGGGTCTGCCCGTGGCGCAGGCTTCGCCGCACATGTTGACGCTGTCGGCGGTCACGATGAGAACATCGGCATGGGCAAGAAACTGTGGATAAGGATTGTCGCCCTGGCCGTCCCACAGGATGCGCGGGCGGTCAGCTGTTGCAGTATCGGCGGCCCGGATCAGGCGTTTGTGGGAGCGCCGCGACGGTGTGATCATGAAGCTGGCGCCCAGAGCGCCCAGCGAGGAAAGAGCGCTGGCAAATCGGTCGTCGTCGCCTTCGGTGAAGTCGTAGACGCCGTTCTTGCCGCCAAGGATCACGGCAACGCGTGGGCTGGGGAGGGCTGCGATGGCATCAGGAATGTCGGCGCGCAAACTGGCGAGGCGAGCGTTCGAGAAGCTGTGGGGCGCGGTCAGCGTGGTAATGACGTTCGCGCCCCGGCGGTTGTCGTGGGCTGGAACCCATATGAGGTCGGCCGTGCCGGGACCTGTCTTAGGATCCTGTAGAACGACGGTGAACGTCTTAGGCCCGGCCCGGCGCTTCAGGGCGCGGATATAGGGAATGCTGGCGCGGCCGGTCGCGATGGCGATGGCTGGCCAGGGCGCGCAGAATTTGCTGCCGGGTTGGCCAAAGCGTTCGGACGGCGCGACCGGACCCCACGGGGCTGCAAGACCCCAGATACCGCGCGGGGCGACGTGCTTGAATTCATAGGTGATACCCAAGCTGTCGGCCACGCCGCGCGCCTGCACGTCCATCCCGGCTTTGCCGTCTGTGATAATCCAACCGTGCGTGGCGTTAGGCGGAGTACGGTCGGCCAAAATTGCCTCGTGACGGAAGATCGTTGGGGAATCGGTGCCTGACATACTCAGCTTTTGGCGGATGCGCGGGCGCTCTGTCGAGGGTTCTCGCCGCCGCAGCGAACGTGTGAGATAAATAGCAAGGCTTCAATACAAGGACACTGCAACGCGATGGCCATACGGCTGGATGCAATCGACTGGCGGATTCTGCGAGAATTGCAGGGGGATGGCCGCATTACGAATTTGGCGCTCGCCGAAAAGGTCGGGCTGTCGCCGCCACCGTGCCTGCGCCGGGTTCGTGCGCTCGAAGAGGCCGGTGTTATCACCGGCTATACGGTGCTGATGGATGAGAAAATGCTCGGGTTTTCCATCGAAGCTTTTGTGCTCGTGGGGCTGCATAACCAATCCGAGGCGGATCTGAGGGCGTTCGAGAACCGGATTTTGGCATGGCCCTTCGTGCGGCAGGCACACATGCTGTCGGGCGAGAGTGACTACATCCTCCAGTGCATGGCGCCAGACCTAGATTCATTTCACGATTTCGTGTTGCGGGAAGTGACCAGCGTGCCGAACGTCGCAAGCGTCAAAACCCATCTCGCCATCAAGCGGGCCAAGCGCGAGCCCGGCGTGCCGTTCACCGGTGGCGGGCCGGGGGGATGAATTTCCTGGAGGAGACCGGGATGGACGGCGTTGAAACAGATGCATCGAGCCCCAAACTCTATCCGCCGACGATTGCGGGGCCGCGGGAGCCGCTGCCGGTGTGGAGGTTCCTGAGGGCATTCGTGCGTAACCCGCTGCGGTCGCTGCCTCAGCGGACATTTGAAGAAGATGCTGTTTGGTTTTCGCCGCGGCCCGGCGCGCTCGTGGTGTGGGTTTCGTCGCCCGCGTTGATCGAGCAGGTGCTGCTGGCCGACGCCGAGGGAATGCAGAAGTCGCTCGTTGAGAAGCGCGTGTTTGGGGCGTCGCTCGCAGGGAGCGTGCTGGTGGCCGACGGGCAGGATTGGCGATGGCAGCGCCGGGCGCTCGCGCCGCTGTTCCGGCCGGTTGATCTTCAGGTGCACGTGCCGGCCATGGAGGCAGCAGCGCAGGCCCAGGTTGACCGTTGGCGGCAAGCAGGGCCGGGGCATATTCAGGCCATTGATAAGGACATGCTACAGGCGACATATGAAATCATCATGTCGACCATGCTAGTCGGCGGACGTCCGGAAGAAGCGGATCAGATTTTGGTGGCGAGCGAGGCGTATCTCAGCCGCACGTCTTGGGAATTGGCGTTTGCGCTGATGCGAATACCGGCATGGGTGCCGCATCCTGCGACGTGGCAGATGCGGCGGGCCGCGCGTGCGTTGCGCAGCATAGCTGCAGGGCTGATCGCGCGGCGGCGGGCGGGCGAGGCGAGTTCGAAGGATTTGCTCGGGAGGCTGCTGATGGCGCGGCATCCCGATACGGATGAGCCGATGGCCGACGAGCTGGTGGTGAGCAACCTCCTCACGTTGATTGAGGCGGGGCATGAGACGACCGCCAAGGCGTTGACATGGACGCTGTATCTATTGGCGCGCGCACCGGATTGGCAGGCGCGGTTGCATGATGAGGTGCGGGCGGTCGTTGGGGATGGTCCGGTTGAGGCGGCGCACTTGGCTCAGCTTTTTGTGACGCAACGGGTCATCAAGGAAGCGATGCGGCTTTATCCGCCGGCGCCGATCATGGCGCGCGATCCGAGTGTGGCGATTACGTTGGGTGGGCGTGTGGTGCCTGCCCGGTCGCAGATCCTGGTTCCGATTTATGCCGTTCACCGTCATCGCAAGCTTTGGGACGATCCAGACCTATTCGATCCGGACCGGTTCCTGCCGGAAGCCGAAGCGTCGCGGCCAAGGGCACAGTACATGCCGTTCGGGGGCGGGCCGAGGGTGTGTATCGGGCAGGCGTTTGCGATGATGGAAGCGACAGTACTCCTTGCGACCTTCGTTCGGGCAGCCCGGTTCGATTGGGACCGTAAGCACTTGCCCGAACCCGTCAGCCGGGTCACGCTGCGTCCCGCGGGCGGTATGCCACTGTTTGTGACGATGCGGTGAGGCGAGATGCTGGATCGCGGCGCATTAAGCCCAAGCACCGGTTTGAAATCGTTCTGGGCAAATCAGGAACCCGGTTCAGTCACAAATCCCGTCACTCCCCATAACGCCGGGCGACGTTGCGGAAGCTCGATTTGATGCGGCGGACGGTGCCGGTTTTCGAACGCATGACGAGCGTCTCGGTTTCGGCCGTATCGCCGCGGAACTTAACGCCCGAAAGGATGCTGCCGCTGGTGACGCCGGTTGCCGAGAAGATGACGTCGCGCGAGGCCATGTCGGCGAGCAAGAACTTCCGGTTGATGTCGGGGATGCCCATCTTTGCGGCGCGGACGCGCTCTTCCTCGTTGGAGGCGATTAAACGGCCCTGGATCTGGCCGCCGATGCAACTCAGTGCGGCGGCTGCAAGCACACCTTCGGGCGCGCCGCCCGAGCCCATGTAGATGTCTATGCCCGACTCGTCGGGGTTCGTGACCCAGATGACGCCCGCAATGTCGCCATCGGGAATGAGCTGGACTGCGGCGCCCGTTGCGCGCACGGCTTTGATAAGTTCGGCGTGACGGGGGCGGTCGAGAATACACGCCGTGATGTGGGAGACGGGGACGCCCTTGGCTTTGGCCAGGGCATTGAGGTTGTCGGCATGCGACGCATCGAGATCGACGATGCCTTCGGGGTAGCCAGGGCCGATGGCGATCTTGTTCATGTACATGTCCGGCGCGTGCAGCAAGCCCCCGCGTTCGCCGATGGCAAGGACGGCGAGTGCGTTGGGCATATTCTTGGCGCAGATGGTGGTGCCTTCCAGCGGATCCACGGCAATGTCGACGTCCGGGCCATAGCCCGCGCCTAGTTTCTCGCCGATGTAGAGCATCGGGGCTTCGTCCATTTCGCCCTCGCCGATGACGACGGTGCCCTGGATGGCAAGCAGCGCGAGTTCGCGGCGCATAGCGTCCACCGCAGCCTTATCGGCGGCCTTTTCGTTGCCCCGGCCGCACAGCCGGGCAGCAGCGATTGCGGCAGCTTCGGTTACCCGGGTGACTTCCAAGACGAGGTTGCGATCAAGGCCGCTCGTTTGAGTTTTGCTGGGCATGAGACGTTGCGTCCTTAGAGTTTTTCAATGCGGATCATTTGCGGCCGTTCCGACACGTTGCCATCCTGTTCAATGGCGGTCAGAGCAGTGCGAATGGCGGATTCGTTCGTCGGATGCGTGATCAGAATGACCGGTGCTGGCGGGTGGCCGTTTCCAATTTGAGAGCCGGCGGGGGGCTTTTTCTGGACGAGGCTTTCGAGCGAGACGGACTGATCGCCCATGCGCTTGGCGATGGTGGCCAATGCACCGGGTTTATCGACCACTGAGAGGCGGATGTAATAGGCACCGGTGTGCTGCCCAATGGTGGCTTTGGTATGCGCACGCAATTGCGCGACCGGCGTCAGAAACGGCGGGAGAATCCCGCCATGGGCGATGTCGAGGATGTCGCTGGCCACCGCCGAAGCGGTGGCGCGCGCCCCCGCTCCCGGACCGATCAGCATGAGGTTGCCGGCGAAATCGCCTTCGATGGCGACGCAGTTGGTGACGCCGCCGACCTGGGCAATGGCTGAGCCCTTATCGACAAGAACGGGCGTCACGCGGGCTTCGATGCCCGACGCCGTGCGGCTGGCAACACCCAGCAGTTTGATGCGATAGCCAAAGTCGTCGGCGGCTTCGATGTCGGCGGCCGTGATGGTTTCAATACCCTCCACGTGGACCGCATCGAGCGCTGGCCTGGTGCCGAACGCGAGGCTGGTCAGCAGCGTAAGTTTGTGGGCAGCGTCAAACCCGCCGATATCGAACGTGGGGTCTGCCTCGGCATAACCTTTAGCCTGGGCCTCAGCGAGGACGGAGGCAAACGGGCGGTTTTCTTCCTGCATTTTGGTCAGGATGTAATTGCAGGTGCCATTGAGAATGCCGTAAACGCGCTGGACTTCATTGGCAGCAAGCGCCTCACGTAGCGTCTTGATGACGGGGATGCCGCCGGCAACCGCTGCTTCGAAGTTCAGTTCGACGCCGTTGGCTTCGGCAAGCGCCGCCAAGGCCTCGCCGTGTTTGGCCAGCAGGGCTTTGTTGGCCGTGACGACGTGCTTTTTTGCGCGAAGGGCGGCTTCGACGGCGAGGCGTGGTGGACCTTCGTCGCCGCCGATCAATTCGACGAACACGTCGATGCCCGGCGCGCGCGCGAGGTCAACGGGATCATCAAACCAGCAGATGGTTTCCAAGTTCGCGCCACGATGCTTATCGCGCGAGCGTGCCGAGACGCCCCCGATGCGGATTTCCCGGCCGATGGTGTGCGACAGGCGTGAGCCGTGGGCGTCCAGCAGGCTGAGTAATCCAGAACCGACTGTGCCGAGGCCGGCAATGCCGATGATCAAAGGTTGTTTCATTGGTCAATATTTCGATGAGGCCGGTCAGGGCGAACGGTTGGCAAGCTTAGGACCGGGTGGGGAACCTGGTTGGGAACCTTCCGTCACCGGAAGGACGTTGTGGAGGCCCTCGATGCCGCCAGAAAGCAGCTTCTTGATGTTGCGCGCCGCCTGCCGGATACGGTGTTCGTTTTCGACGAGCGCAATGCGCACGTACCCTTCGCCGTATTCGCCAAAGCCCAGACCGGGCGAGACGGCGACGTCGGCCTTCTCGATCAGCAGCTTCGTGAACTCAACCGAGCCCAGCGCGCGGAACGGCTCGGGGATCGGAGCCCAGGCAAACATCGAGGCAGGCGGGGGCGGAACCGGGAAGCCGGCGCGGCCGAAGGTTTCGACGAGACAGTCGCGGCGGCGCTTATAGGTCTGGCGGATCTCCTCGACGCAGTCCTGCGGACCATTGAGGGCGGCGGCGGCGGCAACCTGGATCGGCGTGAATGCGCCGTAGTCGAGGTAGGATTTGACGCGGGCCAGGGCACCGATCAGGCGCTCGTTGCCCACCGCAAAACCCATGCGCCAGCCGGGCATGTTGTAGGTTTTCGACAGCGAGGTGAACTCCACCGCGACATCCAACGCGCCCGGAACCTGCAGAATCGAGGGCGGCGGGTTGTTGTCGTAATAAATCTCCGCGTAGGCGATATCAGACAGGACGATAAGACCAAGACGTTTGGCTTGATCGATGACCGCGCGATAAAAATCGAGATCGGCGACCATGGCCGTCGGGTTCGACGGAAACGAAATGACGACCGCGAGCGGCTTTGGGATCGAGTGCTTGCAAGCGTTCTCAACCGCGCGCAGCCAGTCCTCGCCATTTCCGGCCTTCAGGTGGCGCATGGAGGCGCCTGAAATCAAAAAGCCGAATTCATGGATCGGATAGGTCGGATTGGGGACTAAGATCACGTCGCCGGGGGCGGTGATCGCTTGCGCCATGTTGGCAAAGCCTTCCTTCGAGCCCAGAGTCGCAACGATCTGGGTTTCCGGATTGAGCTTTACGCCGAAGCGGCGCGCATAATAGGCGGCCTGGGCCTTGCGCAGGCCGGGGATGCCTTTGGACGCCGAATAGCGGTGAGTCCGCGGCTTTGCGATCGTCTCAATCATCTTGTCGACGATGTGCTGAGGCGTCGGCAGATCGGGATTGCCCATCCCCAGATCGATGATGTCGGCTCCACGCGCTCGCGCGAGCGCCTTCAACCGGTTCACTTCGGCGAAGACGTAAGGCGGCAAACGCTTGATGCGGTGGAACTCTTCGATCACGGTCCTATCTCTCTTGTTGTGCGAAGATTATGCAAGCCCGATGAAGACGCCGATTGAGGCGCCGTCATGCCGACACGGCGCGGGGTTGATACACGAGGGGTG
>JANLYB010000323.1:0-17322 GCA_031365425.1 Hyphomicrobiaceae bacterium
CAACCGCCCCCGCCATTGCCATCATACCCAGTATGGCGGTTGGAGCCTTTAGCGTTGGTCAAGAACCGCGCACCGCCATTTTGATGACCGAGGGCCTGTTGCGCCGATACAGCCTGCGCGAGATCGTTGCAATCACGGCCCACGAAGTCGCCCACATTAAAACGGGTGATCTGCCGTACTTTGCTCTAGCCGACGTTATGACCCGGTTGGCGCAAGTCCTCACCTACCTCGGCGTCGCCCTTTTTGTGCTCGATGGGCTTGCATGGCTGATCGGCGAACATTTCTTGAGCTGGTGGCCCATCGCGCTCCTTTTGCTTGCCCCATGCCTCAATAGCCAGCTCCAATTGCGCCTCTCCCGCCAACGCGAATACGACGCCGACCGGATGGCCTCAAGCCTGCTTGGCACCACGGAGCAGATCGCAGCCCTGGCACTCGCCACGCAACCCGACTTCGGCACCCCGCTCGATGACTTCCGCTTGCCTGTTCCCCAGCGCCGCAGTCCGATTCCCTCGCCCGCCCGCGCCCATCTTGCAGGATCAATCCGCGCCGCAGCCTTGCGCGAAGGCGACCCGCCGCCGCTTCTACCACCCTTGACCGTCACCGACGAACCTCTCATCTCGCTCGTCGGCGCCGGCCCCATCGAAATGCGCCCCCGTGACCGCTGGCCCGGATTGTGGTTTTAGATCCGCTCCAATTATGCTTTCGATGACGCCCATCCACCACCAGGACCTGCAAACCCCGTGACCACGGCGCGCCCTAAATCTCAGCCCGGCCACGCAGCAGCCCCTGCGGCCCGCATCGTTTCCTTGCGCGCGGGCGACCGCCGCGAGATCGCAGCCAGCGTCACCGATCTAGAGCGGCTATCGCCTGCAGCACCGGCCCTGCTCCAAGCCATGCAACCTTACTTGGGCCATGCTCGCGTCGTCGGCATCACCGGGCCTCCAGGAGCTGGCAAATCCACCCTCGTCAACGCCGTCATCCAGACCGCTCGCGCTGATAACCGCCGCGTCGCCGTGATCGCCGTCGACCCCTCCAGCCCCATCTCCGGCGGCTCCATCCTCGGCGATCGCATCCGCATGACGGCAGCGCTCGACGACGACGGCGTCTACGTCCGCTCGTTGTCCTCGTCGGGCTACCTCGGCGGCCTGTCGCCCGCCGCCGTCCGCATCATCGATGCCCTCGACGCGGCGGGCTTCGACCTGATCCTGCTTGAAACCGTCGGCACCGGCCAAAGTGAAGTCGATGTCGCCGAAGTCGCCGACGTCCGCGTCGTGGTCTCAGCGCCAGGCCTTGGCGACGACATCCAGGCTATGAAATCGGGCTTGCTCGAAATCGCCGACATCCTCGTCGTCAACAAGGGCGACCGCGAAGGCGCCGACCGCACCATGCACCAGCTCATGGGCGCGCTCTCCATTCGCGAAACCGAGCGGGCCAACGTGCCCGTGCTGAAAACGACTGCGACCACCGGCGAAGGCATTGCAGCCCTGCTCGCGGCCATCGACACCGCGGGCGACTCCGTTGCCGCTGGCGGCCCGCTGGAACGCCGCCGCCGCCGCGCCCGCTACCTTATCGCGCGCGCCGCCGCCGACCTGATCCGTGACCGCATCCGCCTCGGCGGCACGACCACCATCGACGCGCTCGCCGACGCCCTCCTCACCGGCCACCTTTCGCCAACGGATGCCGCTAAGAAGATCATCGAGGGTTGAGCCCCATCTGCTCTAATAGAATGACCGCTCCGCTCCCTCTACCCCTGGGGAGAGGGTTGGGGTGTGGGGTTGCTGCGCAATCGGTTGCAGCCGCACTACCTCCCCTCATCCCCCCTTCAGGCACCTCTCCCCAGGGAGAGAAGGAAAGGCGTCCTGTCCTCAGACGTATAGGGTCATCCCTTTACCACCGCTTCTTTGGCCGCCGGCATGCCCGGCTTACTCCTGTAACGGCTCGCCAGACCTTCCCATTCGATTTCGAGGTGCCCGCCGGTGCCGCGATGCTGCACATCCCAGTTGGTCAGCAGCTCGATGCATGCATGATCGATGTAGGACAGCTCGTCGATGAACACCCGCACATGCGCGCCGACCGGCAAACGTTCCAGTTCGCTCGCCAGCATCGGCAGCCGGATCAGAGTTGCAGCACCTTCCAGATGTAGATCGATGGTCTTGTCGGCCGCATTTTCCTCGCGCCGTACGGCGAGATGCGAGAACGTATACAGCAGCTTGAGCAGCGACAGCCCGAGGCCGAGCATCACGCCCTTTAAGAGATCGCCCAGCACGATCGTGGCAATCGTCGCGAAATAGATGAACACCTCGCTGCGGCCATACTGCAATAATTGAGGCACGATCTTTGGATAGGCGAGCTTATAGCCGGTGAACACCAGCACGCCTGCCAGCGCTGACACCGGTACATACCGCAGCGTGAACGGCAGCGCGCTGGCAAACAGCAACAGCCAGAGGCCATGCAGGATCGTTGAATACCGCGTCTTGGCACCTGCCTCGACGTTTGCCGCCGATCGCACAATCACGCCTGTCATCGGTAGTACGCCGAGCAAGCCGCACAACGCGTTGCCCACGCCCTGCGCTGTCAATTCCTTGTCGTACTTGGTCCGCTCGCCCCTGTGCATCTGATCGACTGCCGTTGCGCACAGCAGGGTTTCCGCACTCGCAATCAACGCAATCGAGACCACCCCTATCAAGATCGCGGGTTCGAAAATCCGCATGAGATTTGCGGGCGTCGGGAAAATCGTCACGGACCAGATGTTGCTTGGCACCTCGACATACTTGATGCCGCTGGCCTTGAACACCGCAGCCGCCAGCATGCCAACAACGACGCCGACGAGTGGAGCCGGCACGACCTTCCATGCCTTGGGCGCAAGCGCACTCCATCCAAAGATCGCCGCAATCGTCACCAGTCCAATTCCACCCGCCGCCAGATGGGAGTCCTTGGCCGCAAACGCCGCCATCACGGTTGCTGGAATACCCATCAAATTCTGGATCCCGGTTCCCAGCGGCGCGCCGTCAAACATCACATGGATCTGCGCCACCAGGATCAGCACCCCGATCCCAGCCAGCATCCCGTGGATCACCGCAGGCGATACCGCGCGAAACCACTGCCCCAGCTTGAACGTCCCGGCGAGCACCTGAATGATCCCGGCAAACAGCACCACGACGCCAAGCATCGCCGGGCCATGGGCCTGGACGAACTGCAGCACCAGCACCGACAACCCTGCCGCAGGACCGCTCGCCTGTAGCGGCGAACCAGCCAGAAATCCAACAACCAGCCCGCCGATAATCCCAGTGATGATCCCCGCCGTCGGCGGCATCCCGGACGCAATGGAAATCCCCATACACAGCGGCAGCGCGACGAGAAACACCACAAACGAGGCGAGGAAATCGGCCCCCCAGTGGGAAGGTGTCGTATCTAATGAATTGGTGCGGGCAAACGGGCTGGTTTTCATGCACATTCGTGCGCCGCGACGGCAAATGACGCTGCGGGCACGCTCCCTCTTATGTTTGCGTAAGACTTTCAAATTCGTGCCCGACACTAAAGTCCAAGATTGTGCTGCGCAACCCGCCCCAGCCGCGCGGCTTTCTGCATGCGTTCTTTTTGTTTAATTCCGCACACGCATTTACGTGCGGTTCACTCATCTGCCATCGGGCATGCCAGAGAAAACTGTTTATCCGCAAAACAACGTGGGCAATTAACTACGGGGTCAGAGCTTGGCGGCTACGAATGACCACACATTGCAGCTTTAAGTGGTCGCGCATGTCTCAAAGTACACCGGCAACACCCCTCGGCAGCCAAACCGCGAGCGGTCGGGCCTTCAATCTCGTTTTCGCGCACGTAGTGGCTGTCTTTTTCGACAAGCGCCAGTCCGTGTCGCGCCCGATCTTCCTTTTGACCATCGCCGTGTGCGACGTCGCGTGCGTGGCGTTGAGCGGAATCGCCAGCGCATGGATGACCGGCGCATCCAATCCGTTCAGCCTCGCAAATCTCACCGCCGACCTCGCCCTTGGTCTGCTCGTCTGCTCGATCTTGCATCGCCAGTGGTCGTACACCATCAACGCCCTGCGCCAGTTCACGCCGCAATGCATCAAGGTGGCCACCTCTCTCTACGGCGTTTTCCTAACGATCGCAGGGCTCGCCTACCTGTTGGACATAACTGCTTACACCCCGCGCCAGCTTGCCTGCTGGATCGCCATCGCCCTGGCCGCCATGGCCGTCGTCCGCTGGGTCACGCGTGAAGCGATCGAAAGCCTGTCTCGCTCCGGCAGCCTCGTCCGCCGCACCGTGATCGTCGGCGGCGGCAAGGATACTGACGACCTCATCGCGGCCCTGAGCAACGGCGAAGACAGCCATCTGCGTATTTTCGGCATCTTCGACGACCGCATGGGCGAACGCGACGGTGCGACCCGCAGCGCCATCACCCGCCTTGGCACCTTTGACCAGCTCGCCGCCTTCTGCCGTGACGAAGGCATCGATCTGCTGATCGTAACCGTCCCGCCACGCGCCGAAGAACGCCTGATGCAGATCCTGCAACAGCTTTTCGCGCTCCAGATCGATATCCGCGTCTCTGCGTTGAACTCAAAGCTCCGGCTTAACTCATCGGCCTACAGCTACATCGGCAAGGTCCCGATGCTGGCGGTGATGGACAAACCGCTCAACGATTGGGACCGCCTCATCAAGAACGTGGAGGACCGGGTCATCGGCCTTGTTCTGCTGATGGTTGCGGCCCCGATCATGGCGCTGGTTGCGCTCGCCGTCCGCCTCGACAGCAAGGGCCCGGTTCTGTTCCGCCAGAAGCGCTATGGCTTCAATAACGAACTGATCGAGGTCTACAAATTCCGCTCGATGTACTCGGGCGACCTCGACGCCACCGCCAGCAAGCTGGTCACGAAAAACGACAGCCGCGTCACTCGCGTTGGCCGCTTCATCCGCAAAACGAGCCTCGATGAACTGCCGCAGCTATTCAACGTGCTGCGCGGAGAAATGTCCCTCGTCGGCCCGCGCCCCCACGCGACCCAGGCCAAGGCCGACCGCGAATTGTACGAAGACGTAGTCCAGGGCTACTTCGCGCGCCACCGGGTGAAACCAGGTGTCACCGGCTGGGCTCAGGTCAACGGCTGGCGTGGCGAGACCGACACCCACGAAAAGCTGCAGCGCCGCATCGAGCACGACATCTATTACATCGACAACTGGTCGGTCGCCCTCGACCTCTACATTATCGCACTGACGCCCTTCGCCCTCATCTCCGGCAAGAACGCATATTGACTAACACTGTTGTCCCGGACAAGTGCGCCCTTGCGCACGCAGATCCGGGATCCTTACCAATCTCATACTGGAAAGACCCCGGATCAGCGCCGCTGCGCGACACTGTCCGGGGAAGCAATGGAGTGTCAGGCCAGGTCGAACCGATCAAGGTCCATCACCTTGGTCCAGGCCGCCACGAAGTCATTGACGAAGCGCTCCTTGGCGTCGTCGCTCGCATAAACTTCGGCAATGGCGCGCAGCTGCGAATTTGAACCGAAGACAAGATCGGCACGGGTGCCAGTCCACTTCAGATCGCCCGATGTACGATCACGCCCCTGAAACTCATTTCCCGCTTCCGATACCGGCTTCCATGCCGTGCGCATGTCGAGCAGGTTGACGAAGAAGTCGTTGGTGAGCGTTTCCGGGCGTTTGGTGAAAATACCGTGCTTCGACTGCCCGGCGTTTGCGTTCAACACGCGCAGCCCACCAACCAGCACCGTCATTTCAGGCGCGGTCAGCGTCAGCAGTTGCGCCCGGTCGACAAGCAATTCTTCCGCTGAAACCCGGTAGTTGGTCTTAAGGTAGTTGCGGAAGCCATCGGCTGCCGGCTCGAGCATGCCCACCGACTGAACATCGGTCTGGTCTTGCGTCGCGTCGGTGCGGCCCGGCGTGAACGGCACTTCCACGGCGAACCCAGCAGCCTTCGCGGCCTGCTCAATGGCAGCGCATCCGCCAAGCACGATCAGGTCGGCCATCGAAACGCGCTTGTTGCCGGTTTGCGTTCCGTTAAACGCCTTCTGTACGCCCTCAAGGACGCCAAGCACCTTCGCCAACTGGGCCGGCTGGTTGACCTCCCAATCCTTCTGTGGCGCAAGGCGGATACGCGCCCCGTTCGCCCCGCCGCGCTTGTCGGAACCGCGGAACGTCGCAGCCGACGCCCAAGCGGTCGAAACCAGCTGAGCAATGGTCAGACCCGACGCGAGGATTTTCATCTTGAGAGCCGCGACACCGGCTGCATCGATCAACTCATGATCGACGGCTGGTACAGGATCCTGCCACACCAGCACTTCGGTTGGAACGAGCGGGCCGGCATAGCGCGAGCGGGGGCCCATGTCGCGGTGAGTGAGCTTGAACCACGCCCGTGCAAAAGCATCGGCAAACAGCGCCGGATTTTCATGGAACCGCTTGGAGATCGGCCCATAGATTGGATCCATCCGCATCGCCATATCGGCGGTCGTCATGATGGTCGTGACGCGCTTCGTGGGATCGTCGACGCTCGGCGCTAGGTCCTTTTCGGCAACGTTCTTCGGGACCCACTGGAATGCGCCAGCGGGGCTCTTGGTCAGCTCCCAATCATAGCCAAACAGCATGTCGAAATAGCCGTTGTCCCATTTGGTCGGGTTCGGCGTCCACGAGCCTTCAAGGCCGCTGCCAATCTGGTCGCGCCCTTTGCCGGTGCCAAAGCTGTTCTTCCAGCCAAAGCCCTGTTCCTCAATACCGGCGGCCTCGGGTGCTGGTCCAACGAGTGCTGCGTCGCCCGCACCATGGCACTTACCAAATGTGTGACCACCAGCGGTTAGTGCAACGGTCTCCTCGTCGTTCATTGCCATACGGGCAAAAGTCTCGCGAATGTCCCGGCCGGATGCGACCGGATCGGGCTTGCCGTTAGGACCTTCCGGATTGACGTAGATGAGCCCCATCTGCACGGCGGCGAGGGGATTTTCCAATAGCCGGTCGCCGGTGTAACGCGCGTCGCCCAGCCAGGTGTCTTCAGCGCCCCAATAGATGTCCTCCTCAGGCTCCCACACGTCCGCGCGCCCGAACGCAAAGCCGAACGTCTTGAACCCCATCGTCCCCATGCCAACGTCGGCGGCCAGGATCATGAGGTCGGCCCAGGAGATCGCCTTGCCGTACTTCTGCTTGATCGGCCACAGCAAGCGGCGCGCTTTGTCGAGGTTGACGTTGTCGGGCCAGCTGTTGAGAGGCGCAAAGCGCTGCGTTCCTGACGATGCGCCGCCACGGCCGTCAGCGGTGCGATAGGTGCCGGCACTGTGCCATGCCATCCGGACGAAGAAGGGGCCGTAGTGACCATAGTCGGCAGGCCACCAGTCCTGCGAATGGGTCTGGAGCGCCACCAAGTCCTTCTTCAGGGCCTCGACGTCGAGTTTCTTAACCTCGTCAGCGTAGTTGAAGCCCGGTGCCATCGGGTTGGACAGATTGGAATGCTGATGCAGAACCTTCAGGTTCAGCTGATTGGGCCACCAGTCCCGGTTTGACCGGGTGCCAGCTACCAAGTGTGTGTGGGCCGCGTGCACTACCGGGCACTTCGTGATGTCGCTCATGTTGCGTCCTGTCGTGAGTTGCGTGGTTTTATCGCGCTCAGCATCGGCTTTACCCGCCTTGCCGGTCAGCGCAGAGACGAAAGCCGTATCCCGGTTTTTGTGCCCGGCCGTTGGAACGAACCGCGCGTGCCGCCGGCGGCCCGCGGGTGATCTCCAGTTTTTGATACGCAAGCTTGGCTACACCTCCCAACGGGAGGCGTACACTCGCATTGCCTTGCGATTACGATCAGATTTTCTGATCGACAATAATCAAAATCAAACGGAAATCGTCTTCGGCGGCTGCGCAACGGGCCGAGGCCGACCCTTGTCGTCGAGTGCTACAAACGTGAAGATCGCTTGCGTCACGCAGGTAAGATCATCACTATCGCGTGGACGGCGCCATGCCGACACTTCGAATTTCATACTGGTCCGCCCAGTGTGGATCAAATGCGCCCAGACCGTCACCTCGTCGCCAACCTTAACTGCCGACAGAAACGTCATGCCTTCAGCGGCAACCGTCGCACAACGCCCCTGCGCGACCCGGCACGCCACATTGCCCGCGGCCATGTCCATCTGCGACATCAGCCAGCCGCCGAAGATATCGCCCGCCGGGTTGGTATCCGCCGGCATCGCAAGCGTGCGGATTGCCGGTTCCCCGGCTGGACGTCTTGAGGGAGGTGTCATGCGGCCACCGATGCTTTAACTTTCAACAACTTGTAGTTGATCGCATCGAGCAAGGCTTCAAAACTTGCGTCGATGATATTGGGCGATACGCCCACCGTCACCCAGCGCTCTCCGCTGACCGTATCGAGGCTTTCGACCAGCACCCGCGTGACCGCTTCCGTTCCGCCCGTAAGTATCCGCACCTTGTAATCGATGAGTTCGATATCTTTGATGTGCTTTTGATACCGCCCGAGGTCGCGCCGCAAGGCTTGATCGAGCGCATTAACCGGGCCGTTGCCCTCGCCCACCGACCACAGCAATTCCTTGTCGCCCGCAATGTGGACCTTGACGCTGGCTTCGGACACCGTGATCATTTCGCCCAGCGCGTTATGCCGCCGCTCGACCATGACCCGGAAGCTATCGACGGTGAAATACTGCGGCACGGTTCCCAGCGTCCGTCGCGCCAGCAGCTCAAACGACGCCTCTGCCGCCTCGTACGAATACCCGGCCGCCTCACGCGTCTTGACCGCTTCCAGCAGCGTGCCCAGCCGCGGATCGTCCTTGTCGATGGCAATTTTCAAGCGCGACAGCGTCGCGAGCACATTCGATTTGCCCGCCTGTGCCGACACCAGCAGCCGCCGCGTATTGCCGACCGACTCGGGCGGCACGTGTTCATACGTCTCCGGTTCCTTCACCAGTGCCGACGCATGGATGCCGGCCTTGGTCGCGAAGGCGCTCTCGCCCACATATGGCGCATGCCGGTCCGGCGCACGATTCAGTACCTCATCCAGCACCCGGCTCGCATGCGATAGAGTACACAACCGCTCCGGCGTGACCTGCGTCGCAAACCGCTCGGCGAACTCCGACTTGAGCAACAGCGTCGGGATAACCGACGTCAGGTTCGCATTCCCGCATCGCTCACCGATGCCGTTAAGCGTGCCTTGGATCTGACGGCACCCGCTGCGCACCGCCATCAACGTGTTGGCGACCGCGTTCTCGGTATCGTTATGGGTATGAATGCCCAGATGGCTGCCCGGCACGACGGTTGCGACATCGGCCACGATCCGCTCGACCTCGTGGGGCAACGTCCCGCCGTTGGTGTCGCACAGCACGACCCAGCGCGCGCCAGCATCATAAGCCGTCTTCGCGACGCTGAGCGCATACGCCCGGTTGGCCTTGTAGCCGTCGAAGAAGTGCTCGCAGTCCATCATCGCCTCGCGGCCACCGGCCACGATGGCGCGCATCGACTGATCGATGCTCTCGAGGTTCTCCTCGTTGGTGATCCCGAGCGCGACCCGCACATGATAGTCCCAAGCCTTGGCAACGAGACAGATCGCGCTGGCCTTCGAGGTCAAAACAGCCTGCAAACCCGGATCGTTTTCAACGGACCGCCCTGCGCGCTTGACCATCCCGAACGCCGTAAACGTCGCCGCCGTGAAGTTGGGCTTGCTGTCGAAAAACTCGGAATCCGTCGTGTTTGCGCCGGGAAACCCGCCCTCGATGTAGTCGAGGCCAAGATCGTCGAGCACGCCCGCGATCCGGCGCTTATCGGCCAGCGAAAAATCGACCCCCGTCGTCTGCGCGCCGTCGCGCAAGGTCGTGTCGAACAGATAGAGCCGTTCTTTGGTCATGATACTGCCTTGGCGGCACTCGCCTTCAATTGCTTCGTCATCGAGGTGTTGGACAACCACTCGTCGTCCATTTCCACCAGATTGCGGCTGGTCGCTGCGTAGCCGCGTTCTTCGAAAAACGGCACCGCGGTATCGCTCGCCTCAACGGTCATCGCTTCGACGCCGCGCGCGGTCGCGATTTTCTCCATCGCATCCACCAGCGCTGTCGCGACACCGATGCGCGCGTGCCAAGGGTGAACGTACAGCATATCGAGCACGGTGTTGTCCTTGAGCGTGGCAAACCCTAAATGCTCGTCCTCAATATGCACGACCAGCGTCAAGCTTGAGGACAACCGCTTGGCAAACGCTTCCGCATCCTCAGCCGCACTGGCCCAAGCGATCCGCTGGTCCTCGTTATAGTCGTCGGCCGTCAGCTCTTCGATGGATGCCGCAAACAACTCCCGCAACGGCATGATGTCAGCCGCCAGATAGGGCCGCAGCGGAAAGTCATCGCTACCGCTCACGACTTGATCTCCCAGGTTGTCACGATCTCCCCCGTCTTGGGGTCTTTGGCGTCCTTGATCTGAATCCCCATCGCCGTCAGCTCATCGCGGATGCGGTCGCCTTCCTTGTAATCCCTGGCCTGACGCGCCGCCAACCGTGCGGCAATCAGATCCTCGACCTTGAGCCGGTCCACCTTGACGTGGGGCAAGCCTGCCGCAAAATCGGCGCGGGTTTCGTTGTCGTACAGCCCCATGAGTTGCAGCGACGCCTTAAGAGCGCCGGCGGCTTCCTTGCTGCCGCGCTTGGCCGACTTCGCAATGCCGTGGATAATCGAGAGCGCACTTGCCGTATTGAGATCGTCGCTCAACGCCGCCACCACTTCGGGATCGGGCTGCGCCGCCGGCACATCGTGCAGCAGATCGGCAAACTCCATCAACGTGCTGCGCGATTGCGACAGCCGCTCGACCGTCCAATCAATCGGCGAACGGTAATGCGTGCCCAGCATCGCCAGACGGCACACCTTGCCCGGCCAGCGCTGGCCGCCGAACTTCTCGGTCGCCACCAACTCGTTGATGGTGATGAAATTGCCGAGCGACTTCGACATCTTCTCGCCTTCGACCTGCAAGAAGCCGTTGTGCATCCAAACCTGGGCCATCACGGCCGTGCCGTGCGCGCAGCGCGACTGCGCCACCTCGTTCTCGTGATGGGGAAACACAAGGTCGATCCCGCCGCCGTGGATGTCGAAGGTGTCGCCTAAGTGTTTACCCGCCATCGCCGAGCACTCGATGTGCCAGCCCGGCCGTCCCGGCTCCTTGATCCCGCACGGGCTTGGCCACGACGGCTCGCCTGGCTTGGACGGCTTCCACAGCACGAAGTCCATTTCGCTGCGCTTATAGGGAGCGACTTCAACGCGGGCTCCCGCCTCCATCTCATCCAGCGGACGCCCGGACAGCCTGCCGTAATCGGACATCGAGGGCACGTCGAACAGCACATGCCCCTCGGCCACGTACGCATGACCCTTCGCAACCAGCGCTTCGCACAAGGCCATCATCTCAGGAATATGCCCCGTTGCGCGGGGCTCCACCGTCGGCACGAGCGCACCGAGTGCTTCGCAATCGGCATGGTACTGCCGCGTGGTTTCCTCAGTCAGCTTGGCAATGGCCGCATTCAGTGCCAGTTCAGGGAAATCCCGCGCCGCACGCGCGTTGATCTTGTCGTCCACGTCCGTAATGTTGCGCGCATACGTAACATGCTCCGCCCCGTATGTATGCCGCAGCAGCCGGAACAGCGTATCGAACACAATCACCGGGCGGCCGTTACCGATGTGGACGAAGTCGTAGACAGTCGGTCCACAGACGTACATGCGCACATTTTTGGCATCAATCGGCGTGAACGGCTCTTTCGAGCGCGACAACGTATTGTAAAGCGTGAGGGACATTGCGGATTCCTGCAGCAAAGCGGCGTTATGCGGCTGCCGCCCTTGAGCGTCAAGGCAACCAACGCCGCGGAGCCGCCATCTCTGCGACCAAAGCGTCAATGACTGTGGGAAAAACCTGCCGCAATTTCATCCGCATTGACCGTCTAGCGTGCAGGGGTGATAACGGTTTTGAGTTGAACGAAGGCGATAGGGCCTTCAACTACGGATATATGGATTGGCTGACGTCGTGACGCTTGCCACCACCTTGAAGCGCTCTAGAACCGCAGAGCGGGCAAACCGCCGTGTTTGCGGGACGCGCAGGGCTGTTCTGGCCGCGATGACACTCGTCCTCATGACAGCTGCGCCTCAACTTGCACAAGCCCAAGGCTTCCGCTGGCCTTGGGAAGAACAGCAGACCCGTCCGCGCGACTCAGTCCGCCCTCCTGCGCCCATTCCAGCTCCGGCTCCGCCGCCGGCTGGCGTGCCAGGCCAAGCCGGCGCGCAGTGGATGTCGCGCAATCCGATCTGCATCCAGCTCGAACAGCGCCTCGTCGCCGAAAACCAGAAGGGCGCGCAGTCCCGCGAGGCCCTGCCAAAGATCGAAGCCGAAATGCGCCAGCTCGATCAGGTCGCGCAGCAGGGTCAGCGTCAACTGGAAAAAGCCGACTGCTACGAATACTTCCTCTTCTCCAAGACCCTGCGCGCCACCAAGCAGTGCCGCGACATCGCCTCCCAGGCGGAGAACGCCAAGCGCCGCCTGGGTGATTTGGAAACCCAGCGCGCCCAGATCATGGGCTCCAGCGGCCGCTCCTACACCGACGAGATCGTGCGCGAATTGGCCCGCAACAATTGCGGCGCGAATTACCAGCAGGAAGCCAGCCGCGGCAGCCCCGGTGCAGGCGGTTTTGGCGGCATCTGGCAGGATGAAAGCCCCACGGGAGGAGCAAACGGCGGCTTCGGCAGCTCGAACTACGCCACTTATCGCACCGTCTGCGTCCGGCTTTGCGACGGTTATTACTTCCCGATCAGCTTCTCGACTCTGCCCAGCCACTTCCAGCAGGACGCCGACGCCTGCCAATCCAAATGCGCCGCCCCCGTTGAACTCTATTCGCACCCAAACCCAGGCGGCGCGATGGAACAGGCCATGAGCGTGAAGTCGCAAGAACCTTACACGCGCCTCAAGACGGCGTTCCGCTATCGCAAGGAATTCGTCCAAGGCTGCTCGTGCAAGGAAGCTGAATACGTGCCGCCTGCCGGTACAGCCCCGCTACCGATTTCGCCTGCCGCTCCTAACGACCGCCGCGCTGAAACGCTGCCGTGGGAACGAACGACGACCACGTCGCCGCGGTAACTTTGAAACGGCATATCAAGCCGAAGAATGCGCCATTTTTCTGCCTTCACACCGGACCATCCCGCACCCCAGCCACGCCGCCACTGCCATTTGCCACGGCACGAGCAAGACGGCCCCATTGTCGTAGTGATTGGTGTATGGCAACAGCAGCCCCATTACCGCCCCCACGGCGACGGTGCCAGCCCCTGTCCCAATCCGCTTCAGCATTGGCGCATATGCAGCCGCCCCGGCCCAAGTCACCCCTGCACCAATCGCCCCGGCTACAAACCCACTCAGATAAATACCCAGCCAGCCTGGTGTGCTGTTCGATGCTGTCCAGTACTTATCGATTTGCAATGCGGCGTTGACCGCCAGTTCCCAGCCCACCCACGCCGCCAACAGGGCAATCAGAGCTCCAACCGGACTACGCCCACCCCACATCCAAACACCGAAACCGACGATAAGCCCGAACCACACCCCGGCCAGCACGAGATAGACCCCCAATCCAGGCGCTGTCCCAAACCCTGGTCCTTCGGCCAGAGTTCCCAGCACCCCAGACGCCATTCCCAACGCCGAAAGCACGAGGATGGGATGGCGGTCGTACCGTGTCATAAAAATCTCCAGGCTTTGTCGGCTTCTCTCGCAGCCCAAGAGTCCGGCTAACCATGGCCGTACGATGGTTGCCTCCTCCTGCCCGCTTCGCCGCTCTCTCAACTTGCCGCCACTTGCTCCCATTTTCGGCCGTCTGCGTGCTAAGACCCAAACGCGCAGCGGATTGCACAGCGACAAGGGGCCAATACCATGCAGCTCTTCGGCCTGGAAATTTCTGGCGAACACGCCCGGGTCGTGGTTCCGCTGCTCGGCGGTCTCGTCGCCACGGCGGGCTTTCTTGCGGGCCGTTGGACCGAACACCGGCGCCGGGTCCGCTTCCGCAAGGAAGACCTCGTCGGAACGTCTATCGTTGTCGAACTCTACGGCATAACTCCGGGCCCCGATGGCCAGGACGTCCTGCACATCATCACCCAGGGCGGCTCGTCGAGCGTCGACGACTTTTTCCACACCCCCGACCTCGTCCATCATGTCCAGCGCACAGCGCTGAAACATCCAGGCCTCGTGCGCTTGCCAAACCCAGTTGCCCACCGCATGATGATGGACGAAGGCAAGGACGCCCTCACCGGCCTCGACCCGCAAGCCAACATGGATTTCGTCCATGGCAGGGCTACACAGGAAGACAAAGCGCTGTTCGGGTATGCCGCCTACCGGGAGAAGAACCACGCCGGCAACGGCCTTCACGATCAGGTCGCGCGCCTCGTCCTGATGGTCATCAGCCCCACGCTCGTTGGAAAGCTTGCTGATCCGGCCTACGTCGAAAGCCTCGACGTCGCCCATGCCGGCTACAAGCCCCGCTGCACCAGGCTGCACGAATTTGCTCAGGAATGGCAGCGACTTAAGGCCTTGCCAACGGCGAACCGCAGCACCGGTCACGACCCGATTTGGCAGATCACCATCCGCACGGCGGTGCGTTGATCATGATCAATGCGGGGGAACGAGCGGTATCTAAAGTCGTAACCGAGCCTGTCGAAAATCAATTGCCTCCTTACCGTGCCGCCCCATAGCAAGTGGGGCGGCTTTTTTTTGGTGCTCGATTGTGCTTCGATTGCCCAGTAAGCGGGCAGCGTTACGTAAAGGATCAGATCATGACAAACCCCAACAATCCCTATCTGCATGGTCTGGACAAGAACCCCGCCAATCATGTCGCGCTGACGCCGCTGACGTTCCTCGAACGCTCCGCTAGCGTATGGCCCGAGCGCTTAGCCGTCGTGCACGGTCCCATCCGCCGCACCTGGGCGCAGACGGCAACCCGCAGCCGGCAGTTGGCTTCCGCGCTGCTTCGTCTCGGCATCACGCCCGGCGAAACTGTCGCCGTCCTCGCTGCCAATACGCCGGAACTCTTCGAAGCCCACTTCGGCGTTCCCCTGATGGGCGGGGTCCTCAACGCCATCAACACACGACTCGACGCCGAGGCCATTGCCTTCATCCTGTCTCATGGTCAAGCCCGCATCCTGATCACCGACCGCGAATTCTCAACCGTCGCCAAGGCCGCCGTCGCAGCGCTGGGCCGGCCCATCGCCGTTGTCGACATCGACGACCCGCAATACGCGGGCGGCGAACTCATCGGCCATATTGATTACGAAGCGCTGCTGGCGACGGGCGACCCCGAACACCCCTGGAACATGCCCGCCGACGAGTGGCTGCCGATTGCCCTCAACTACACCTCGGGCACCACGGGCAACCCCAAAGGCGTCGTTACCCACCATCGCGGCGCCTACCTCAACGCGGTCTCGAACGCGCTGCAGTGGCACATGGGCGAAAAGCCGGTGTACCTGTGGACGCTGCCGATGTTTCACTGCAACGGCTGGTGCTTCCCCTGGACGCTCGCCATCATGGCCGGCACCAGCGTGTGCCTGCGCGCCGTCCGCGTCGAACCGCTCCTCGACCTCATCGCGCGAGAAAAAGTCGACCACTTCTGTGGCGCACCCATCGTGCTCAACACGATCAACAATGCGCCCGCCGAACTGAAAGCGCCCATTACCCACCGCGTTAAAGCGATGGTTGCCGGTGCGGCCCCACCCGCCGCCGTCATCGCTGGAATGGAGCGCATGGGCTGGGAAGTCACTCACGTCTACGGCCTCACCGAATCCTACGGCCCGACCGTCGTCAACGTCTGGCACGACAAATGGAACGCCCTCGACATCGACGCCAAAGCCGCCATCAAGGCTCGCCAAGGCGTCCGCAATCCGATGCTGGAAGCGATCATGGTCGCCGACCCCGCCACTCTCGTTCCCGTACCCAAGGACGGCGCGACAATGGGCGAGATCTTCATGCGCGGCAACAACATCATGAGCGGCTATCTCAAGAACCCGACCGCGACCTTGGAAGCCTTCGAAGGCGGCTGGTTCCACACCGGCGACCTCGCCGTCTGGCATCCCGACGGCTACGTCGAAATCAAAGACCGCTCGAAGGACATCATCATCTCGGGTGGCGAAAACATCTCGACCATCGAAGTCGAAGGCGTCCTCTACAGCCATCCCGACGTTCTGGAAGCCGCGGTCGTCGCAAGGCCTGATGAGAAATGGGGCGAAACGCCGTGCGCCTTCGTCACCCTGAAACCGGGCGCGACCACCACCGAAGCCGACATCATCGCCTACTGCAAAGCCAACATGGCCGGCTTCAAGACACCCAAGACTATCGTGTTCTCGGCCTTGCCAAAGACTTCGACCGGAAAAATCCAGAAGTTTGTTCTGCGCGATCAAGCCCGCGCTTTGAAGAAGTAGCGCAGGTTGGGTTGAGCGCCTGCGAAACCCAACGACTTCCTCGACGCTTGCCACCGCCCCATCTGATTTGGAGAGCCGCCGTGAACTATACACCGCCGCTGCGCGACATCCGTTTCGCCCTCGCTGAAATCGCCGGTTTTCCTACGGTCGCTGCCCTCCCCGGCTACGAAGAGGCCACCCCCGATCTGGTTGACTCCATCCTGCTGGAGGCTGCCAATATCGCCGCCAACACGCTCGCGCCTTTGAACCGCACCGGCGACAAAACCGGCTCCAAGCTCGTGGACGGTAAAGTCGTCACTCCTGGTGGTTGGAACGAGGCTTGGCGCACGCTCGTCGATGGCGGCTGGAACGGCGTCTCCTGCTCACCCGAATTCGGCGGCATGGGGTTGCCTCACGTGCTCGAACTTGCGGTCAGCGAAATGTGGCAATCCGCCAACCTTGCGTTCGCGCTATGCCCCATGCTCACCCAAGGCGCGGTCAATGCCGTCGCGCTGTACGGGTCCGATCGCCAGAAAGCGCTTTACCTTCCCAATATGGTGTCCGGCAACTGGACCGGCACCATGAACTTGACGGAACCTCAAGCTGGATCCGACCTCGCCGCCGTCCGTACCCGCGCCGTTCCCTCAGGCAACAATGGGTACATGCTGTCGGGCCAGAAAATCTTCATCACCTACGGCGACCACGATCTCACGGATAACATCATCCACCTCGTCCTTGCCCGCCTCCCCGATGCCCCTGCCGGCGTCAAAGGTATTTCGCTATTCATCGTTCCCAAGCACCGCATCGACGAAGCGGGAAACATCACCGGCCCCAACGACGTCACCTGCGCGTCGCTGGAACACAAAATGGGCATCCATGGCAGCCCGACCGCCGTGCTTGTGTTCGGTGAAAAGGGCGGGGC
>JANLYB010000332.1:0-13341 GCA_031365425.1 Hyphomicrobiaceae bacterium
GTCGGCATCCGCCAGCAGCAGGTTCTTGTTGTGGCCCGGGCTTTCTTTCCAGCCCTTCATGACTTCGCCGAAGTCAATCTGACCCGTGCCGACGTTTTCGGCAGCGAGCCGCGCCTTGAACCCGGAGCGCTTAACCCGGTCCCAGGGGTTCGAGCCGTCCGAGCCGTAGTGCGAAATCCGGTCCCACTTGGCCAGATCCCTGGAATGCAACTTCGCGGCAGCCGTCAGTTCAGTGTTCAGCTTGACGGGCTTCAAGCCATGTTCGGCGCGATACTGATTGATGATGTCGCGTGCAAAATTGGGATCGAGGTTCGTCGACGAATAGTCGCGATCAGCGAGCGATCCTGTCGGGGCCTTCTCGAAAGTGCCCTTGGGTGCTTTGTCCGAGCCGAGGCTCGCAACCTGAACGCCTTGAGCTTTGCCGGCGGTAACCGGCGCAAGAGCCCCGCCTCCGCTGGCAAGAGATCCACGCGGAATGCTCGTGTCGCCGCCGAGCGCGACGTCAGGCTTGATGCGTTTGGATGCCGAAGACGGCGGGGGACCGTCGTTGAAACCCGAAGTGATATTTCCAGAACCGACGGCACAAGCCGCCAGCGATAGGGCGAGCCCTGCAGAGAATGCTACGCGATACATTTTTACTCCCGCTTTCATACAGGCGGTGACACACATAGCGCCTAGCATCGCTCTAACCTCTTAACCCAGCGTTAAAGATAACATCGTGAGTGCTGAGCCAACTCTTGTTCTTGATCGGCACAAATCCCCCAAAGGACGCTTTGCTCCGATGCCCCCACCGCCTCAGGCTTGCCTATGAATAACGCCCAACAATCGTGTCGCCAGTTTGTCCAGGGCGAGGCGAAACGCTGGCGCAAGCATCCGAAATGGCAAACATTCCTAGTACTTATTTATTCGCCGTTCCCGCATTGGAAATAATCTGCACAGGTATAAGCAACCGATCCCGCTTGGAAGACGGCGATGTTTCACGCACAATTCGCCAGAAATTGCCGGTGATTCGCGCCAGCAGTGACAAGGTCTTTCCCGAAACGGAGGAACGCTCGTGGCTACTGCCGCTGACCCGATGACGAGGCCCGCGTCCGCGTCGCGCAAAACGGTGCTGCCGGCATTAGCAGGCCTCATCCTGTTGCGTTTCTCATTGCCCGGTGGAGTAACCCGCGCCGAACTCGCGCGCGATTTGCGGACCATGACCCTGCCCGATCTGGCCCCGGCCGCGTGGCGGCGCGCGACCGACAGCGAAATCGCCGAACTTGCCCGGCTTGGGTTTGTCGAGGAGGCCCGCGCCCGATTCAAAGCAACGCAGGCAGGCGTGGATCATGCAGCAGGCGGCTTGGGCATCACTATCGGTCCCAAGACTACGTGGGGTGACCTGCGCGACGGTCCGTTGACGGCACGGGCGCTGGGGCTCGATTCGTCCGACAAGGCGATCGCCAAGGCGCTGGCCAATCCCGATAATCTGCGCGGATTGATCGTACAGCGCGCATTCGGTTTGGGCGACACCAAGGTCGTTTCGCTCTCCAAGCTGCGCGCCGCGCTGGCCGTGCGGGCGCTGGAACGAGCTTTCGGCAATCAGATCAAGAGCGGCCTTGGCTCAGGCGGTGGTCTTGCCGCCAAGCCGAGCCGCTTGCTCGCCGGTCAGCTCCTGAAATCGCCCCGCGACTACACCAGCGATGGCCGTTTGATCGCAGCGCTCGCCGCCGAGCACCTGGGCACACCCAACAGCGAAGCCGAAACCCTGCGCGCCAGCTTGTTGAGGCGTGCTTTCTTGGAGCACGTCGAGGCAGACAAAGCGCCGCGCCCCGTTCCAGCCTCCGCCGCCTCGTCCGCGACCGAGAAAACGCAACCGCCAAACCCGCCCGCAAAGGCTGTGATCGCCAACGATCGTGGAATTGCCAACGAACGCCCGCTGCCGGCAGCGCGGCCGGATTTGCCAGGCTTTATCAAGCACGTACAAGCCGCCGCCGCTCGCCGCGCGGAAGGCTGGCCCGGCAACCGCAAGGCATTTATCTCCCACGTGTGGCAGGAAATTAAATCGAACCACCACGCCTGGGCCCTGTCGGAAATCGAATTTAAAGGAATGCTGGCCGAAGCTCACCGCACCGGTGGCCTCGTGCTCGCTAATGCGGACCTGAAAGACAAGAAACACATCCAGGAGTTTGAAAACTCCGCGATTCAGTACAAGAACACAGTCTGGCACTTTGTTCGCGTCGAAGAAGCTTGAAGTCATATGGGGCGGTGACGTACCCGCCGGGGGACGCGATTTTGAACGCAGCAGACAAGGCACATGGCATGGCCGGCGAGGGTTTGGCTGACGCCTTCGAGCATTCCATTACCTGGGAAGACGATGTCTGGCGGGCCGATCCCGTGGACGTCGAGCAGGTGCATGCCAAAGCGCGCCGCAAGTTCGCCGATGTGCTCGCTGCCGTCACCGGGGAAGCGCAGGACCAAAGCCAGAATCGCAAAGGCCGCACGAGCCGCGCGCAAGCCCCCGTCCAGGCGCGCATGTTGCTGTTCATCGGCCAGTCGGGTGCGGGTAAAACTCATCTCATTCGTGCCCTGCGCACCGGCTCCCACCGCAGTGAGAAAGCCTATTTCGGCTACGCCCAGATGACGCCCGACGTGGGCAACTATGCGGATTATTATCTCCGCCGCCTCGTTCACTCGCTGGAAAAGCCTTACGATCCCGACGAACAGGGCGAAAGCGGTCTGAGCCGTCTGACGAATCACCTCGTCAGTGACAGCTCGATCCTCAATCAGGCAGACCTGGAAACGTTGCGGGAAGCGACCCTTGACGAAACAGCGCTCGCCCATCTGGTGCTGCGCCTCGCTGACAACATCGTCTCAAGCCCCAAGTTCGCTGGCGAAGAACTCGATATCAACATCGTGCGCGCACTGCTGTATCTCCAGCGCGCCGACCCCCGCATCGATCAGCGCATTCGCCAGTATCTCCATGGCCGCCAGCTGACGCAGTTGGCCCATCAGGCCGTCGGCGCGCTCGACCCCAACACTGGCGAAGACCGCTCGTTCGAAATCATCACAGCACTCGGTCAGCTCATCTGGACCGTTGACCGCGCAAGTCTCGTGTTCTGCATCGATCAGGTCGAAGACCTGCGCTTCTTCGACGACGCCGAAGAACGCTTCCAGCGCGCCGTCCGTGACCTGATCCAGATCACCAATCGCATCACGTCGTCCATCGTCATCGTCTCAGTGCTCGAAGACTTTTACGGCCAGGTTCGCGGCGTCCTCGCCCAGTCCTACATCGACCGCCTCGAAAAGGCCGGTCCCGTGGCGCTGCTCGAAAGCCGCACGCCGGAGGAAGCCCGCCTCATCATTTCAAAGCGCCTCGAACACGAAGCTTCCGAACGCGCAGGCGGCGCAAGCTATGCCGACCCGTCGGCGTTCTTCGAGCCGCAGTTCTTCGAAGAATTCGGCGGCCTCTCGACGCGCCGCCTGCTCGAACACGCCCAGATCCGCCTCCGTTCCAAAACCAGTGAGCAGCCCGAAGACGAACCCGCTTTCGAACAGCCGTCGTGGATGAGCCAGCTCGGCAATACGCTGGCGAGCGCGCTTGGCTTCCCGGCAGCGCCCGCCGAAGAACGCGCACCGATCGATTATCGCGAAGCCTGGGACCGCTTCCAGTCGGCGTTTGAAGGCGAAATGTCGTCCAATGATAGCGATCTCGTCGATATGCTGAACGGCGCCCTGAGGCTCGCACGAGCCGAATGGGGCGCAGCCTTCGACGTCAAGATCAACCGCCTCGAACTGGGCGATCAATTGCCGGCATTCGACCTCCAGATCAGCCACGTCAGCGGCCTGTCGAGCGATACTCGCATCTTCCTGTGCAACAAGCCGACCCAGGGCGGCGGCTTGAAGCGTCAGCTTGATAAGGTGCTGCAATCCATGGGCGGCAAGAGCTGCATCATGCTGCGCGCCTCCGACTTCCCGCCCCAGGGCAAAAGCCAGACCGGCCAAGCAATGGGCAAGTTCAAGACCGCCGGTGGCCGTCAGACTCTCGTCCCGATCTCCGAGTGGGAACGCATCCAGGCTGTCTGCCAGTTCCACATCGACCACCGCCACGATCCAGGCTTCGCAACGTGGTTCGAAAGCGCCAAGCTGTTGTCGAACGTGCACGCCATCAGCCGCATTCTTCGCCTGGAAACCCTCATCCGTCCCTCGACGCCGCTCGCCACGCTCGCGAGCCGCGAGCACGGCCCGGCAATGCCCATCGACGGCGACGAACTCGCCGCCATCGGCGCTGCCGCAGCCTCCGGCATGCACTGGGGCGGACCGTTGCCCGCCATCGCGCCGCCCGCCGAAATTTTGCCCGCCAACGACGACGAACTGCCGATCTCCGTCTTGCTCGACGAGAACGGTACCGACCTTTCGAGCATCATCGCAGGCCGGGCCAACGGCGGACGCGGCAAGCCAATCACGCTCAATACCAGCGTCCTGAAGCGCCATGCAGCCGTCCTAGGCGGCTCAGGTTCGGGCAAGACGACGCTTGCTCTCTCGATCATTGAGCAGCTCCTGCAGCGCGGTATTCCCGCCATCCTGATCGACCGCAAGGGCGATCTCGCCAGCTACGCCAACCCCGACGTCTGGCGCGCCAATGATAACGAATTGACCGAACGCCGCGGCGAACGCGAAAAGCTCGGCGACGCCATCGATGTGGCCGTCTATACGCCGGGCCGCGCCTCGGGCCGTCCGATCTCGATCACACTGCTGCCGCGCGGCATCAACGAACTGCCCGACCACGAGCAGCAACTGCTGGCAAACCTGTCGGCGGCGGCTCTCGGCGACATGCTGCACCTCAAGAATTCGGCAACCCATCAGAAGCTGTCGGGTACGCTGTCGGTCGCGCTGCGAATCCTCGGTATGCGCAGCCGCACCGAAGTCACCCTCGGCGACCTCATCAACCTGCTCGAAGACGAAGACCCCGATCTCACAGACCTGACGCAGCGCATGGACCCCTCGGGCCGCTTCCGCCGCGATCTGGTGGCGCAGCTCGACAGCTTGCGCCTGCGCAATGCGTCTCTGTTCGAACCGGGCGGCGAGAGCATGAACATGGAAAGCCTGCTCGGCATCGGCGCCCACGCCCGCGAAGGCCGCACCCGCCTGTCGATCGTCTACACAGGCTTCCTGGGCGATAACGAAAACATCTTGTTCTGGGTCTCGCAATTCCTCTCGGAAGCCCTGCGGTTCTGCCAGCGCAATCCCAACGATGAACTGCAAGCCGTCGTCATGTTCGACGAAGCCGACCTCTACATCCCGGCCAACTCGAAACCGGCAACCGCAGAGCCGCTCCAGTCGCTGTTGAAGCGCGCCCGTTCGGCCGGCCTCGGCATTATGCTGGCCACCCAGTCGCCGGGCGACCTCGACTACAAGTCGCGCGACCAGATCACGAGCTGGTTCATTGGCCGCGTCCGCGAAGATACAGCATTGCGCAAGCTGAAAGCGGCCTTCCAGTCCGACTCGGGGCTAGATGCCGCAGCTGTGTTGCCCCATCAGACGGTCGGCGAATTCCATCTCGTCCAGGAAGGTCTCGTGAGGGCGCTCAAGGCGCAACGCTCGCTCATCAACGCTGAGCAGGTTCCCTTCGACCGCATCGAGCAATTGGCTAGCGAAACCAAGGGACAGGACGAACGGCAGCTTCGGCTATTCGACCTGAAGTAGACCTTGCTGGCGCGGCCACAACGAGAGCCGGCAGCCAGTGGCAAGATTTCTTTGGCATACATAATGCTGAAGCTGAATTTGTGATGCGAATGCGCAACACACCTTGTCATTGCACCGCCAAAATTTTCACCACAACTGTTCAGCGATCGAGTTATCCACAGCGGCCAGTTGAGAAGTCAGATTCGTGCGCACGGTGGATGACCTGTGGAAAACCCAAGAAAATCAAAATGCTGTGATTGGTTGTACTTTCGGCGGATAGGGTTGCTCACGGATTAAGCGCATTTATCTCGCAATTGCGAAACTATTGTACGGTTCGCGTGTCGATTAAAAGTGTCAAGCGCTAATTTTGCGCGTATCCTGAAGTCTGCGGTAAAGTGAATACGTCAAGCGAATTTTCACGTTTTCGTGATCGGTTCAGTTCGTAGGTGGCTACGGACGAGCGAGTGGACTGAGTTGCAGTTTTGTCTGCGGGGTAAGGTGTCATGTTCGTTGTAAAGTCCTTCGGGATGTTAGTTGCTGCCACGCTACTGGGGCCGGCACTGGGCATCGGTTTGTTTATCGTCATGCACGGCATGTAGCGAGAACATCCAGTTCCAGCCAGAAATCTGGCAATGAATCCGGCTTGCGTTTTCAACGCCCCTCCTCCAACCCTTTGGTGGAGGAAACAGCGCAATGAAACGTACTTTGGTTGATGATTGCTTCCGGCCAAGCCAGCCAAGGCTTCGCCATTGCGAGGCGGTCGAAATCTTGAAGCAGGCCATCGCGCCACGGCCAGCGGTCGTCGATGTTGCGCTGAGAGATGCGCTAGGTCGCATAGTGGCCCAAGACATCGCGGCCGCTCAACCCGTGCCAGCCCACACCAACTCAGCCGTTGATGGCTACGCGTTCCTCGCATCTCCCCAAACACGTGAGAACGGTGCTGGGCTTCCGGTCATTGGCCGCGCCTCAGCCGGCCACCCCCTTGCCATGCCAGCGGACATAAACTCTGCCTCGCGCATCTTCACCGGAGCGGTAATGCCGACCGGCCTTGATACCGTTGTGATGCAGGAAGACGTGCAACTCGCCGAGCGGGACGGCACGACGATGGTGTCCATTCCCGCAGGCCTGAAGCCGGGCGCAAATGTCCGCAAAGCAGGCGAGGACGTCGCGGCTGGCGCGACCCTATACACAGCAGGTAACATTGTGCGCCCCAACGATTTGGCAGCGCTCGCCTCCATCGGCCGTGTCAGCATCCCCTGTTATGACCGGCTCCGCGTCGCCATCGTCTCGACCGGCGACGAGGTGCGGGACGCAGGCAGCGGTCCGCTCGCGCCCGGCCAAGTCTACGACGCCAACACCCCGATGCTGTCGGCGCTCGCAGCACTGACGGGCGCAAATGTCACGCAATTGGGCATCTGGCCAGACAAGTGCGCGGTCGTCACGGCCAGCCTCGCCGCCGCCGCCAAAAACTACGACGTGATCCTGACCTCGGGAGGAGCAAGTCTCGGCGAGGAAGACCACATGGCAGCAGCCTTGCACGAGATCGGAAAGCGCCACCTCTGGCAGATCGCCATTAAGCCGGGCCGCCCCATGATGTTTGGCCAGATCCGATCAGGTGGCGGCGATTGCATCGTGATCGGTTTGCCGGGAAATCCGGTCGCCGTGTTCGTCTGCTTCCTGATGTACGTCTATCCGCTGCTGCGCGCAGCAGGTGGTGCAGGCTGGACCGAGCCGCGCCGCTTCGTTCTCCCGGCCGCGTTCGAATTCAAGGGTCGCAAGCAGGGCCGCCGCGAATTTTGGCGTGGCCGGATTACACAATCGGCTACCGGAATGGCCGTCGAAAAATTCGCCCGTGACGGCTCGGGTCTCATTTCTGGCCTGCGTTGGTCCGACGGGCTGATCGACATTCCGGAAGACCATGGAGACATCGCTGTCGGCGACCCCGTCGCCTTCATCCCCTACAGCGAATTCGGCATCGTCTGAAATTACAGGCCGCCACTCTTGTTGCCGAAGCGCCGAAGAGGCGCGGGCGCGAGCGCGGGATCAACGTACAAGAACAAGCTTTTACCACCCGACGAACAGGATCAATTCCGTATTGCGGGCGGCAGGATTGTCTTTCTTGGTCACGGAACCTTCAAGCAACGTCGCCTTCGACACCGGGAAAAGTTCGGCCAGGAAGCCTCGCAGATATTCGCCGCGAAGATTTGGCAGGTCCGTATTTTTGACCGTCTGCGACACGTTGGCGGTTGCCAGATTGGCCAGATATTTCCCACGGCTGCTCGGGAGATACGAAATCTTGCGGTATTCAAATCCAGGTTCGAGCTGTCCACTATAGGACTGCGCGTCGGCACTGCCGCGGACGAACAGGTCGAACTTCGCTTGTCCTTCGAGCTGTTTAAGAACGTCGGCGGCAAAAGCATTGAAGGACGTTTTGTACGCGCCCCGGCTGCTTTGAAATGTATACTTGCCGCTATCAAAAGTGAAACGGTCGCCCGTTTTCGGATTTTTCAGTTCGACCAGATAATAGCGGCCCTTCCGCCCGTCGACCAATTCCGGCTCGCTCATGGCTTCGATTTTGTAAGTCCCGGTCGACATCTTGGAATCGAGCGCCTTGCGCAGCACGACAAGAGTGTCGGCTTCACGCGGAGCAGGCTCTGCGCCGTCGACCACCGCCGACGATGCGGGTGGTGTGGGCTCTACAATCCGCCCCGTTGTTCCTGCGTCCGTTGCCCGCGCAGGTCCAAGGACCGCAAGCTGGGGCGCAATAGGATCGTTGGGCGAGCGAACGCGCAACGCCTTCAGCTTGCGCAAGTCGGCGAGGATCGAGTCAAAGCCGCTCGGACCATCAAGGTATGTCGTCAGCGTGGTTTCATTCGAGTCGAGCGAAACCAGCATTCCGCTCTGCGGGCCGAGAACTATGTCCTTGATGCTGTGAATTTCGTCCGAAATGCGCATCAGACGTTCCTTGTGCAGCTTGGAGAAAAAAGCGCTCGTTTTGGAAAGCGCTTCGTTATCGCGAGCCTTTTGATTGACCTCGGCAAGTAGCTGGTCACGATCGGCTTTCAATTGCTCGATTTCGGCAATCCGGAAGGCATCGTCGGTACCGCCATCGGTGAGGCGAAGTGCAGGATAAATGGAAACCGCACTGGTCGCAGAAAGCCCAACCGCGAGGAATAAAATCAGCAGTCCGCGCCGGAGTGCGCCCCGGCTGATGTAGCTCGCCGCGCCTAAGAACAGCACGATGCTGAGGACCGCAAGGAAAGAGAGCGTGGCGGTCATGACCATTCGAAGCGTCTCCAGTAAAATCGATAATTTCTGTGCAGAAACTCTTCACCAATACTGTCCAGCTATGGGCTAATTGATTCTCTCCTTTTTTCAAAAGGTCTTGGGGAGGATTAGTTTTCAACTGAAAAGAGAGCATTAATAATTTACAATTATAAATTGTATTTAGCTCCCCGTCCGTGTGGCCCCATTCGCGGTTTGCCGCCCCAAGCCAGCCGTGTTTCAGTCGAGCATGTGCCATAAAGCCAGCGTATCCCTCACATTCGGCAGGTCGCGGGGGTGCGTCCGGCCCAACCCTGGCGCGTGCGCGATGCTATCGATACTGAGACTGGTTATCCGTCTTGCCGAACTGGTGCTTTTCATACCGGCCAGGCTCGCGCGCTTTTTCATTGATGCGATCGCGTTCAACCCGCGCTTGGGCCCCGTCAGATATCTCGCCGCCGGTGCCGTCGGCTACTTGGCCTTCGCATTGCTTCTCGTCTACGTCATCGCGCCCTTGCGCGGACTGACGGGGCAGTACTTCCTCGCCGATAAACTGCGTTACGACGCTGAACGTTGGGTGGCGACCGCGATCTACGACCGCGGAAATAACTTCGTCGGCACCTTCGACCCCCGCCTCGATAGCATGCGCGACGTGAACTACACCGGCAGCGCGATCCAGATCGGCGACCACACGGCGAACCCCGACCACAAGTCGATTCCCGTCCACGAAGTGCCGGATGATTATTGGAAGTGTCTGAAATTCCACGAAGATCGTTACCTTGGCGGACCGCTGAACCCTTATGGCATCGATCTCGTCGGCGTGCTCAAAATCCCCTACACCAGTATCGTGCGCACCATCCGGACCAAGCGCCCTAGCCTCGGCGTCGGCGGGTCGACGCTGCCCATGCAGTTCGCCCGCGTGATTTACAACACGCCGCCGTCCTCCAGCGAAGGCAGCGCGACGAAGCTCGGCCGCAAGCTCGCGGAGTGGTGGATCGCGCCCGTGATCTATCAGGTGCTGACCGCAGGCGGCGACGACACGCCATTGCGCCAGTGGGCGGCCAACCACATCTGGCTTGCCCAACGCACCGGCGGCGCGCCGCTCCACGGCGTCGAGATGACGGCCCGCGTCGTGTTCGGCAAGGAAGCCAAGGACCTGACCACCGCAGAGCAGTACGTGCTCGCCTCCGCCGTCAACAAGCCGATCATCTTGCTGGAAGGCAGCGAACAGTTGAACGCCGTCCGCCTCGACCGCTGGCGCTACATCACCGAAGTGCGCGCACGCACCTGCGCCGAAAAACTGATCAAGGACGACGCCGAGCAGAAGAAGACGGTGTTCGAACTGTTCCAACTCGCCGGCGGCCCACCCGACCCCAAAGTGAAACCCAAACTGCAGGCGGCCCTCGATACCTATGCGCCGGGCGTCGCCAAGCGCGCCGTCGCCAATCCGATGGTGCGGGCCAGCGCGCTGATGCCGTCCGCCCGCTTTGGTCTGCGCGAAGAGATGAAACAGGCCTACGGTTTTTCCTGGCGCGACTATGTGCGCGGCGTCACGACGACATTCGATGTCACCGAAAACCTGAGCTTCGGCGAGAAGGTCAAAACCAAACTTGCCGCGCTCGACGGCCAATACGCAGCGCGCCTCAACGCCAACGTCACGCTCGACCCGGCCAAGGCAGCGCCTGAGAAAAAGCTGCCCAACATCATCCTCGTCGCCGCCAACGCGAAGGGCGAAATCATCCGCTACTACGAGCAGGGCGAAAGCGCGTCATACTTCGGTTCGCCGCTCGCCCGCGACAGCAAGACGGGCGTCTATACGCCCGAACGCGAGAGCCGAATGCTGGCCTCGACCGCTAAAATCCTCGCCGCCGTCGCCATCGCCAACGAAGGCAAAGACGAGCCAGGCACCCTTTACATGGATGCCGATGCGCCGGCCCGCGTGGGCGAAGGTTGCGAACACGGCGGTGGCCAGCGCGTACCACGCCGCGCCATTGTTGCGTTCGCCTGCTCGCTCAACAACCCTCTGCTGACGCGTGCGGCAGCGCTCGGCCAGCCGCGCATCAAGTATCTGATCGACCGCTTCGGATTCAATATGCCGCCCGGCAACGCGAACGGGGAAGGTACCCCGCCATCCACGGCTATCGTGCTGGGCCAGATCGCTGGCAGCCCGCGCCGCGTGCATCAGATGTCGAGCGTGGTGCTAGCGAGCCTGATCGGTCAGGGCGGCAAGCCGGTTCATCTGCCCACGCTCATCAAGTCGCTCGATTACACCAATCGCGCCGGTGCGAAAGAAGCCGCCCGCGATACTGTCTCCGATGTCGTGCCCAACGTGCTCATCAAGCCGTCGGGCCGCGGTATGTTGAAATCGCTGCTCGAAGCCCCGCTCTGCCACACGGCAGGCGGTCAACCAGCAGGCACGCTGAAATCGATCTCTAATTGGTGCGCCGCTCGTCATCCCGGACTTCGCCTTCACTTTGCCAAGACCGGCACCAAGCCGACGCTCGATCCCAATGCAACGGTGGACACTTGGATCACCGGCGGCGTGCAGTTCGCCAACGGTGCGGCCTATTCCTACGTTGCTCTCGTCGGCACCGGCTCCGTCACTGAACCGTGGGCCCACAACATGAACGCCGCCCAGATCACGCCCCTGGTCGATGTCCTTCTGGCCGACCTGGAAGTCCACGCCAAAACCAATCCGGCGATCTACCTGCTCCCGCCCAAACCGGCAGCCCCCGCCCCCGCCCATACCGCAAGCGTGGCTCCGTCCAAAGCCATCCACCCCCTCGCCGAAGCCGAACGCGCGCGGGTGTTCGGGCAGTAAGTTGGCGTGTAGGTTGGGTTGAGCCCCTGTGCGACTCCTACGCGCGCAGCGTCGAACCAAGCAAGAACTACGACGCCGGCTTAATCCACGGCGGCAGGCGGTCGAGCGCGATGAGGTCGTCGTAGCTGGGGCGCGGACGCACGACGGCGAACTGCGAGCCGTTGACGAGAACCTCAGGCACTAGCGGGCGCGAATTGTAGGTGGACGACATGACCGCGCCATAGGCACCGGCGGTCATGACGGCGATGAGGTCGCCCGGCGCGAAGACGGGCAGCACGCGATCGATGGCGAGATAGTCGCCGGTTTCGCAAACGGGTCCGACGATGTCTTGCTGCACGGGCGCGGTGGCAGATTTGGCTTCCTCGACGGGCCAGATGTCGTGATGCGCCTCGTACAACGTGGGCCGGATCAGATCGTTCATGGCGGCGTCGACGATCGTGAAGGTGCGATCGGCGCCTTCCTTGGCGAAGATGACCTTGGAAACAAGAACGCCCGCGTTGCCGACAATCATGCGGCCCGGCTCAAGAATCAAGCGCAGCCCGAGATCGCTTAAGTTTGCACGCACGACGGCGGCGTAGTCGGTCGGCGAGGGCGGGATGTCGTTGACGCCGCGATAGGGCACGCCAAGTCCGCCACCGATGTCGAGGTGCCGGATGTTATGGCCGGCCGCGCGCAGGTCGAGCACCATGCTGCGCATGAGCGCAAAGGCGTCCCCGAACGGACCAAGATCGGTAATCTGGCTGCCGATGTGCATGTGAATTCCGGCTACGTCGATGCCGGGCAGCGTCGCCGCATGGGCATACAACTCGGGTGCGTCAGCGTAAGGGATGCCGAACTTGTTTTCCGATTTGCCGGTCGAGATTTTGGCGTGCGTCTTGGCGTCGACATCAGGATTGACCCGGATTGCGATGCGCGCCGTCAATCCCATCGACGAGGCAACCGCGCTCAACGCATCAAGTTCGGGTTCGCTCTCGACATTAAACCCGAAAATGCCCTGCGATAACGCATAGGCCATTTCTTCGCGCGTTTTGCCGACGCCCGCAAAGATGATTTTGCTGGCGGGAACGCCGGCAGCGTGTGCCCGTCGCAACTCGCCCTCGGACACGACGTCCATCCCTGCTCCAAGCCGGGCTAGCGTCGCCAGAACTGCCTGATTTGAGTTGGCTTTGACCGCAAAGCAGATCGTGGCGTTCTGCCCCTCGAACGCTTCGGACAGCACACGGTAGTGCCGCTCGAGAGTGGCCGTCGAATAACAGTAGAACGGCGTGCCGACGCAGGCGGCAAGCGAGGAAAGGCTTACGTCCTCGGCATGGAGGATGCCGTCCTTGTAATGGAAATGGTGCATGGCGATCTGGACGGTTGCGAGAGCGGATTAGACAAAGTGTAGCGCGGTTCGTCGTGAAAAACCGCTCCAAAGAAAGTGGGATAGTGCGCCAACAACGAAGCGCTCGAAGCCCGGGCTTCAAGTTAAATGTTTAGCGGCTTTCTCAAGAGAAGCACGACAAAACGGCGTTTTTCGCCGTTAGATGGTAGTTCAGCGCAGCAAGCCATCCAGGACGAAAGGCTTGTGCGGCTTTGGCTTGGCGGCAGAG
>JANLYB010000339.1:0-3485 GCA_031365425.1 Hyphomicrobiaceae bacterium
CCCCCGCCCCCGCCCCCGCCTCCACCGGCAGCGCTTATTGATTGCTGTCCAAGCCCACCTCCGCCTACTCGCCGGGCGGCAAGAAAATCGGTGCTCAGCAAACTGAGTGTGCAAGTCTGACGCTTGTCGGGAGTGGTCGACCGTCCAGTACAGCAAAACCACCTGCAACTCCTGACGTGCACGTCGTCAAAAAATCAGGAGTAGCCCTCATGAAGCGATCACTCGCGACTGCAGCTTTCGCATTAGCGTCACCTCTCATCTTCGCTGGCGGAGCCTCTGCATACGAACAGATTATTGGTGAGGTTCGTCTATTTGGCTTTAACTTCTGCCCGGTTGATTGGTCAAAAGCCGACGGGAAATTATTGAACATCATGCAGTATCAGGCCCTGTTCGCGCTATACGGGGACAGATACGGTGGTAATGGTACCTCAACGTTTGCGCTGCCCGACTTGAACGGCCGCGCACCCGTCGGCTCCGGACCGGAGAAAGCTGCCGGAACGAAGTATGGCGATGCCACAGTTACACTCAACGTCGCGCAGCTGCCGGCCCATACGCACCAGAGCTTTGCATCATCCAAGGAGAACACGAGTGGCTTTCCTACCGGCGCGCTGCTTCCCCCCACGGTCGAGCCTGGCGGCGACCTGTATGCTCCTGCCGGGTCTCCAGCGGATAAGCCAATGAATGAGGCCGCCATCGGCAAAACCGGCGAAGGTCAGCCGGTCCCAACCCAAAGCCCGGTTCTCGCCATGACGTGGTGCGTTGCGATATATGGGGTTTGGCCAAGCCGGGATTGAGGCTGATGTCCGGCGCTAGCTAGAGTCTTTCCGGCTTTGATTGAATCAAATCCTCCCCCACACTCCATGGCCGGGCATGACCCGGCCATCCAGGAGCCGCACGGATGGGCCTGAGTTTGTTGGTCTGGATGGCCGCCTCCCCCGAGCGTAGCTCGGCCCTTGGCCGAGACGGCGGCCATGGAGTGGATGGGGTGCTTCAATCTAAAACGGAAAAAGTCTAGGGCTTCAGACCGACCCCTCGCTATCGCCATTCCGTCTATCTGCAGCTGTGGACTGCTTACTCGGCCAACTCCCGCATCACCTTAATCAGATCCGACTTCCCTTCAAAGCCGATGCCGGGCAACTCGGGCATAACGATATGCCCGTTCTCTACGCGCACGCCATCGGGGAAGCCGCCATAGGGCTGGAAGAGATCCGGGTAACTCTCGTTGCCGCCCAAGCCGAGACCTGCCGCGATGTTCAGCGACATCTGGTGGCCGCCGTGCGGAATGCAGCGCGAGGGCGACCATCCGAACTGAGCCAGGACATCAAGCGTCCGCAGATACTCGACGAGCCCATACGACAGCGCACAATCAAACTGCAGCCAGTCCCGGTCGGGCCGCATCCCGCCATAGCGCAACAGATTGCGTGCATCCTGGTGCGAGAATAGGTTTTCCCCGGTTGCCATCGGCCCCGGATAGAATTCAGACAGCGCCGCTTGCAGCGCATAGTCGAGCGGGTCGCCGACTTCTTCGTACCAGAACAGGGGATAGTCCCGCAGCATCTTCGCGTAGGCGATGCCGGTTTCGAGGTCCAAACGGCCGTTGGCATCGACCGCAAGGCGCGCCTGCGAACCGATCTCCGCCAAAACCGCTTCGATGCGGCGGCGATCTTCGGCGATGGGCGCACCGCCGATCTTCATCTTGACGACGTTATAGCCTCGATCGAGGTAGCTGCGCATTTCGGCCCGCAGCGCGGTATCGTCCTTGCCAGGATAGTAGTATCCGCCGGCGGCATAGACGAAAACCTTGGGGTTGGCTTCGCGGCCCTTCTGTTCTGCCAGGAGCCGGAATAGCGGCTTTCCGGCGATCTTGGCCGTGGCGTCCCAGATGGCCATATCGAGCGTGCCGACTGCCACCGAGCGTTCGCCGTGACCGCCGGGCTTCTCGTTCGTCATCATGGCGGCCCAGATCTTGTGCGGATCGAGGTTGTCGCCGCCTTCGTTCAACAGGCTGCCGGCGTCGGCCTCCAGGATACGATTGCGAAACCGTTCGCGGATCAAGCCGCCCTGGCCGTAACGGCCATTCGAATTGAAGCCGTAGCCGACGACCCGGCGCCCGTCGCGGACAACATCGGTCACGACGGCCACGAGGCTCGCGGTCATCTTCGAGAAATCGATATAGGCGTTGCGGATAGGGGACGAGATGGGCTTGGTGATCTCGACGACGTCGACAATGCGCATTGGAAAACCTCTCTGGCAGCGTTGGGTTGGGCTGAGCGCTGGTTTGCGCTGGACCTGAACAAAGTGCCAATGCCAAGATCGGGTCACCTCATGCACGAACGGCATTGCCATGGATCTGGACTGGTTGAAGGACTTTTTGACCCTCGCCGAGCAGGGCAATTTCTCGCGGGCGGCAGACCTGCGCAACGTCACGCAGCCAGCCTTTAGCCGGCGCATTCGCGCATTAGAGGACTGGATCGGCGCGCCATTATTTGTTCGCAGTGCGCAAGGCGCCACTCTCACGCCAGCCGGCATCCATTTCCGCCCGTTGGCCGACGATATGATGCGAACACTGGAGCGGGCACGGCGCGAGACGCGCGCCACCAGTGAGCGCCAGACGACATCGCTGACCATCGCCGCAACGCACGCCCTGTCGTTTACGTTCTTCCCCCATTGGATACGGCGGCACGTCAGCCTCGCCAATATCGGTACGCTGAACCTCATCTCCGACAGTATGGAAGCCTGCGAGCAGATCATGCTAAGCGGTGAGGCGCATTTCCTGCTGTGCCACTATCACGGGCAAGCACCGGCACACTTTGATCCAATTCGCTTTCCAGGCGCGCGGTTGGGCTCCGACACGCTCGTGGCGCTCTGCGCCCCGGATGCACCTGGGCATCCGCTTTGGCCTGTCCCCGGCAACGCCCAAAAGCCAACCCGCGTGCTCGGCTACAGCCAGGCATCCGGTCTAGGCCGCATCTTGGCCGCCCACCAATCGCGCGCATCCCAAATTGTCGCTCTGGAAACCGTGTTTACATCCCACCTTGCCGCAACCCTCATGACCATGGCGCGCGAAGGCGAAGGCGTCGCATGGCTCCCGCTGACGTTGGCGGATGACGACCTAAAGTCCGGCCGTCTCGTTAGGGCCGGCTCGGAAGTCTTCGATATCCCCGTCGATATTCGCCTCATCCGTTCCCCCGATTGCCGCAATCACGCCGCCGATCGGTTATGGGACCTCCTCACCGGCGTGAACCGCGCGGCGTAACGCAAAAAAGGCGGAACGACCTCACCGGGATCGTACCGCCTTAAGTGAAGCCGCTCGGGCAATTCGACCTTACTTGTTGTCGGCCATTAAAGGCGTAATGCGGCGGATGGCAACGCGCCGGTTGGCCCGTTCAGCTTCTTGAGTTGGCACTTTCAAATACTGCTCTCCATAACCTTGCGTCACGAGGTTCTCGGCTGGGACGCGAAACACGCCCGTCAGGATTTCAGCC
>JANLYB010000345.1:0-15359 GCA_031365425.1 Hyphomicrobiaceae bacterium
CGCGCGGGCCTCGTCGCCTGCACCGGCAACACCGGCTGCAAGTTTGCAGCCTCCAACACCAAAGGCACCGCTGGAGCAATCGCCGATTGGGTCGAGCCACGCGTCGCGCTCGACGGCCCCATCAATATCCACCTGACCGGCTGCCACCACTCCTGCGCCCAGCACTACATCGGCGATATCGGCATGATCGCGGCTCGCGTTCCCGTGGCCCCCGAAAGCGACGACACCGTCGAAGGCTTCCACGTCCACGTCGGCGGCGGCTTCGGCCCCGACGGCGGCATGGCGCGCGAACTCTATCGCGACGTCAAGGTCGAGGATTGCCCGCCCCTCGTTGAAGCCATGCTCAAAGCCTACCTCGCCAATCGTGCGGGCCCCGAAGAAACTTTCCTCGCATTCTCGCGCCGCCATGAGCCGGACGCCCTACGCTGCATGATCGACGCCGGGAGCAACGCATGACCGTCCAGGATGTGAAAACAGGCCTCGTGGGTGGTCAGCCGGTGCCGGTCCTCCCCGATACAGCCCCCTTCGAGCCGGGGCAGCGCGCGTGGCTCAACGGCTTCTTCGCTGGCCTGCTCTCGGTCGAAGCCCAGCCCGGCGCGATGCCTGTTTCGGGCGGGCTACCCGCGTCTGCCCAGAACGCGCTCGCGGCAGAAGATACCGCCGCACCCTGGCATGACCCGGCCATGGCCATCGACGAGCGCATGAAGCTTGCCGAAGGTAAGCCGATGAAGCGCAAACTGTTTGCCGCCATGGCCCAGCAGGATTGCGGCCAGTGCGGCTACCTGTGCGACACCTACGCCGAAGCCCTCGCTGCCGGCGCCGAAACCAAGCAGAACCTCTGCGCCCCGGGCGGCAAAGAAACCAGCCGCATGCTCAAAAAGCTGATGGAGCAAACCCCATCGGCCCCCGCTGAATCCTCTGCCGTCGCAGCCCCAGCCGCAAAGCCCGCCAAGGAATCACCCAAACTCGGCTACGCGCGCGATCTTCCGGTAGACGCAACATTCTTATCGGCAGCCCGCATTACCGGCGCATCGTCTGAAAAGGACGCCCGCCACGTCGTGTTCGACATTTCCCAAAGCGGCGTCGACTACATTCCTGGCGACAGTTTCGGCCTGATGCCCACCAACGATCCAGCCCTGGCCGACGCCATCCTCGCCGCCATGCGCGCACCCGCAGATTTCCCAATTACCGGCGGTAAGACCTTCCGCAACTCGCTGATCGAGGACTACGCGCTGGGTGCCGCGCCCGACATGTTGTTCGAACTCGTCAGCTACATGGTCGGCGGCGACCGCCGCATCAAAGCGAAAGCCCTCGCCAAGGGCCAGGACCCCGAAGGCGACGCCGATCAGTTCGACGTGCTGGCCGTACTGGAAAAATTCGGCCCCATTCACCCCGACCCCGAAGCCTTCCTGGAATGCCTGGAGCCCCTGCAACCCCGCCTCTACTCGATCTCATCCTCGCCGCTGGCCACACCCGGCCAGTTGCACCTTACCGTCGATGCCGTCCGTTATCCCTTGGGCGGACGGCGCCGGCTAGGCGTCGCCTCTACCTTCCTCGCCGACCGGGTCGCTCCGGGCGCGCCGGTGAAGGTTTACGTGCAGAAGGCGCACGGATTCGGCCTTCCGCCCGATCCGGCGACTCCGATTATCATGGTGGGTCCAGGCACGGGCATCGCGCCCTTCCGCTCGTTCCTGTGGCACCGCGAAGCCCTGCGCGCGCAAGGCACTAGCGTCGGCAAATCGTGGTTATTCTTCGGCCATCAGCGCGAGTCGACCGACTTCTTCTACCGCCAGGAAATGGAACAGCTCGCATCGTCCGGCTCGTTGACCACGCTCACGACCGCTTGGTCGCGCGACGGCGAAGCCAAGGTCTACGTCCAGGACCGCATGCGCGAACACGGCCATGACCTGTGGAAGTGGCTCAAATCTGGCGCACATTTCTACATCTGCGGCGACGCCAAACGCATGGCCAAGGATGTTGAAACAGCCCTTGCCGAAATCGCCGCTGACCATGGCCTGATGAGCCCCGCCGGCGCCAAAGATTTCATCGCCGAACTCAAAGCCGCCGGTCGCTATCAGGCGGACGTGTACTAAAATATGAGCCCGTAAGTACGGACTTGTGCGGTTTCATAAACGCGAGCAAACTGTCAGCCATTGATCGCAAGCCCGCGCCGGAGCCATGTTGGCCGAAATGCGCGGACAAACTGCGAGGCTGCCATGCAGGTCGTCGTTACGCGCTCGTTCAAAGTTCCGCCCGAAACGATTTTCGATGCCTGGCTCGACGCGTCCAGTGCCGGGCGATGGCTGTTTGCAACCCCAAAAGCCGAAATGAAGCGGGCGGAACTGGACCCGCGCGTCGGGGGATCCTTCGTCATATCGGAAAAACGCGGTGAAACGCTCGCCGAACACTTCGGCACCTATGAGGTGATCGACCGGCCCGGCCAACTGGTCTTCACGTTCACCACGGCCAAGGACCAGCCACCCACACGCGTCGTCGTCGACATTTTGCGCAAACCCGACGGATGCAGCCTGACTTTGCAACAAAGCGTGCACCCCGATGCTGCTGCGATGATCGACCGGGTCCGCCAAGGCTGGACCATGATCCTGGAAAGCCTGGCTCAGGAAAAGTCAGCGTAGCCCAAAATAATACCAATCTGCACAAGTACTAACTTGTGCGGATTGGTATCCGCGCGCGGGGTTGGCGGGGCGGCCACGCGCAAGGGAATGAGAATACCAGCCCGCAGCCCATTGAGCCGAAGAGTCATATTTTCTGCGGGTTGGTACAAGCCGAGCAGCCTAGTCGCGATCCTGGCCCTCGCAGCCGCCGGGTTGCGGGGCTATCCCGCGTGCAACGAACGGTGGACGACTGCATGACCAGACCTTGCCATCTTTCCAGCCGATGATGAGAAGTAGAAGCAAGCCAAAGCGCCTGCCAGCCCCGCTGGCAAAAGGGTAAGCAAACCAGCGGTCGGTTCTTGGGCTGACCGAAGCGCCGAAGAGGCGCTGGCGCTCGCGCCGGATTCAAAAGATCAGGCCTTCTTCAGGTCAGATCTTTTGCAAGAACAACAAGCGGTCAGCTCTTGGGCTGACCGAAGCGCCGAAGAGGCGCCGGCGCTCGCGCCGGACTTAAACATAGAGAGACACTTGATGTTCGGCTGGCGCAAAAAGAATGATGGGTTCGTGTGGAATGAATACGTCCGCACCACGATCCTGTTGCGCCGCGAACATCGAAAGCAGCGGATCGAAGAGGTGCGCGATGCCGCCGTCGATGGCATCAAGCAGGCAGGGCGTCAGGGCGTATCCATCAGCATAGCGGGCGCAAGCGCTGCCGGTCGCGGTATTTGGAGCGGATTGCAGACAACCGTTTCGACGCTCGGCGATTGGCTGAGCGTCGCCACCGCAGCGTCTTGGCTTTGGATCGCCGACCGGTCACAACCAGTTCGTGAAGTCCTGGCAGAGGCAACCGCACGTGCATTCGACGTCTTGCGGCGGCACGCGGTGATCGCCCCTCTTTTGCTGATCGCAGCGGTCGCTGCCATGTCGGCCTCCGTACGCTGGAACGAATATGGGCGCGACCGCGATGCGATCATCGCAGCCGTCATCGCTGTGCTGGCTGGCTTGGCCGTCGTTGTGCCGCAACTGGCTCAATTCGGCTTGGGAGGCCGCATCGGGTCATCGTTTCAGCGCCTCCCGTTCGCGGACCGGATTCGCACCCTCTCTGGTGAGGCAATCGGCTCCGCAGTCGGCACTGGCGCTATGCTCGTAGCGATAATGGCCGCAGTCAGTTGGCTCGGCCCCGCCTTGATGTCTGGAACAGGTGATCAAGCGGCGGTATCGAGCCCGATCCCCGTTCTCACACCTGCGTCGGGCCGCATCGAGGGCAAGGCCGTCGTGCTAGCCGGCGATCAGATGCGCGTCGATGGCGAAACAGTCCACCTGTTTGGCGTCGAAGCTCCCATCGCCATCCAACAGTGCGCAGGCTCGAAATCGTGCGGGGTGGCAGCCAAGGCCGCGCTGCAAAAACTGGTCGGCGGCAAACGGGTGACGTGCGATATCTCGGGCCGTGAAGCCAACAACACCTCAAGCGCCACCTGCCAAGTGAACGGCGCAGATATTGCTGGTCAATTGGTCCGCGGCGGTCATGTTTTTGCTACCACTGGCCTGTTTGCAACCTATGCAAGCGCAGAACGCGAAGCCCGCACGAACCGCGCCGGGCTTTGGCGCGCTAACGCCCTCCGTCCCAACGAATATCGAGCCAAAGTCTGGGAGGAGGCCAAGCAGTCAGCCCCCGACGGCTGCCCGATCAAGGGAACCGTCGCGGGCGAAAATAAGACATACTTGGTTCCGTGGGCCGGAAGCTACGAGAAGGCAAAAGTCCGCTCCGAACGCGGCGAGCGCTGGTTCTGCACCGAAGCCGAAGCCCGCGCCGCCGGCTGGAAACCCGGTGACGCATCGTAGCTTCGGGACAACTAGCGGCCTCACTCACCACGTGAGCTGCGCGCCGACACGGCCACCGACGTGTCCGCCGCTGACCCCGGCGCCGAATCCGCCGCTGATGGCGAGCTTTTCCCCGTTGCCAAACACATTTTGGTTGAGCACGCCAATGACCGAGATGCCAAGCGCATCCTGACCAGCATAGTGCCCCCAGTTGGCGCGAATTCCGAACACCTCGTTGCCACGCAGGATCGGATCGGCAACCGACAGCGAGATCGCAACCCCCTCAAGCGCCTGATCGGCCTTCCGCTCAACCTGATTGATACGACTGGTCACGGCGGCATTAGCCCCACCATTCTGCTCAAGTGTGGAGATACGGTCTTCCGCAGACGTCAGGCGCGTGTCGAGCAAGGCGACCTTCTGGTTCGTCGTGGAGATGGCCGTCGTATTCGTGTTGGTCTGGTTCTGCACATTCGTGATGTTGGTCGTGTTCGTATTGGTTTGGCTCTGAACCGTCGCAATCGTCGCCGTGTTCGTTGCGGTCTGACCCTCAACGGTTGTCACGCGTTTGCCCAACCCGTCGATCGCCGTCGTGTTGGCGTTGGTCTGGTTCTGCACGCTGGTGATGTTAGTCGTGTTGGTGTTCGTCTGGTTCTGCAAATTTGTGACATTCGTCGTATTCGTGTTCGTCTGACCTTCGACGTTGGTAACGCGCGTGGTCAAATTGTTGATCGTTGTTGTCGTCGTCGAGGACTGTCCATGCAGCGTTGCAATCGTACCCTCGATCGTGGTCACGCGATTGGTAACGGACATAAGACCCGTCGCGATGCCGTTGACCTGGGTTTGGAGTGCTCCGCCGTCGCTGCTGATATTGCCATTACCGTCGGCGGTGACCAATTGCAGCGGACCGGTCTGCGCAATCTTGCTGGCAGCCGATGTCACGCCGCCGATGGTAACCGTGCTGGTGCCGGTACCCAAGGCGATCTGGTCAGACCGCGTTGTGACAGCTCCCGCACCGATTGCCGTGGCGTTCGACTGAGTGGCACTGGCCCCGGAGCCTAGCGCGACCGAGTTGGTCCCGTTCGCTGTCGATCCGGCCCCGAGCGCCGTAGCGTTGGCACCAGCCGCCGCCGATCCAATCCCGAGTGCAACACTTTTGACGCCGCCCGAAAGGAACAGATTGTTGGGGTCGGTTGCCGCCACATTGCCGTTGTCATCGGCCGTCACGGCCTTGACCGCCCCCGTCTGGGCAGCCGTGCTGGCGGCAGATGCGATACCGCTAAATGTATAGGTATTTGTCGCCGTACCGAACGATTGCTGGTTGGCAGTGGTCGCCGTTGCGCTCTGGCCAAAGGCCGCAGAGTTTGTGAGCGTGGCGGACGAGCCCTTGCCGACGGCGGTAGCCCCGCTTCCGGTTGCCGTTGCAAAATCTCCAAGGGCCGTTGTGCCCGCAGCGCTTGCGATAGACCCCTTACCGATGGCGGCAGAATCCGTGCCCGTCGCCTGAGAGCCAGCTCCAAGTGCGACCGCGTTCGATGCGGTCGCTTTCGAACCTTGGCCCATCGCCGACGCATTGGCAGCCGTGGCCTGCGCGTTCTGGCCAAACACCGAGGAATTCAACGCTGTCGCCTGCGCATTGGCGCCGAGTGCGGAAGAGGCGACGCCCGTCGCCAGGGACGCCCCGCCGACGGCTGTTGCGTTATCGGCGCCGGCATTGGAGAGCGTTCCAATCGAAACCGAACTCTCCCCCGTCGAACGCGTGCCGCGACCGACCGCGATTGAATTGTTGCCCTGAGCGTTTGCGGCAGCACCAATGGCCGTGGCGTCAAAGCCCTGCGCATAAGCTGATGCACCCACGGCTGTGCCGTTGGAAGCTTGGGCGGATGCTGCTGTCCCGACCGCCGTCGAGTTTGTACCCTGGGCTAGCGCCGAGGCACCAAGTGCCACGGCATCATCGCCTGTCGCATTGGCTTGGATACCGAACGCCGAGGTATGGTATCCTGAGGCGAAGGCTTGCATACCGTAAGCGCTGGAGCCAATTCCGGTCGCCTGCGTGCTGGGCCCGCAAGACACGGCATTGGTTCCAGCGGTTGCATCTTGGACGAACGCGCCGCCATATTGCTGGCAAATGAACTGCGCGGCAGCTTCCGATGTCGACAAAGAAAGGCACAACGCAACCGTCGCGAAACTGGCGGATGCCTTGAGCACGAACCGGGCACTGCGATGTCTCACATCTGCCAGCGTGGCTGGATGAGCCGAGCCGGGTGAACTGATCTCAAAGGTGAAATTTGGCTTCCGCAGAAATAGCGGCAAAGCATCGGCGGTCACCGGCGCGCCAGTGGCGCGCGGTTTGGGGGTACGCATTACTCAACTCCGGTACTGGGAACGATTCAAATGTGGTCCGTCATCAACGGTGCCACGGTTCAATATGAAATTATTCTATCTAAGATTGATTAATACCGCGTTAACCGATACGAAAAGCGGAAGATCGGCGTCAGTAGTTGCAATCTAAGATTGTTTATAAAATCACGATGAAACTATGTGTCAAAATAGATACTACGCACCCGTCTCAAAATATCCGGCGGGGCAAGGCCTAGGTTTGCCGATGTTCAAATTCTCAGGATTGAACTACGCTGATCCGGGGGCAGTTGAATTGATTGGCCTGGAGTAATTTATGTTGCGTAATGTTTTTTTGCGCCTCAGCTCGGCGGGGCACCCATCACACGCGCCGAAATTTGCAGCCGGCATAGTCATGATCGCGACGTTTTCGGTTGCGCCTCAAGCGCAGGCCCAATTTTTCTTCTTTGATGACTATAAAAAACCAAGATATCGCCAGATCCCACCCGAGCCGCGCCAGTTAAAGCGCGCCAAACGTATCGATGTGGCACCAGCCCAGTCGGCATCGGCCCAGGCCCAATCGTCCAAGAACGCAAATAATCCTGAAGCCGGCGTGCCTGCGGTGCCGCTCTATGCGGTCGTGTCCATCGACGATCAGCATGTTTCAATCTACGGATCCGAAGGGCTGATCGAGCGCTCCGATATCTCGACCGGCACATCAGAGCACCCCACGCCGACCGGCGTCTTCGCCATCATTCAGAAAGAACGCTGGCACGAAAGCAACATCTATAGCGGCGCGGCCATGCCGTTCATGCAGCGCATTACCTGGTCCGGCGTTGCAATGCATACAGGTCAGTTGCCGGGCTATCCTGCGTCTCACGGGTGCATCCGCCTGCCCAACGATTTTGCCGAGCGCTGGTTCCGTAGGACGAAGCTTGGTTTGCGCGTCGTGGTTTCGCCGACCGATATCGAACCGGCGCAAATCACCCATCCCAACCTCCCGATGCCGCGCTATCGGGCAATGGCAGGCCTGGTCGCGGAGAGAAAGCCAGTGCAATCCGCGGCTCTCTCCGATGAGACGCTTGCCCAGTACGCAGCACCTGACGGCCCAATCGCCAATCCAATCGCGTATGCGGTTGCCGAAAGGGCCAAAGCCAAAGCTGATTTGAAGGTGGCCGAGCAGGCCGAAAGCGCCGCCGGCGATACGCTTGAACGTGCCACGCGCGCTGCCAAAGACTCCTCGGCCATCCTTAAAAGCGCCCAACGCGAATTTGCCGCCGCCGAGGATAGGATGGGCTGGTTCGGCCTTGTCGGCAATCGTCCGCCCCCACCGTTGAAAGCCAGATACGGCGACGGCATCATGAAAGCAATCGCCGACTTCGAAGCGGCCAACACGCGGCTCGGCGAAGCCAGTCGCGCCGACTCAGATGCAAAAGCTGAGCTAGCCGAAGCAAACGCGGCCGTAAAACGGGCCGATGAACGCACGGAGGCTCTCAAGTTGCGCATTAGTGAGATGGCGCGGCGTCAGGAAACGGTGTCAATCTTCATCAGCTTGAAAGATGAACGCTTGTACGTGCGCCAAGCCTTGCGCCCTGTATTCGATATGCCCATAGCCATCACCAACCCGTCGGACCCGATCGGCACCCACGTGTTCGTGGCTAAGCCGCCAACGGAAGGTGACAAGGCGCTCCGCTGGACGGCCTTGACCCTGCCGGTCGAAATCCCCCAGCTTTCCCGCGTAGCGCGAGTTCGTCGTGCAAGCATGTTAGAGCCGGGGTCCATCGGCGCGGCTATCCCAGCTGAAACGGCTGCCGGGGCCTTGAGCCGGGTGCTTCTGACCGGCGAGATGCTTGATCACCTGTCTGAACTGGTCTGGGCCGGCGCATCGGTTATCATTTCCGACCGCGGCATCAACCACGAAACCGGCATTGGTACCGACTTCATCATCGAAACAAAGCACTGATCGCGGGACGGTTACGTCTGCCGAGGGAATAGCTCCACCAACTCCTTGGCCGGGCGTGACCCGGCCATCCAGGGCCACGGGCTCGGTCTCACAACATGACGCTCGTCAAAGACGGTGTTGATGGAGCAGACGGTGTCGGCCGTCAAACAGCGTCAAAATCCGCCGAGCGACCGCATGATGACGTCGTTCGTCGAATTGCCACGGAACCGGTTGTGCGACCCGCCCGGCGAATTGGAATACTTGGGCGGCGGCGCAAAGCCCAATGCCGAAGGCGGAGCGAAGGCCTCTTGTGCTTCAGCAGATGCTTCGGCTACCCGGCGGCGGCGCTGCTTCGGTATCTCGCCTATGGCCAATGCAGTCGCGCGCGAAGCGTCGAGCGGTGCGGGATTGAGCTTGGCGATCTGATCGGCGCGGCCGTCGATGGCAAGCGAGATACGGCGCTCGTGCCCGTAGACGTCTGGGAAGGACGAGACCCGGCCCTCCTCGTCCGCTGACGCCGTGAAATAGGTGATGTGGACCGGAATCTTGCTGTCGAGCTTGATGGCGTTGTCCTCGGGCCCGTCTTCGACCAAATCTCGCACAACCCCGCCGGTCCAATTCTTGTCCGCCGCCAGCACAAGCTCGGCTAGCCGCACCGGATTGCGCACGCGAACGCAGCCGTGGCTGAACGCACGGCTGGACGCGTTGAACAGACCCTTGCTCGGCGTGTCATGCAGATAGACCGCATGTTTGTTGGGGAACAGGAACTTCACAACGCCAAGCGCATTGTCGTCGCCCGAGGGCTGATAGACGTGAAAGCGCGTAATGTCGGCGCGACTCCAGTCGACATTCCAGGGATCGATCTCACGGCCGTTGAGCGACATTTTCAAGCCCGACCGCAACCCTCGCCCGTCCTGGAGGCGCGGCAGCAACTCGTTGATTTTGATCGAATCCGGCACGCCCCACTTGGGCTGGAACACGATCGACTGCATGTCGGCTGAAAACGCCGGTGTGGCCGTTTCCAGTTTGCCGGTGACGACGCGCTCGCTGTGAACCACGCGACCGTCCTTCACGAGCCGCATTTCGTATTCGGGAATGTTGACCTGAACATAAGTCTCGCCCAGGGTCGCAGGCATCCACCGCCATTGCTCCATATTGGCAAGCAGCGATGGGATTTTCGATTTCCCCTCGCCATTGAGGGCCAGCCGGGTTTTTTCACCGACAAATCCATCCGGCCTCAAGCCGCCGCGCTTGGCCTGGAAGTCTTTAACGGCCGCAACAAGTGCTGGATCATAAACAAGCTCCGGAGTCGCAATATCGCCGGTCGCGGCAGGCAATGGCACGTTCAGGCGCTTTCGCAGGAAGGCCACGTTGGGGTGGCTCTGGCCTGGCTTCAGCATCGGACCGGCTGGCAGCAGAAGCGAAGCCGATCGGCCCTCGTTGGCGCGTGCCGCGAGATACGCTTGGCGTAGCCGCTCGAATTGCACATGCTTGGGGTGAAACCCGCGCAGGACTTCATCGGTCGCTGTCGCAGCCGCGAGTTGTTCGAGAGTGTTCTGCGGGGCGATGATCTGCGGCTTGCGATCGATGAAACCGCTCAATTCGCTGCCCGGATCGGGGATACGGCCACCCCGGGCGAACCGCGCATACTTGAGTGCCGCGCGCGCAATCGCGATTTCAGCCTCGACGGGGCTCATAGACCCGGCAGCGACGCCGTCCTTGACCCCCAGCACCGCAAAGTCGGCGGCCTTGAGACCCCAGTCATCGGCGCGCCCGATTTCGGCGATCGCAAGCAGGCCGCGTGCATTAAGTGCTGTTCTCGACACCCACAGAGGCGAATAATTCCGCTGGGCATAGAAGGTTTTGGCGGCATTTAAATCGTCCGCTTCGCCCACGTATCCTTTGCCGCCGAGGCCAGGCTTTGCAGCTTCGAGCGCTGCTTGAATGCGTGCCTCGACGCTATCGGGCAGCTGCACTTGCGGCAAACTGGTAGGCGCCATGCTTGGAGCAGGCACGGGCTCGGCAGCCTGAACCGGCCCGGCCACAGCGCAAAATACGGCCAAAGCCAACCGCCGCCAAACAACCATGATACTTGCCCCACGCTCAACGCAATCGTGATTACCTAAAGCCTCGCCAGCTCATCGGCTAGCGTAAGCTTAGGGCATGATTAAGTGCAACCTATGTTCCGCACGCGAATGTAAATTTTTTAAGACGAGTAAGTGTGTTGGAGCGGTTTCTTCAGAAGATCAGTTGCGGTACGCCCTGTCGCCATTCTTGACTTTGTCCAGATTGACCGCCTTGCCGGCATTTTTCATCGCGCCGATCCGTGCCGACGTGACATCGGCATCGTCGAAATTTGTCCCGTCCACATTTGCTCCCGTCAGATTGGCACCGGCAAGTTCGCTGCCATCGAGCCTCGCGCCCGACAGATCCGCATCCGTAAGCGACGTAAACTCCAACACGACGCGCGACAGGTTCGCATTCACAAACGACGCCCCGCTCAGATTCGCGCTCTTGAACACGCCGCGCATCAGGCCCATCGACTGGTTTTTCATGTCGGCAGAAAGATCTGCGCCGTCGAAGCGCGCACCGATCAAGCTCGCCTTGGAAAAATCCCCGGCAAACCGCGCATTCGAAAAGTCGGCCCGGTCGGCCATTGCGCCCACGAGCTGGGTGCCAAACAGACTTGCGGCTGAAAAATTGGCCCCGCTCACATCCGCCCCAAGCGCCCAGCCCTGGTCAAAGTTGACGCCCGAAAGATTTGCGCCCGCAAGCTTCGCCTTGTTGAGCCGGGCCGACTGAAGGTTCGTGCGGCGCAAGTCGATCCCGGACAGGTCAAGACCGTTGAGGCTCTTGTTGGACAGATCGAGCGTGTCCTCAGGTGCAAGTTTGGCGATCGCCGCTTCGATTTCGCCGCGGGTCATCTCCGCCATCGTGAACGCCGGAGAGCCCAAATCGACCTGATCGAGCATGTCCTGCGCGCGCGTGTAGCCCCCCAAGGAAAGCGAAAGGGCAACAAAAACTGCAGCCGCAAGCCAAGAGCGCATGAAATAATTCCCGGCAAATTGTTCAACAACGGTGCAAACAGTTCTCACGGAGCGAAGTGCACAATCTTAACACTCTGCAATTCGCTCCAATAAGAAATTTGTAACACTCGGGCGCTCAAAAATTGCCGGGTACCATCAATCGGGCGGCCGTGGTGCCCTACAGTCTCCAGCCAAGATAAATATCTCCCATCCTTCGTTGCCCCGCGGAATGCCTCTATCTCGTCGCAATGTTCGCACTAATCCGCTACAGCGTGGGACTACGTCTGCTGAACACAGGCGCACGTAACGATGTTTTGGCGGGGCAAGATGCAGGACAGCATGAAATCGAAAGCAAATTGGGTCGTTGGCCTGGCTCTGGTAGCCGTCGTAGTGGGATCCGCTCCAGCGGTCGTCGCCCAGGACGCAAAACCCGCAGCCCCTGCAGCCGCGGCCTCACCTCCAGCACCTGCCGCGCCCGCACCTGCCGCAAATCCTCCTGCCACTGCGAACGGTTCCGCGTGGAACGCCCAAGTTGCGCCGTCCAACGGAACGTCGGGTATCGCGCTCGATGAAAAGCAGACCGAATTGGTCAAGAAGGTCGGCGGCTATTTCGCGGCGCTCGAAAATTTGAAGGGCTCGTTCCTTCAAACTGGCGCCGACAAAAAGCGCATGAAGGGCAAATTCTTCGTCAAGCGTCCGGGCCGCTTCCGCTTTGACTATGCCTTGCCATCGAAGCAGATCATCGTTTCCGACGGCGAGTATCTCGCCGTCCAGGACCTCGACATCAACACCGAAGATCGCATCGCGCTCGACCAGACGGCCTTCCGCCTGCTGCTCCGTAAAGATGTCGACCTGATTCGCGACGCGAAAATCATCGAAGTCCAGAGCGATGCTGACCTTATTGTCCTCGCCTTGCAGGACAAAAGTCCCGATGCGCCGGGCCGCATCAAGTTGTTTTTCACGACGAAGCCTGATCTTGAGTTGAAAGAATGGGTTACGTCGGACGCGCAGGGCCTGGATACGCGAGTCGAAGTTTCGGATTTGAACAAAACCGACCAACTCGACCCAGAAATGTTTAAAATCAAGCCGGTAGGGCTTCCGAAGTCGTCGCCCTGACGGTGTGATTCGTTGCCAAATAAGGCCCAGACCAGCGGCGAATGGCAATAATCGGTAACATTAGCGTGAAAAAAGTGAGATTTGCCTATTTAAATCCTAGAAGTCTCGACTATATTGAGTAAGCGGCGTCACCGAAAAGGTATTGGCTGAGCGCCCCGTCTCGCCAATGGTGACAATCGCAGCGCCGGATTCCCTCCCGGCGCTTTGCGCAGCTAATGCGCACATGGCCCAACCCCTCCCCCCGGGGTTGGGCTTTTTCTTGTCTTCAATTTATCAAAAAAATAAAGCGCCGCCGTCTCCCGGCCACGAGTCACCCGGCCACGGCGCCTTGAAATGTGGGGCGATCGTTTCCTTCAGTGGATTTGAGCGCCCTGACCCGTCGGCGCTGTCCCGGTAATTGCGGGGAAAAACTGCTCGTCCATTAAGGCAAACGTATCGTCGATTTCGCGCAGTTGCCGCGACATGGCATCCAGTCTGCGGGCCAGCTTATGGCTCAAGTGATCAGCAAGCGAGCGATCGGACGCAATCTGTTCGATCACCGCGTCGCGGGTAATGCGGATCGCACGTGTCATAGCGCGCGCAACCACTGTCGACGTATGAACCGTTTCGATCAGCATGGCCATTTCGCCGAGCAGTGAACCATCGGCAACAGCTTCGGAAGGCTCCGTAAGGGAGGGCCCAGAAATCCGGATCGCATCGCCCTTGATTATCAGCACCGCTGCGTCGCCAACGGCACCTTCTGTGATGATCATATCACCGGGCTTGTAGACAATCCGGTCCGAGCGGCGCGCGAGTTCGGCGACTTGCAAGGGCTTGAGCCCGGCAAACAACTCCACCCGCAACAGGCTCTGCACAACGATATCAAGCGCCACTGGTCACCTCTGAATGTACTCGGGTGCAAGTGAACCGTGATTCGTGCAAGCAGGTCTATCTGGATGTGTCGCGATCGAAAGCGAGTGTGGACAACCGCGGGTAGCGCCCGGCTCCATCCAGCTCTATCGCTCAAGGTAAGAGCTTGTAACCACCGCTTTCCGTCACGAGCAGCGTCGCGCTTGAAGGATCCTTTTCGATCTTCTGCCGCAGCCGGTAGATGTGAGTTTCCAACGTATGCGTGGTGACACCCGCATTATATCCCCAGACTTCGTGCAGCAAGACTTCGCGCGACACGACTTTTTCGCCTGCCCGGTAAAGATACTTGAGGATAGACGTTTCCTTTTCTGTGAGCCGGATCTTGCTATTTTTTTCATCCATCAAAATCTTCGACGCCGGCTTGAATGTGAACGGCCCGATGGTGAATACGGCGTCTTCGCTCTGTTCGTGCTGCCGCAGTTGAGCGCGAATCCGCGCCAGCAAAACCGCGAACTTGAATGGCTTGTGGATGTAATCGTTGGCGCCCGCATCGAGGCCGAGAATTTGGTCGGCATCCGAAACGTTGCCAGTCAGCATGACGATCGGATTGCGAAAACCGTTCTTGCGCAACACTTTGACGGCTTCCCGGCCGTCCATGTCGGGTAGCGACACGTCGAATAGGATGAGGTCGGGCTGGCCATTTTTGGCAAGCTCGATTCCCTTGGTCGCGGAGTTGGTCGCAACGACCTCGAATTCCTCGTGAAGCGCGAGCTGATCTTGCAAGGCCGAGCGCAGATCGTCGTCGTCGTCGACGAGAAGGATGCGGCGTGCGGTGCTCATGCGAAAGGCTCCGGGTTGGCAAGCGGCGGTCAGGGACTTAATCCTCGGCTGAGCGCCGATGCATCGGGCAGAAGGTGGTGTCGAAAGGAATACGTTGGGCTAACGTGCCTGCGGCAAGCCAAACGTTGCAACGAGCGGGGTATAATGCGCACAGCCAGCTACCGCCATCAAGTCATCGCGCAACATTCCAGGCTGATTGTGCGCACGATTGGCGCCCAAGCGAAAGTAGGCATGCTTGAAGCAGGTGGGATGCGGTTTCGGTGCGCGTTGGGCCGCACCGGAAGCAAAGTTGCCAAACGCGAGGGCGATGGATCCTCGCCCATCGGCAGCTGGCAACTGCGCGAGGCTTACTATAGGCCAGACCGGATCCCCCGCCCCCGCACGGGTCTGAAGTTGCGTCGTATCGATAGCCGCGACGGCTGGTGCGACGTGAGCCAAGATCGCAACTACAACCGCCGCATCGCCCATCCCTATCCCGCCAGCGCCGAGCACCTCTGGCGCGATGACGGCCTCTACGACATCGTCGTCGTGCTGGGGTACAACGACGCCCCGCGCATCAAAGGTCGCGGCAGCGCGATCTTCCTTCACTGCGCCCGCGACGGCTACCTGCCCACCCAAGGCTGCATCGCCCTCGCCCGCCGCGACCTCGTTCGCTTAATGCAGTTCTTGGGCCCTCACACATGCCTCCAGATCACATAAAATTGCCCGGCGCTGCAGATGCAGGGCCGGGCAGAGTTAGCAGACTGGGAGGAGACGTGGGCCGTCAAGTAAAGGTTGATACGCAGCAGCACGAAGACCGCTGCGGATCGCAAGCCG
>JANLYB010000351.1:0-27310 GCA_031365425.1 Hyphomicrobiaceae bacterium
CGCCTTGAATGATGCGCATGGCCAAGCCTTCGGCGATTGCAGTCTTGCCGACGCCGGGTTCCCCGATGAGCACGGGGTTGTTCTTCGTCCGGCGCGATAGAACCTGCATCGTCCGACGGATTTCTTCGTCGCGGCCGATGACGGGGTCGATCTTGCCGTTACTAGCTGCCTCGGTCAGATCGCGGGCGTAGCGCTTCAACGCGTCGTAACTCTGCTCGGCACCGGCGCTATCGGCCGTGCGGCCTTTGCGCAAGTCGTTGATAACGCGATTGATGTTTTCTGCGGTGACGCCGGATTCGGCGAGGATGCGGCCAGCCTCTGTGTTCATTTCGATAACGAGCGCCAGCAGCAGGCGTTCGGCGGTGACGAAGTCGTCCTTTGCCTTGCCGGCGAGTGTTTCGGCTGTATTAAACACGCGCGCGAGTTCTGGTGTGACGTAGACTTGGCCAGAGCCGCCGCCGGTCACTTTGGGGCGCTTGGCAAGCAACGCTTCGACCGCGCGCAAAGCGTCCGCAGGGCGGCCACCGGCTTTGGCGATAAGGCCGCTTGCGAGACCTTCCGGGTCGTCCAACAGGACTTTCAAAAGGTGCTCAACCGAAAACTGCTGATGGCCCTCGCGCAACGCCAAGCTCTGGCCAGCCTGGACAAAACCCTTGGACCGGTCGGTAAATTTGTCAAAATTCATCGTCTTCTCCACCTGCGGACGGCGCCCTCGTTTGACAGAACCATCAAGCGGCGGCGTCGGCTGTGCTTAAGTCATGCGAACCCGGTATGGCATCCGCGCAGTTGATCTAGGGTCGCGATATCGTCAGTAAAAGGCCTTGAGCAGCATCAAAGCGCGCATGGGAGACGTATTACATGATGGATGCGACAAGAGCCGCACTGTATCGCTACCCGGTCAAGGGGTTGAGCGAACAGTTGCTGGCCGAGGTTGCTGTCGAGGCGGGACAGACGATTCCATTTGATCGGGCTTATGCGATCGAAAACGGGCCGGGGGCGTTCGATGACGCCGCGCCGCGGCATTTGCCCAAGGCAGCTTTCCTTTGCCTCATGCGCGATGAGCGGCTTGCGACGCTGGAGACGGCGTTCGATACGGAAACGTCCAGCCTCACGCTGGCGCGCGATGGCGAAGTTCAGGCGCGTGGCGCGTTGAACACCGCAGAAGGGCGTGCCGCCATTGAGACTTTCATCGCACGCGATATGGCGGCGCAGTTGCGCGGGCGGCCGCGGGTCGTATCAGCCGCTGGTCATAGCTTTTCGGACGTGAAGGAAAAGTGCCTGCACATTGTCAACCTCGCATCCGTGCGCGCGCTGGAGCAGGCGACTGGTTGCGCCGTCGATCCAATGCGGTTTCGGGCGAACGTGCTGATTGACGGTTTGGAGCCGTGGGCGGAACTTGATTGGGTGGGGCGCGAAATCGGGCTTGGCGCCGCGCGGGGGCACGTCTTCAAGCGCACCGTGCGATGCGCGGCGACGAATGTCGATCCAGCAACCGGGGTTCGCGATGGGGACTTGCCGGACGCAATCTTCCGTGCACAGGGCCACCGCGATTTTGGGATTTACGCGACGATCGTCAGTGGCGGAATGATCCGCAACGGGGATAGTTGCAAAATGACGTAAGCGAAGGCCAGGGAACGATTCCCTGGCCTTTGGTTGTAAGCTTAACCGTTACTCGTTGCCGGGTTCGCGCTCGGTTGGGGCAGGGGCAACGGGCGCGACCGCGGCGTCTTCGGCGGCAGCATCACGGCGCGGACGGCGGACGGGACGGCGCAAGAATTCGGGCTGCTCGTGTTCGGCCACCGCGGTCGGGGCGCGTTCGCGGCGCGGCGCACGAGGTGCACGCGGCGCAGGTTCGGCGCGCGGGATCGCCGGCTGTTCGGCACCAACCGGGTGCTCGACAGTGAACGGGAGTTCTTGACGCAATGGTTCACGAACCGGCTGGGGCGCTTCTGCGCGATGCTCTACGCGTGGCTCGGGACGCAGATCGGGCTGCGGCTCAGACCTCAGTTCGGGACGGTGAGCAGGGCGATTATCCGGTCTAAATTCCTGGCGGAACTCGGAGCGGTTTTCGAACCGGTCGGGACGGTCGGCCCTTTCTTGACGGTCTGGCCGATTGTCGGGGCGGTCCACGCGCGGCTGTTGATTGTCGCGCCAGGGGCGGTCGCCACGTTCAAGGCCGCCTTCGCGGGCAAAGCCGCCCTCGCGGGGCTGGCGGTCGCCAAACTGCTGGCCGCCCTGACCACCTTGATTGCGGTCGTTTTGGAAGCGATCGCCGCGCTGCTGATTAAAGCGGTCGTTATTGTTGCGGTCGCCGTTGTTGTAACGCTCGCCGCCGCCTTGGTAGCGGTCGCGCTGCTGGTTGTTGCGGCGCTGCTGCCCATCATTGTTGAAACGCTGACGGTCTTCGAAGCGCGGATTGTTTTCAGAACGGGGCGCATTGTCGGGACGCGGATTTTCAAAGCGCGGCTGTTGCTCGGCTGCACGTACCGGCATATCGACCGGCGGTAACGGCTGCATGTCGCGACCGTACGTTTCGCCCTCGTCGTCACCGTGCTCATCGGCGTTTTCGGGCGTTTCGCCGGGTTGCCCCGTGCGTCGCTCGCCGCCTTCGCCGGCCTGGGCTTGGCTTTCGCGATAAGCAAGAATGATGCGGTTGTAATGCTCGGCGTGCTGGAGATAATTCTCCGCGAGAACCGGGTCGCCCGATGTCGTCGCATCTCGTGCGAGCGACAAATATTTCTCCGCAATACCAGAAGCCGTTCCAGAGACTTTGCCGTCCGGCCCGTTGCTCTGGTAGGTCCGCGAAATAGGGTTCTGACCCTTGCGGTTCTGATTATTGTTATTGCCGTTATTGTTGTTCTGACCGCCCCGGGTGCGACCCCGGCGATGTTGCTGTCCTTGCCTCATGATCTCCCGATCTCGCTGTATTGCCGTCGTAAATGAAACGTCGTTGTTCTTGGTGTCGTTGTTTCTTGGCTGTGTGGTATGAGCCCCGGCGGCGACCGGACGAGGCTCCGGTCGAGCGGCGCTCATGGGTCTGGCGAATGGGCGCTTTGCCGTCGACGCCGAGCATCGACCGCGTGCTTCCTCAAATACTGTTCCTCGAAAGGATGCCTCTCAGATCGCGCCCGCACGCACAACGTGCGCTGCCCTGTCATAATTCGCGTTGAAATCGATGCGCCCTAGCCCTTGATTTTCGTGTTTACCGCTAGCGTCACCCCAGGCTTTTCCCGAAGGCCTTAGCGCCCACCAACCCGATTATCGAAATTGTGCCTCTACTTGCGCGTCAAAATGCATGCGCTTTGCGCAAAGCTGCGGCTGGACCCTAACCAGGATTGGCCGCTCAATACATTCCGACACGCTTTAGGGTGCATGAGAGCATCTGTGGACGAGCCGTCTGCTCAAACCGACCGAGCTGCTCAAATCATGTTCTGAAGCAAGATAGCTCGAATTCGGCGGCGTTCCAAGTTCTTTTCTCATTCAGCCGACGATTGTTTGCTGATCGCAACACAACGTATATGGTTACCCAGGTCGCGGTGGAGTTCCAATGTGGTTAACGCATCGTAAGCGCCGAAGTTTTTGGCAATTCCTACAACCGCTTCGCTCTGACCAGCGCCCAATTCCAAGACCAGTGCGCGTTGGGCAGTTGATAGATGAAGGGTTGCAGCCCAGGCTTCAAGGATGGTTCGGTAAAAGGCTAATCCGTCGCAGCCACCGTCGAGGGCAAGTCTAGGGTCATAATGGGCGACTTCCGGCTCAAGTGTGGCGAGATCGGCAGTTGTAATGTAGGGCGGGTTGGAGACGATGAGGTTGAAGCCGCCGGGAGGGCCTGGGGGAAAGCCTGCGAAAATGTCGTGGCAATGAAATTTTACCCGGTCGCTTAGGCCGAGGGCTGCCGCGTTGGCTGCGGCGCAATCCAGGGCCTGCCGACTGATGTCGATGGCGAGGCCTGCCGCCAAGGGGAGTTCGGCGAGCAACGTGAGCACAATTGCACCCGAGCCGGTCCCGACATCGAGGATTGTGAGGGGACGACCGGCCCAGCATTCGCTGCGGGCGATGGCCAAGGCTGCGTCGATGAGGGTTTCGGTGTCGGGCCGCGGATCGAGGACGGCAGGCGTCACGGCAAAGGAGCGGCCATAGAACTCCCGCCGACCGAAGATTCGAGAGACCGGTTCGCGTTCGATGCGGCGGCGGACGAATCCCGCCAAACGCGCGGCCTCGCCGGTGGTGAGCATGCGATTTGGATCGCGGATCAAATCCGTGGCAGCCGCATCGAGTGCGGCGGCAACGAGCCTGCGGGCGTCACCTGCGGCTTCCTGGATTCCGGCTGCCGTAAGTTCAACCCGGATGCGGCGCAGGGACTGCTCGACGGTCTCTGGCGGCGGCAGGCTGTCAGAGGCCATCCTGCGTCGCCATTTCTGCCATCAGGGTTGCCTGGTGGTTGGTGATGAGGGCGTCGATCAGTTCATCAAGCGCATTGCCCGACATAACAGCGTCGAGCTTGTGAAGGGTGACGTTGATGCGGTGATCGGTGACGCGGCCTTGCGGGAAGTTGTAGGTGCGGATGCGCTGCGAACGATCACCGGATCCAACTTGCTCTTTGCGGGCGCTGGCGCGATCGTCAGCGAGTTTCTGGCGCTCGGCCTCGTAGATGCGGGACCGCAGGACCTTCATAGCGATTTCGCGGTTGCGATGCTGCGACTTTTCCGCGGACACGACCATGATGCCGGTCGGCAAGTGGAGCATGCGCACGGCGCTGTCGGTCTTGTTGACGTGCTGCCCCCCCGCGCCGCTCGCTCGCATGGTGTCGATGCGAATGTCCTCGGGGCGGATATCGATTTCGACGTCTTCGGCTTCGGGCAGAACGGCGACGGTTGCCGCAGACGTGTGAATGCGGCCTTGAGTTTCGGTTGCCGGCACGCGCTGGACGCGGTGGACGCCGGATTCGAACTTGAGACGCGCGAAGACGCCTGCGCCGGTGATCGAGGCGACAATTTCCCGGTAGCCGCCGAGGTCGTTCTCCGACATCGAGATGACCTCCGTCTTCCAGCTGTGGAGGTCGGCGTAGCGCTGGTACATGCGGAACAGGTCGGCGGCAAAGAGGGCCGCCTCATCGCCTCCGGTGCCGGCGCGGACTTCGATGATAGCGCTCTTGTTGTCGGCGCTGTCTTTGGGCAGCAGTTCGATCTGCAGTTGGGTCTCGAGTCCGGTCAGTTTGACTTTGACTTGTTCGAGTTCCTGGCGGGCGAGTTCGGCCATTTCGCGGCCGGCTGCGGGATCAGACGCTAGGGCGGTGAGGTCTGCGACCTCGGTAGCGGTCGCATTGTACGCTTTGATGGCTGCGACGACGGGTGAAAGTTCGGCGAATTCCTTGGTCAATTTGACATACGCCGCCTGCGCCACGCCGGAGTTCAGCTCGGACTGGACGGTCTCCCAGCGCTGTACGAGCCGGTCCAATTTTTCGCGTGGTAGTGACATAGCGAGCCGGACACCCTTCAAAACGTAAAGACCGGCTTATAATATCATCGGCGCTTCATGGGCAATTTATCCGCGCGGCGGGTGCGCGGATTATCGACGTCGATCCAGGTCATGCCTTCAAAAGTGCGCGAGGTTTTGAAGAGCAGGGCTTCCTTGGCATAACGCACGGCGCCGCCGAGAGGACCAGGCAGCTTCGTCATGGCCGCTTCCAAGGTGGAGCTCTGTGCTCCCATGCCCGCAACCATGAGTGCGAGGCCGACAGTGGCCATGCGCCAGACTGGCCAGCGGCGCGGCATCCACGATGTGAGGATTTCGGGAATCGAGACTGTGCGAGCATCCGAGCCGGGATCAAGTTCTGGAGCGGAAACGGGAATCGTTGGGACTATGTGGAGTTGGAGGCTATGGAGGGCGGGTGCGGGATCGATCCCGGCCATAGACGCGTAATTCCAGACGATTGTTTGCGTTTGCGGCCACGGCGGGAGGTCAGATAGCGAACCGGTTTCAAGCGCTGCGATCACTTTAGGATAGGTTTGCAGGTGGGCTGCCACCTGATCGCGCGTCAGGCCGAGGTACTGCCGGAGCTGCGCGAAAAAGGCTGCTGTCGGGCGGTACGTTTCCGGATTTGCCACTATGGGAACAGCACGGGCGGCGGCCGCCTGCGTGGCCCGCTTTGTCTGCGCAATCATCGCAAACGACCCCATACAAAACTCACTCAACGCTAATGGAACTCAAAATCCCTGGCATACTGTCGGCCACCAGCATTCATCCGTCAATCGAACTATTTTGCAGGGCCAAAAACTTTGGTCGGGACTTAAACCTCGACCTCATTTTCCTCGGCAAAGCGGGTCAGCGCCGCGCGCAGGTCGCCCTCGCCCGTCTTCAGGCGCTCTTCGATGAAGCGACCGGTTTTGGCAGCATCGAGCGATAGGATCATGGTCTTTACGGGGCCAATCGAGGCGGGGGACATGGAGACCGAGCGGAAGCCCAAGCCAATGAGGGCCATCGCTTCAAGCGGCCGGCCGGCCATTTCACCGCACAGCGTGATCGGGACTTTGTATTTTTTGCCGGCCTTCAACAGCGTCATCAGAGCTCGGAGCGGGGCGACGGATAAGCAATCGTAACGGCTTGCGACCTGCGCGTTGGTGCGGTCGGCGGCATAGAGGAACTGCAGTAGATCGTTGCTGCCGACCGAGATGAAATCGACCTTCGGCATCAGGGCGTCTAGCTGGAAAAGGAGAGCCGGGACTTCAAGCATTGCCCCGACCCGGACGCGGGTGGGCGCTTCAAAGCCGCGCCGCTTCATAAGCTCGTGCTCTTTTTCGATCAGCGCGCGGATGGCGGTCATTTCCGCGGCGTCCGACACCATCGGAATCATGATCGACAATTCGCGGCCAGCAGAGGCGCGCAGGAATGCGCGGACCTGGGTACGGAACAGCGCTGGACGGTCAAGCGACATACGGATGGCGCGCCATCCGATGGCGGGATTTTCTTCCTTCGTCTGGCGCAGATAGGGCAACATTTTGTCGCCGCCGATGTCGAGCGCACGGAACACCACCGGCTTGTCACCCGCAATGTCGACGACTGCCTTGTAGGCTGCGAGCTGGCGCTCGAGACGGGGCAATGTGTGGGACAGCATGAACTGCAATTCGGTCCGGAACAGGCCGACGCCGACTGCGCCCGATTCCGCCAGATGGGGCATGTCCACAAGCAGACCGGCGTTCATGTGGAGCGCGATCTTAACACCGTCCCGGGTGACGGCGGGCACGTCCCGCAGGGCTTCGTATTGCTTTTGGCGCTTGGCGCGGAAGCGGACCTTGTCGGAGTAAGCGGCGACCATTTCGGGACTGGGGCGCAGGTGCACTTCGCCTCCCACCGCATCGACGATGATGGCATCACCTGCGTTCACCCGGTCAACGACGCCCAGCGCCTGACCGACGGCTGCGATGCCCAGCGCCTTGGCGACGATAGCGACGTGGCTCTGGCTGCTGCCGTCCTCTACGACGAGGCCGCGCAGCTTGGATCGATCGTAGTCCAACAATTCGGCGGTGCCCATGGTGCGGGCAACCAGGATTGTGTCGGCGGGCAGGTTGGCGGGATCAGTCGCGCCCTGCGTGCGTCCAGCGAGGATGCGCATCAGGCGATCGGACAGGTCGTCCAAGTCGCGCTGCCGTTCGCGCCAGATCGGGTCGTTCTGGCGATGCATACGGGCGCGGGTGCCGTTCTGGACCCGCTCAACCGCGGCTTCGGCGGTCAGTCCGCCTTCCACGGCTTCGCGCAAGCGGCGATGCCAGCCCTTATCGTGGGCAAACATGCGATAGGCTTCGAGCACGTCACGGTGCTCACCGGCAGCCGCCAGGTTTTCGTGGTCCAGCATGTCGTCGAGCGACGCACGCAGATCGGCGATTGCGATTTCCAGCCGCTCGAGGTCGACCGCGGGATCGTCCGACATGAGCTTGGTGACGACGATGCGCGGCTCATGCAGCACAACGCGGCCCAGCGCTATGCCTTCCGAGATGCCTTCGCCGTGGATGACGGCCGACAACGACTTGCTGATTTCGAGCGCCGTGCCTGCGCCCGCCACAGCGCCGGAGACGAGCTGTTCGGCAACGACCATCGCGGTCGTCTGCATGACCTCAACGTCTTCGTCGGAGTATTCCTTGACGGTGCGGTTTTGGATCACCAACACGCCGAGCACCTGACCGCTGCGCTGCACCGGGACCGCCAGCAGCGAATGATAGACTTCTTCGCCGGTTTCTGGACGGTAGGAGAACGACGGGTGACTCGACGCCTCGGACTCGTTGATGGTCACGTTCATTTCGGCGCAACGGCCAACGAGGCCTTCGCCACGCATCATCCGCGTATTATGGACGGCCTCTTTCTTGAGGCCTTCGGTCGCGAACAGCTCAAGCGAGCCGTCCTGGCGCTTCAGGTAGATCGAGCAGACTTCGGCGACCATGACGCCAGCGATCTGGCGCACAATCTTGTCCAGCCGCGATTGACCATCGCCCGGTTCGGCCATGATTTCGCGCAGACGCCGCATAATAATGCGTAGCGCCGGCTCGGATGGCAGAAAGGTTGTTTCATCGCCGCGCCTGCTCATAGCCTGCCGTAAATTCGTTTCGCTGAAAGTCCCAGTGTTCCCGCGATTTCGAACCGACCGTCGGCGGTTCGCGCACCCACGTCAAGGGCTTGTTTGCTCGCGCATCCGCGGTGCCCCAATGATGGGGCTGGATGGCAGATGCACAGTGCTTTCGCAACCCTATTGCAGTGCATCCCAGCCACCCGCGCCGGACAGGCGTTCAATTGCCGCGCTTGCGAAAAAATCAGCCTGCGTCGAGACCATAAAGAGTATGCAGCGTGCGCACGGCAAGCTCGGCGTAGGCGGCATCAATCAGCACCGAGATCTTGATTTCCGATGTCGAGATCGCCTGAATGTTAATTCCTTTTTCCGACAACGCCTTAAACATTTGGGCGGCGACGCCGGCGTGGCTGCGCATGCCGATGCCGATGACCGAAATCTTGACCACTTCGGCGCTGCTGATGACATCGAAATAGCCGATGTCGGTTTTGGCCGCCTTCAAGACTTCGAGCGCGCGGGGCAATTCGGCGGCCTGAACCGTGAACGTCATGTCCGTGCTCTTGCCGTCAGGTGCGACATTCTGGACGATCATATCAACGTTGATACTCGCGTCGGCGAGCGGGCCAAAGATTCGCGCCGCGACGCCCGGCTTGTCCATGACCTTGAGGATCGTCACCTTGGCTTCATCCTTGGCATAGGCGATGCCGCTTACAACCTGCTGTTCCACGATCTCTTCCTCGTCACAAACAATCGTTCCGATATTTTCAAGCGCACCGGCCTTGACCGGATGCATTTCCTCGGGCTTCACGAAGCTCGACAGCACGCGCACGCGCATGCGGTGCACCATCGCAAGTTCGACCGATCGTGTTTGAAGCACTTTCGAGCCGAGCGATGCCATTTCAAGCATCTCCTCATAGGAGACCTTGGGCAGGCGTTTGGCCTTCGACACGATGCGGGGGTCAGTCGTGTAAACGCCGTCGACGTCCGTGTAGATGTCGCAAACGTCGGCTTTGAGTGCTACCGCCAAAGCGACCGCGCTCGTGTCCGAGCCGCCACGGCCCAACGTTGCCACGCGATTGGAGTCGGGTTCGACGCCCTGAAAACCGGTCACGACCGCGATTTCGCCGCCGTGAATGCGAGCGGCCAATTCATCAGCTTGGACATCGAGGATGCGAGCGGAGCCGTGCGCGGTGCTCGTGATCACCGGGATCTGCCAGCCCTGCCAGGAGCGGGCCTGCAAACCCATCGATTGCAGGACAATCGCCAGCAATCCTGCCGTGACCTGCTCGCCGGTTGCCACCACCGCATCGTATTCGCGCGCGTCGTGCAAAAGGGAGGCTTCGCGCACCCAGGCCACCAACTGATTGGTCGCGCCCAACATCGCCGAGACAACAACGGCAACTTTGTTACCCGCGTCGACCTCGCGCTTCACGTGGCGCGCCACGTTGCGGATGCGCTCTACGTTGGCGACCGATGTGCCGCCGAATTTCATGACGACAACAGCCATTTCGCCCTTCCATAAGTGTCTGGCCTTGGAATCTTGGCCCGTTTTGAATTTCGGCGGATCAATACCGGCTGTGGCGTCCGCCTGCAACATCTTATGCCTCACGCGCCATGGCGCTCCGGCGGGGCGCGGCTCGCCGCGGGTCGCGTGGCTCCCTTGCCCTGCGGGCGAAGCATAGGCTCTTAGTTGACGAGGCACGTTTTCAATCCGGCGGCTGGCGGTTATATTGCGGGTCATGCAACAGCCCAGCCCCCCCAATACAACGTCGCCCACGCTCGATCCCAATGAAGTCGAACGGTTTGCCCGTATGGCCGCCGATTGGTGGGATCCAAAGGGGCAATTCCGCCCGCTCCACGAGCTGGGTCCGGCCCGTATGCAATATCTGCGCGATGAAATGATGCGGCATTTCCAGCGGACCAGCTTGGATCAGCCGCTGGCGGGATTGCGCGTCATGGACATCGGCTGCGGCGGCGGCCTTGTCGCGGAGCCGCTCGCGCGGATGGGCGCAACTGTGACCGGAATCGATCCAGGGGCCGATACGATAGCCGCAGCTCGGGCGCATGCGGAGCCGCAGGAATTGGCCATCGATTACAGGGTGGCGCGGATCGAGGAGATCGCCGAGAGCGGCGAGACGTTCGATGTCGTGACCTGTCTCGAAGTGGTCGAGCATATCCCCGACGTGGCGGCGTTTTTGAAGGCGGCTGCGCGGTGTGTGCGGCCCGGCGGGCTGTTGATTGCCTCGACGCTCAATCGCACGATGAAGTCCTACGCGCTCGCGATTGTGGCCGCCGAATATATTCTCCGTTGGCTGCCGCCCGGCACGCACGACTGGAACCGGTTCGTCCGGCCTGAGGAAATGACGATCTATTTCGCGCGCGCGGGTTTGGCGGCGCCGCGCTTTACCGGGCTGGTGCTCGATCCCATTCGCGATCGCTGGTCGCTGTCGGCGGATACCGACGTCAATTACTTTGCAGCGGCGGCACGGGTTGGCTGATCCGTTCGCTTTCCAAGTGGGCTATCGCCCGCACTCATTGTGGAGCGCAGCTCCCGAACCCTCAGTTCTTTCCGGACTTTTCATGACTCGTGCAAAGAGTGCGCCTCGCAAGAGGCCTGCCAAGGCGGAATTGCCAGTCAAGGTGTGTGCAGCGTGCGGCCGGCCGTTTTCGTGGCGCAAGACGTGGGAGCGCGTTTGGTCCGAAGTCAAATATTGCTCGGACAGGTGCAGGGGATCTCGTCACGGCGCACGTGCAACACGGAAGCCGACGTAGAAGCTGCGATAGGCTGGAGGATCGCCATAGCGGATGGCCGAGCGCAGATATTTGGGACGGTCATTCCAGCCTCCGCCGCGGACGACGTAGGTTTGGCAGTGCGGGTTCGTGGCGGCTGAGCCGTCCGGAGCTGCTTTTTCGTAGTTGTCCTCATAGCAATCCTGCGTCCATTCCCAGACGTTGCCGTGCATGTCGTGCAAGCCAAACGCGTTTGGGGGAAACGACCCGATGGGCGCGGTCTGCCGGTTGTCCCATTCGCTGCCACAACCGTCGCAGTTAGCGGCTCCCTTGCCGATCTGATCACCCCAGGAATAAAAGGTGGCCGACCCGGCGCGCGCGGCGTACTCCCATTCGGCCTCGGTCAGAAGGCGATAGGTGTGGCCAGACGTGCGCGACAGCCAGGGAAGATAGGTTGCCGTTACGTCGTTCCAGGATACGTCGAGCACGGGGCGGGATCCGCGCCCCCAGCCTTGGTCGTTGGGCCTATGTTGGCAGCCGCCATCGGCCACACAGGCGTCCCATTGTTCGAACGAAATTTCATATCTGCCGATGGCGATTGGGTTGGCGAGTGAGACGCGATGAACCGGCGTTTCGTCGCCGCTGTTGTCTTGCGAGCCCATGTCGAAGCTTCCTGCCGGAACGACGACCATCTCGGGACACTGCGCGCATTCGATGAAACGTTCGCCGGACTTGTGGCATTTGCCAATGATGTCGCTGCCCACGACGACTCCGTCACAGGGGCTGGCGTTGGCTTGGCTTGCCGACGGCTGAGGTTGTTTCGCGTTAGCGACGCCGACGACGGTCAGCATTGCGATGACGACGACTATTGCGATGGACAACGGGCTCATTTTTCACCGGTCAAGCGCTCAGGTCAGGATCGACGCGAAAAACAGGCACGTGACAACGATCAGGGTCAAGGGCCAGCGCAGGTGGGCGTACCAAGTGGGGGCAAAGCCGCGCCGGACGGAGCCGACGTCGTAAGCCAGGAGCAAGGCGAACGCTGCGGCCATGATGCGCAGTGCCACGCTGGTGGGGAAAAACGCCAGCGCGAACCACGCGATCAGTGCAGGCGCGACGCTTGCCGCGTAAGTCCAACTGGCATCACGGCGGCCGCCGAATTCGCTCATCGCCAGCCCCCAGTGGACTGCGCCCATGAAGGAGAGCGTGGTGGCTGCGTACTGCGCGAGCACGAGCAACGGCTGGCGGCCGAACGGCTCGATGCTCCAAAGCGGCGCCAGCGTGAGAGCGATGAACGGCAACAGGCCGGCCGCGCTCAGCGTGAGCGCCGCTGTTGGGATTGCCGTCGAAAATCGTGGGCTCGTCATGCCGGGGTCAGCTCCATTTTTGCTTGCCAAAGATAAGGCTCAAAGAGGGCCATGTCTTTGGAGTCCGGCGCTCACGCCGGCGCCTCTTTGGCGCTTCAGTCACCCAAGAGGGCGACCGCTGTCTCTTGATGCACTGTGGCGTTAACCGCGCGCTGTTTCAACCTCGTGCGCTCCCCATGTCGCCGATTGCGGTGGCAAAGGTTCGCCAGGTTGCAGGGCCACGCCGTTTCGAGGCCACAAAGCCTCAGTTTGGAGCAGAATTCTGCGCACTGTCACTCTGCCGCGAAATTCTGCTGTTCGTCCGTGACGCAGCTCAAATTCGGCCTCGTTAAGGCTTCATTCACCACAAATGCGCTGATATTGGCTCGATATGGAGTGAGCTGAACATGGCGGACACTTTTTTTGAGTCCGGCGCTTGCGCCGGCACCTCTTCGGTGCCTCGGTCTGCCAAGGTGCGGGCCGCCTTCTTGGTTTGGGACGCGCGCACTATGACATTATCCTCGAACGCAACCCGGATGGCTGCACGTTGCGCGGCAGTTGCCGGCGCCTTGCTGGTTGGGGCGTGCAGCGGCGGGCAGAGCCAGATGTTCGACAAGCCCAGCTGGAGCCTTGCAGACAAGCCACCGGTATCGCTGGGCGGTCCGGGCGCTGTGCAGAAGGCGGAACCGGCTCCTGGTCCGGTTTATGAATATCGCGGCGGACGCGATCCTGTGACCGGGATGGTGCGAGGCGATGCACCAACAAGTCCACGCCTGATCGAGATCCGCAAGGGCGACACGCTGCACGGGCTTTCGCTGACGTATCATGTGAGCGTCAAGGCGCTGATGGAAGCGAACAACCTTACAAGCACAAACATTGTGCCGGGGAAGAAGCTGGTGATTCCGGCGAGTTAAGGACGCCGGAAAGGTCCGGTTTTAATCGCCGGGCGGTCCGTCATCGCTGACACTGGAATTGGCGGCCTTGGGAACCAAAAGCTATAGTTTTTATAATCCAGATTACGACCGCATATTGCAGAGCTGACCACGTCGAAGGCTTTCTCCGCATACAATCCCGGCATACCTTCTTTGCCGCCATTGTGTTGGCGCCGGCAGCATCCTGCCGGTAACGATGAGCCATCACTAGAAGTCGCACCCAACACTGGCCGCATCAGTAGCGGCCGCCAAGAGCGGTCCCAGCGAAAGCCCCTCTTCATGCGGTCGGCAACGAAAGGCACTCGCGGAACCGGGCGCTTGAGGAAGCTTGTTTTCAAGCAGTCACCGTCTTTAGTGGCGTACAGCGCTGCGCGCATACCCATCGTAACGCGATGACATCTGCGAGTAATCGTCTAATTTTTAGTGCTTTAGCTGCGAGTTGGTGCGCAGCCTGTCACCAGCGGGATACTTTGCGAGGAGAAGGCGATGACGCCTTTCAAATTTACGACATTGCAGCGAGCGTTCCTCGACAACATTCCGGACATGGCATGGCTGAAAGACAGACACTCACGCTATGAGGCTGTTAATGACGCATACGTGAAAGCATGCGGTTTAAGTCAATCCCAGATCGTTGGAAAGTCGCCGCGGGAAATCTGGCCGCGCGAGATCGCCGATGTTTATGTTCGCACCGATCGAGCGGTTTTGCGGCGCGGAGAGGGGCGGCGCTACGAGGAGATGCGCACGCTCGCCGATGGGACGGTACACTGGTTTGATACGATCAAATCACCGGTGGTCGACGAAGAGGGGCGGATTACAGGGACGGTCGGGATTTCACGCGACATCACCGATCGCAAAGCGGCTGAAGCCGCATTGATACGTCTGAACCAACTCTATGCGGCGCGCAGCCAAATCCATCAGGTTATGGTCCGTGCTGACAATGAACACAAACTGATCGAGCGAACCTGCAGAATATTAAAAAATATAGGGAAAATCGAACTCGTGGTTGCCACTGCAGTCGATGAACATTCATCAGAAACGTTGCTGGCGGTCGTTGCGCAAGCCCCCGTCAACCGCGACCGCGTAAGGGGAATATTCGCAAATGGTCCGATAAGCAGCGGTGTGGAACTCGAGGCGGAAAACGTGCGCTCGCGTTGGGGGCACTCGGACGACGCAAGCCCATTGATCCGTTCAATCTTGCAGGCCTGCGAACTCCATTTTTTCACGACCTTGTTGATAGTTAAGGGCGGGAAAGGCGCCTATTCTCTGACGCTGGCCGCAAACGCAGACGACCTCTTGTCTGACGAGGTTGGTCAGGTCATGGCCGCATTTTCCGATGACCTTTCATTCGCGCTGGATGCGATGGCCGAGACGCAGCGGCGGCGGGAGGTCGAGATTGCGCTAAGAGACTCCCGCCAACGATTGAGAGAACTATCTCTGTTCCGCCAAACGATGATCGAACAAGAGCGGAAGCGAATTTCCCGCGAGCTGCACGACGAACTGGGCCAGACCTTGACGGCCATAAAGCTCGGTCTTGGTTGGATGCGGGATCGAACGGCAACGTCTGATAATGACCTGCTAGGCAAGATCCACGAAATCATGTCGATGGTCGACACCGCGGTGGTCGATCTGCGCCGGATCGCATCGGACTTGCGCCCGCTCATGCTCGACGAACTTGGGCTGGTTGCTGCTATTGAATGGCTTGCTTCTAGTTTTGCGGAGCGCAATGGAATTTCGGTGGCGCTATCGCTCGCACCCCTCAAAACTGAATTGCCGCCTGACATAAGCACCGCCGCGTTTCGGATTGTGCAGGAGGCACTGACAAACGTTGTGCGCCATGCCAAAGCGAGCCGGGTGGAAATCACGACGTTAGAACGTGATGGCATTCTCGCCGTCACGATCAGTGACAACGGACAGGGGATCAAACCTCTATCGTCTTCCCGTAAAACGGCCTTCGGCATCCTTGGAATGCAGGAACGCACACAAATGCTAGGCGGGACCTTCCAAATTTGTGGCAATGTCGAAAAAGGTACGGCCGTTCAAGTGCGATTGCCGACCACCTCTCAAGCAACATCCGATTTCGAACATGATAGATTTGCTGATCGCGGATGACCACACGATGTTCCGGGCCGGGCTGCGGCAGCTCCTGGAAGGCACGGCCTCAATATGCATTCGAGGCGAGGCACGAGACGGTGAAGAACTGCTAAGCTTGCTGAAATCGGCACCCTGTGACGTCGTCCTGCTGGATCTATCGATGCCAGGCAAAAGCGGGCTCGCCATGATCCGCGAAATCCGCAGTAAATACCCCCATGTTCGCATTCTCGTCATGAGTATGCACGATGAGCAACAATATATTGTCGAGGCATTGCGTGCTGGTGCTGCGGGATACATCACCAAGGCGAGCGCCGTCGATCAATTGCTTCTTGGTTTGGAAGCGGTATCGACAGGCAAGCCATTCGTCAGCGCATCGGCCTCGCTTGGTATCATTCAACAGTTGTGCGCAAGGAGCGACGTCGCTTCTCACGACAGGTTGACGGGCCGGGAGCGCCAGATTTTTCGCCTATTGGTCAAGGGCCAAAGAATATCGATAATCGCGGATGAACTCGGGATCAGCGTGAAAACGGCGAGCACGCATAAGAAGAATATTCTCGAAAAAATGAACTTCGCTACCACGGCCGAGTTGATCCGCTATGCCTTGCAGCATGGCCTCACGGATTGAGACCGCTCTTCGCGCGACATCGCCCGTCACGTTATCTGGCCTAGGAAACATCCTAGATCGACCTCGGACACCGCCGATTGTTCTCTTGCACGCACGGCTCTAGCTTCGCACCATCCTTGCTGGAGATTAAACGTCATGCGATTGACCCGTCCCCCATGTCGCGCCGAAAATGGAATGGTCGCAACGGCTCATTACTTGGCCTCCACGGCCGCCCTCGATATCTTGAAACGCGGCGGTACAGCGACTGACGCGGCCATCTGTGCCGCGAGTACGATGAGCGTTATCCTGCCTCACATGATCGGCATCGGCGGCGACGCGTTCTGGCTGATCTACGATGCGCGCTCCAAAAAGGTTCACGCAATCAACGGCAGCGGCGTGTGCGGTCAGGCCATCTCGTGCTCGGACTATGAACGGGAAGGGCATATTCCGCACCGCGGGCCGCGGTCTGCCATTACCGTCCCTGGCGCCGTTGACAGCTGGCGTCTCGCGCACGAACGCTTCGGCCGGTTGCCGTTGTCCGAATTGCTTGCCCCAGCCATAAAATATGCGCGCTCTGGTGTTGCCGTCACTGAAGATTTGGCCGCCTGGACCACCGAAGACCGGCAGTGGCTTGCCGCAGACCCGGGTGCATCGAAGCTCTTCCTTAACCGAGGCGAGCCCTATCGTGCCGGCGAGCGCTTGACGCAGCCAGCCCTCGCTGAGACGCTGGAAACCATTGCAAAGCATGGTCCTCGCGCGTTCTACGAGCAAACGGCGCGAAGCATCACTAACTATTTAAAGGAGCAGGGCGGCCTCCTGCGCTACGAGGATTTTAAATCCTATCGCGCCCGCTGGGTCGACCCAATTTCGAGTTCGTACCGCGGTTATCGCGCGGTGCAATTGCCGCCGCCTTCGCAGGGAATCGCGGGACTGCTGATCCTCAATTTCCTCAACGGCATCGACTTGAGCAAACTGCCGCCGAATGGCGAGGCTTATTTCCACGCCGTCATCCAGGCAACGAAGTGGGCGTTTGCGCATCGCGATCGCCATCTCGCCGATCCTTCGTTCGCCGACATCCCGGTCGCGAAATTACTCGATCCCGCAATGTGCGCGGCCGAGCGGCAGTCTTGGCTGGAGGATCCTGTAAAGCTGACTGCGACCGAACCAGCAGGAAGCGATACGACGTTCATCAGTATCGCCGACGGTGAAGGCAACGCCGTGGGTCTCGTTCAAAGCCTTTATTTCGATTTCGGGTCTTGTGTGGCCGATCCCGGGTCGGGCGTTTTGTTGCAAAACCGCGGAAGCTATTTCTCACTCGATCCCGCGCATCCCAACGTGCTCGCACCGGGCAAGCAGTCGGCGTCGACGCTGATGTCGGGCATGTTGCTCAAAGACGATCAGCTTTACGCGGTTTACGGCAGCCAAGGTGGCGAGGTTCAGCCCCAAGCACAAACCGCCTTTATTACCCGTCTCGTCGATTTCGGCTGTGACGTCCAGACGGCACTCGAATCCCCGCGTCTTCTCTACGGCCGTTCCTGGGGCGACTCGGCAAACAAGCTGTTGCTTGAGGCTACAGCGGGCGAGCAGGTCTTCGCGGACTTGCGCAAGCGCGGGCATCCGGTGGAGCGCGCGGAATGGCCGTTCCCTCGTATGGGTACAGCACAGGCGATCCGGCTTAAGGGCCCTTGGTCGGACTTCATGGAAGGCGGGGCCGATCCGCGCGGAGAAGGCATCGCAGTCGGATTTTAAAGAAAAACAATAAAGAGCAATAGGGAGGCGTGATCATGGATCTCATTATTCGCAAGGTACGGATCGCCGACGATAAACCGCTCGTTGACATCGGGATCGTTAAGGGACGCATTGACGCCATCGAGGAGCACATCGAGGCGGTTGGCGTGGAGGAAATCGATGCGGCCGGGCGAGCGGCTCTACCCGGTTTCGTCGAACCACATCTGCATCTGGAAAAGGCGTTGCTTCATCGACGGATGCCGCCGCGCTTTGGAACGCTGGACGAAGCCATCCGCGTCACTGGCATATTGAAGTCGAAGCAGGATCGGGAAGACGTACTCGACCGGTCCAGGCAGGTTCTCGACATGGCTGTGCGAAACGGGACGACGGCAATCCGTGCGCATCCCGACGTGGATCCGATCCAGGGTCTCATCGGCGTTGAAACCGCGTTGGTCCTTAAAGACGAATACAAGGATCTGCTCGATCTGCAGATCGTCGCCTTCCCACAGGAAGGTCTGTTGAAGACAAAAGGCGCGTCTGAATTGATGCGAACGGCACTCGAGATGGGGGCCGACGTGGTCGGCGGCTGCCCTTACAACGAACTCTCCTGGGATGACACGAAAGCCCACATCGATGAGGTGTTTAAGCTCGCGACACAGCGCGGATTAGACATCGACATGCATGCAGACTTTGCCGATGACACGCACGATCAACGATTCGCCGCCGCACACTACATCGCCACGCAGACACTGAAGCACGACTATCGGGGCCGGGTTACACTTGGCCACGTAACAAGCCTCGGCGCTCTCGATCCAGAAGAACTCAAGCCGGTCATCGACCTGCTGCATGAAGCCCAAATCCACATTGTGACTCTGCCCGCAACGGATGTTTATCTCGGCGGCAGGAACGATGTCGCTAGGCAACGGCGAGGATTGACCCCTGTTCGTGCGCTCAACGCAGCAGGCGTAAACGTCGCCTACTCGTCAAACAATATCCGCAATGCATTCACGCCATTCGGAAAGGCCGATCCGCTGCAAATCGGCAATCTGCTCGCCCATCTCGTTCAATTCGGCACGCTTGAGCATCAGGCCGAGATCTTGAAAATGGGAACGACGAATGCTGCGCGTGCCATCGGGATTGGCGACACCTATGGCCTTGCTGTCGGCAAACAAGCGGACCTCGTTATTCTGGACACATACCTTGTTGCCGACGCGCTCCTCGATATCCCGGCACGGCTGTGGGTCGTCAAGAGGGGCAAGATCACTGTCATCACCACCGTCCACTCCAAGATCTGTCGTGGCTGCGGCCATGCCAGCCACAAAGCTCAAAACAACGTTAGGGAGATCGTGCAATGAAGAAACTACCCGCAGAAATCGTCGCGTCGGCACTTGCAGTCACGACGATATTCATAACCCTGCTGCCGTATCATTTGCCGCCGTGGGCCATCTTCATAACCTGGGCCGGCACCTTTGCCGCCGGTGGACCGACACGAGAAGTCTTGCGCAAAATTTGGCCCGCCATGTTTGTTGGCAACATTTTCGCATTCGTCATCGTACTTTGTTTTCGATTTGCAGCGGCGCAACTGGCAGGCCCGGCCTTGATTGCTGCCGAATGCGTCATTCTATTCGTACTCAATGCGACGATGATGTCGCTTGGGCGGCTGCCCCTGTTTAGCTTTATCCCAGGAATGTTCTTCGGATTTGCGTCGTACTTCGCCACCTATTTCGGCGGCTTTGGACCCGTTCCAAAAGATCCGGCTTTCGCCCTCGTTGCCGTCATGGCGATGAATGGACTGGGACCGATCTATGCGTGGCTGACTGCGCGCTTTGGCGAACATCACCATGCGCGTCATGAGGAAGTCCAGCCGCATCAAATGGCACAGGCGAAGGCGACGTGACACTTGCGACGTACCTACGAGGCAACGCAAACAGTCAAGACTGCCCGGTCGTTTTGAGCCGGGCAGCCGTGGCTGCCGCCGCCGCTTGGTGGGTCGAGGACGAACCCAGATCGGGAGAGGGAACCGCTCATCATCTTAAGCTTTGAGGATCCGCGCTCATGAAGCTCAACATTCCCGAAGTCGTGGCCGAAGCGACTGCCATGTTCAATCAATACGAACAGGCGCTTGTTTCAAACGATATCGCCGTTCTTGATGCGCTCTTTTGGGACCATCCATTCGTTGTGCGCTACGGCGCCACTGAGAACCTATATGGGATTGAAGCAATTCGTGCGTTTCGCACAGGCCGCCCAACCGGTGATCTGGCTCGCGCACTCACGCAGACAATTATAACTACATTTGGCCGCGACCTCGCCACGGCGAACACCGAGTTCCGCCGTCTGAATTCGGACTCTATGGGCAGGCAGACCCAGACATGGTGCCGGATGCCGGAAGGCTGGCGCATCGTGTCGGCGCACGTGAGCTTGCTAGGAAGTTAATCGGCAAACGCTCCGACTAAAGACCAGCATTTTTCCATCCGCCAAACCATGCACGTTGCCGTAGCTGCCTAGCTCACGTGGCGATGATGTAACTTGCCGCCAAAGTCTACCCATGGCACACATGAAATATGGCGGATCGCTTGCGAAGGCTCATCATTGGCATCGTAACCACGGCTTCTATGGTCGTGGCGTCGTTGATTGCGCCGTCATTCGTTCACGCCAAAGTGGCGCCAACCCATGCCGTATCGGCCTCGCACACTGATTCTACCGACGCGATGCCATGCCACCATGTGCAAAAGCCGAAGCCTCAATGTCCTGGCAACGACTGTCAGGGCTCCCTTGGCTGCCTCGCCAAATGCGCTCTAGCCGTCGCGATGGTGGCGTCGGACACCATGCCTTCCTTCGAGGTGTGGGCCAACCTTGCGGAACCAGTCCCAACGACCCCAATGGGTGATCGTTTTATTCCGCCCCTTTTGCGACCTCCAATCGTCTGAACCCCGCCTCTAAAGCGGTCTGTTTGGCTGCGGCGCGTGCCGTGGCTTTGATTGCGTCTGCCGCTGATGGCCGTCGCGAGGTTCATGACATCTGGAGACTGATCAATGACATCACGATTTGAGCGTGCCGCCGCGTCGGCCGCCGTTGCTTGCTTTGCTGCATTCAACGTCACAGGAGCGCTTGCTGGTTCAAAAGACTTTGAATTTCAGCCGGTGGCCGTCGAAGTCAAAAACGGGGATGGCGCGGAATTAGCCGTGCGCCTCATCAACAAGGTGACCGGCAAGCCGGTTGACGGCGCGGTACTGTTTCGCACGCGCCTCGATATGGCTCCCAACGCCATGGCTGAAATGGAAGCCAAACACGTGGCTCAGACCTCGACCGAGCCCGGCGTCTACCGCTTCAAGGCCGATCTCACCATGGCAGGTCTGTGGGGGTTGACGATCATGGCTAAGGTGCCGGGTGAACCCGATACCGTCGAAGGCACCGTTGTATTCAAAGCCAAGGACTAACCGCCATGGCCAAGTTCATGCGTTCGGGGATCGCCATCGCGGCAATCCTCGCAATGGCCGTTGCCTCAGCGGCCGAGCGGAAAGTTCTGTATTGGAAAGCCCCCGGCGGCGAGGCCGAATTCTCGGCGGTGCCGAAGAAGGCCCCTGACGGAAGGGATTACCTGCCCGTCTACGAAGACCAGGAAGGCGATTTTCAGCGCCCGACGCCACCGCCTGCGCCAAGTGGTGGCAAGGTCAAGTTCTATCGAAACCCGATGGGACTTCCCGATACGTCGCCGACGCTCAAGAAAGACTCGATGGGAATGGACTACATCCCCGTCTTCGAGGGCGATGGCGACGACGGCAACACGATCAAGCTCTCACCTGCCAAAATCCAGCGGGCCGGCGTCGAGACCGTAATCGTGCGCAAAATGCCATCGAGCCGAACGATCAAAGCGCCTGGCGTCGTACAGTACGACGAACGACGGATTTCCGTGGTCTCACCGCGCTTCGATGGCTTCGTTGAGCGGATGGAGCCGATTACAACTGGACAGCATGTCAAAAAGGGTACGCCCCTTGTGACCGTGTTCGGTCAAGAGCTGCTGAGCCAAGGGTCCCGGCTCATCATCGAGCAAGGACCAGGCTACAAAGGCGACGAGAAGTTTGATCTGCGAACGTTTAAAGGCGAAAGTGGAAGCGCCATTGGCGCCGCGCGCCGCCTGCGCAATATGGGTGTACCCGACGCGTTCATTGAGCAGATCAAGCGTGAACATCGCGTGCCCGATACGTTCACCGTTACGGCGCCCATGGACGGCGTCGTGCTTGAACGAAATATCGTCGAGGGGCAGGCCTTCAAAGCTGGCGACGTCGCGTTCAAGATTGCCGATCATTCTGTGGTTTGGGTCAATGCCGATGTTGCCGAAGGCGACCTGACAGCGCTGCAGCGGGGGCAAAAAGTCAGCGTCACGACGCGAGTTCATCCCGGTCGTACCTTCATGGGCGAAGTCGCATTGATCGTGCCGCACCTCATGAAGGAAACGCGCACGGCGCGGGTGCGCATCGAACTGCCTAATCCAGATTTGGCGCTATTGCCTGACATGTATACGGACGTCGAGATTGCGACAGGCGGCGGCGAGCCGGTTGTTGCCGTTCCATCCAGCGCTGTAATCGACAGCGGCAATCGTCAGATCGTTTTGTTGAGTTCAGGCGAGGGCCGTTACGAGCCGCGCGACGTGCGGGTTGGCCGATCCGGCGATGGAATGGTCGAGATTATTTCGGGAATTGCTGAGGGCGAAAGGGTCGTCGTCAACGGTCTCTTCTTGATCGACAGCGAGAGCAATCTTCAGTCGGCGCTCAAAAGTTTGACCGGTGCGCCTTCCAAGGAGGCACCCCGATGATTGCTCGTCTCATTGCTTGGTCGGCGCGAAATCTCGTGCTGGTTCTTATCGCGACGGCGTTCACAGTTGTCGCTGGGATTTGGGCCGTGCGGACGTTGCCGCTCGACGCCATTCCTGACCTCTCCGATACCCAAGTCATCGTCTATACGGAATACCCCGGTCAGGCCCCGCAGGTGGTCGAGGATCAGGTTACGTATCCGCTGACAACGTCGATGCTGACGGTGCCGCGCTCAAGGGTCGTGCGCGGGTTCTCGTTTTTCGGCGTCTCGTTCGTCTACATCATTTTCGAGGACGGCACCGATATCTACTGGGCGCGCTCGCGTGTTCTCGAATACCTCAACACCGCAAGCAAACGGCTGCCTGCCGGTGTGACCCCTACGCTTGGACCTGACGCCAGCGGCGTGGGCTGGGTCTACCAGTATGCCGTCATGGGCAAAGAGAGGTCGTTGGCTTCGCTTCGCTCGCTGCAGGACTGGGAAATCCGTTTCGGGTTGTCGAAGGCCGAAGGCGTCGCCGAAGTCGCGAGTGTGGGCGGGCAAGTCAAACAATACAACGTCGTGGTCGATCCCGGACGACTGCGCTCGCTGGGTGTTCCGCTTGCCAAAATCCGCGAGGTCATCCGGGGCAGCAATATGGACACCGGTGGTCGCACGCTCGAACTCTCCGAGCACGAATTCATGGTGCGTGGCCGCGGCTATCTCAAGGGCATCACCGACCTCGAACGTATCGTCGTCAAAGTCGATGGCGGCACGCCGGTTCTGCTGAAAGACGTCGCCCGGATCGAACTGGCTGGCGACGAACGGCGCGGCATCACCGAACTCAACGGCGAGGGTGAGGTTGCCAGTGGCATCGCACTACAGCGCTCCGGCGCCAATGCGCTGACCGTCATCGACAACATCAAGGCCCGGCTCAAGGATATCGCTCCGTCATTGCCCGCAGGCACTGAGATCGTGCCGGTTTATGACCGCTCGGAACTCATTCATCGCGCCATCGCAACCCTCAAGTCGACATTGATCGAGGAAAGCATCGTCGTCGCTCTGGTCTGCATCGCGTTCTTGCTCCATGTTCGTAGCGCGCTGGTGGCGATCCTTATGTTGCCGGTCGGTATCCTCATGGCGTTCACGGCCATGAAGCTGCTTGGCATCGGGTCGAACATCATGAGCCTGGGCGGTATCGCGATTGCCATAGGCGCGATGATAGATGCAGCCATCGTCATGATCGAGAACGCCCATAAGCATCTCGAACGTGCCGCACCCGGCAAGCCGAGAATTGAGATCTTGATTGAGGCAGCGAGCGAAGTTGGACCTGCGCTCTTTTTCTCGCTGCTGATCATCACCGTTTCATTCTTACCGATATTTACCCTCGAGTCCCAAGAAGGCCGGCTGTTCGGGCCGCTTGCCTTCACTAAGACGTTCGCGATGGCGGCGGCGGCCATTCTTTCGGTGACGCTCGTCCCGGCCCTGATGATCCTGTTCGTGCGGGGACACATTATCCCGGAGACGAAAAACCCGCTCAACCGGGCGCTGATCGCAGTTTACCGGCCCGTGATCCGGCTCGTACTCCAAGCCAAGAAGGCGACGATAGGCATTGCCGCGATCATTCTCGGGCTATCGGTGTGGCCGGTGACACAGGTCGGCAGCGAATTCATGCCTAATCTTGACGAGGGCACGCTGCTGTACATGCCGACGACTTTGCCCGGCCTGTCGATCACGAAGTCAGCCGAACTGCTTCAAACACAAGACCGTATCATTCGCTCATTTCCCGAGGTGGCATCGGTCTATGGCAAGGCGGGCCGCGCCCAAACCGCAACCGACCCGGCGCCTACCGAAATGTTTGAAACCATTATCAATCTGAAACCTAAGGACCAATGGCGTCCCGGCATAACGACCGAAAGCCTGACTCAGGAAATGGATCGGTCGCTTCAGTTCCCCGGCGTTTCCAACGCCTGGACGCAGCCGATCAAGGCCCGCATCGATATGCTGTCGACCGGCATTCGCACACCGGTTGGTGTCAAGGTCATCGGGACCGACCTGACCCAGATGGAACAGGTTGCGCGCGACGTCGAAGCTGTTCTAAAGCGCGTTCGAGGCACATCGAGCGCGTACGCTGAGCGCGTCGTCGGTGGCTACTATCTCGAGATCATCCCGAACCGCGACCGGCTTGCACGCTATGGCTTGATGGTCTCCGACGCCCAGGACGTGGTTGCGATGGCGCTAGGGGCTGAGCCCATCACGACGACCGTCGAGGGCCGCGAACGCTACACCGTCGCCATACGATATCCGCGCGATCTGCGGTCAGATCTCCAAGCCATCGCCAAGGATGTTTTGGCGGCTCTACCGGGCGGCGGGACAGTTCCGTTGGGCGAGGTGGCGGATATAAAATTGACCCGAGGGCCGACCAGCATTCGCACCGAAAACGCCAAGCTCGCCACCTATATCTTTGTCGACATCAGAGATCGAGATCTCGGCGGCTACATCGCCGACGCCCGCAAAGCCGTCAGTGAGCAGGTGAAGCTTCCCACGGGAACTTATTTGATCTGGAGCGGACAGTTTGAATACCTCGAACGCGCGGAAGCACGGTTGAAGGTCGTCGTGCCGGTCACGCTAATGATCATCTTCCTGCTGCTCTACCTCAACTTCGGCAGGCTCACCGAAACGCTCATCGTCATGCTGTCGCTGCCGTTCGCGCTTGTCGGCGGTTTGTGGTTTGTGTGGTGGCTAGGGTTCAATCTCTCCGTGGCAGTCGCTGTCGGGTTCATAGCCTTGGCGGGGGTTGCAGCAGAAACCGGCGTCATCATGCTGATCTATCTCGACCATGCTGTCGCGGAAGTGAAAGCCCGTTGTCGAGGTGCGGGCAGACCGTTCACCCGCGCTGACCTCTCGGATGCAATCATGATCGGAGCGGTTGAACGTGTGCGACCCAAGATGATGACCGTCGTTGCCATCATGGCTGGCCTGCTTCCCATCCTCTGGAGCACCGGCACCGGGTCAGAAGTGATGCAGCGTATTGCCGTCCCCATGATTGGCGGAATGGTGTCTTCGACGCTGCTAACATTGGTCGTCATTCCCGCTGTCTATGGACTGATCAAGGGATGGCGGCTGCCCGCAGGGGCAAGCTCCCCCAGTCAGACAATATTGGAATCTATCTAAGAGTATGCGGGCATCGCCACCTCAACGGATCGTCGACGTGCGATCTCGCTTTGTGTTTTGCATTCAGTCTTGGCGCTCGGCACCTTGGCCAAACGAATGCTGCGGCTTGACCGTCGCCCGGTGCGATACCGCTACAGCCATCCAGATCTGCGGAATCGCCAGAACAGAAAACTGCAACTCGTGATAATCACGCCAAGAACGATCGGGTAGCCATACGTCGACTCGAGTTCCGGCATGTTCTTGAAGTTCATGCCGTAGATGCCAGCGATGGCAGTCGGTATGGCGAGGATGGCTGCACCGGCCGAAAGCTTCCGGCTAATGTTCGTCTGCTGCGCCTGGCTCGTCATCAAGCTGGCCTCGAATGCAAAGGCCAAAACCTCTCGCAACGATTCGATCTCCTCTTGCACGCGGCGTACGTGGTCGGTGATGTCGCGAAACCGTTCGCGCATCGCCTCATCACATTTCAGCAGTTCGGAATGCTCGAGACGTCGGCACACTTCGACCAACGGCACCGCAGCGTTTCGCAGGCGCAGTAGATCTCGCCGCAACATGTAGAGTCGCTCGATCTCTGCATGATCAAGCCCCTTGCGAAGCACGATGTCCTCGATCGATTCGACTTCGGCATGCACGGATTCAAGAACGGGCATGTAGTTGTCGACGATGAAATCGAGGACCGCATACAGGATGTAGTCGGAGCCGTGCGAGAGCGCCTTGGGGCTCGACTCGCAGCGCCCGCGCACTGGTGCATAGGATGCCGAAGCGCCATGCCGAACGGTAACGACGAATCCGTCTCCGACGAAAATGTGCGTCTCACCAAACACAATGCGGCGATCGACGAGTTGGGTCGTTCGTGTCACAAGAAACAGCGCGTCGCCATAGACCTCAAGCTTGGGCCGTTGGTGGGCATTGCTCGCATCTTCGATGGCCAGGTCGTGCAACGCGAGCTGCGTCTGCACACGACGTAGCAAATCATTGGAAGGTTCATGCAGACCGACCCAGACAACGTGGCCCGACTTGTCAGCCCATTCGCCAATCTCTTCAATGGCGATGTTAGCAACGCGCCGGCCCCCATAGTAGGCAGCGGCAGCAACAACGCCGGGCCCATCATCGGGTATCGAAAGCGAGGCAATGTGTGCGACGGTTTCGGACATGAACGCTCCTGAGTTTTTCCCCTAGGCACTTGCACGCAACTTCAAGCGCATCGCTTAGGTTGCGGACTAATAAAACCTAAGCCAAAGCCGCATTGATGCAAGCTTGATCATCGCGCAATGGTTGAGAACCCGCCGACCACAGAATTTAGTATGCCGGCCCGAATTCGGCTGGGGCCATCCGGACCAAAAGAAACGGCATGCGGGAGATG
>JANLYB010000356.1:0-13224 GCA_031365425.1 Hyphomicrobiaceae bacterium
ATGCGGCTAATCCGCTCCGTGCCGGTCCACGTGAAGCCGTCGCGGCCCACCGAGATAGGATACTCATAGGCCTTTTTGCCCGGAAGCATGTAGTAGAGCTTGTGGGCTTTGGGGCCTGCAGGTGCGATCGCTGTCTAAGCGGTCGGACGAGCCCTTCGCCATCAAATGGTTCGAACGTCAACTCTATTTCCGCCAAGGTACGATCATCGAGACGCGTTCTTTGTAACGCCGGTAGTCGTCACCAAACAGATCGCTCAGATCGCGCTCCTCGAGTAGAATCCCGATGAAGATATAGGCTGTGAGGCTGACTGCGAAGAGCAGGTGACCAAGCGTCATGGTCGGCGCGATCCAAAAGGCGATGAGAAAGCCCAGATAGAGCGGATGCCGCACGAACTTATAGAACAGCGGCGTATAAAATTTTGGCGCCGTCATTGGCCTATCCGCAAGATGGTTGACGACCTGATGCAGCCCGAACAATTCGAAGTGGTTGATCAGGAACGTGCTGGTCAACACAATGACCCAACCAAAGAGCGACAGTCCGGTAAGTGCCATGGAGACGGCCGGGTCTTCCACCTGCCAGACGACGGCAGGGATGGGCCGCCATTGCCAGATCAGAAGCGCAAGAAATAGGCTCGCGAGCAGCACGTAAGTGCTGCGCTCGACCGCTGCCGGCACATATTGCGTCCACCACGCTTTGAAACCCTGACGCGCCATCACGCTGTGTTGTATTGCGAAGGCCGCCATCAACAGCATGTTGACGAGCAACGCCTCAGAAACAGGTGCGACCGGCCCGATGTCGATTGTCTTCGACACGACAATATTCGAGACAAAGCCGATAGCGTAGAGAAGCGTTACGACGGACAGGGCGTAACTCGCAAACCCGTAAACAACGGCAAGATATCGGCTCAGTGACCGTGCACGACGGTTGGAGATGAGTTCGATTTCGGCATTCTCGGTAGCCATATGGATTATCCTATCGGATAGCGCAAAATGCTGCGTTGATGAGTTTCTTCTAGTGTTTCCGATCGCCGCCCTAAATTTCGCTATATCTGTGCCACAAGCGCGGTGATGGCGTGGCCAGAAGAACGCTTGAGCCGGCGTTAGCGCGGGCATCGTGATCGAGATTCATGTTTGCGCCCGTTTAAGCAGGCGTGAAGCTGTTAGAAATCCGTAACCGTCGGCCAACGCGCCCACGATGTCTGTTCTTGGCGGTTGTCGGGCGGCTGACTGACTAGCGCTTGCGCCAATCGATCTCCGGGTACGGCGACAGTGGTACATGGCCCCTGCAAATCCGAAGGGTATCGGGTGAAGAAGCCGGCACTGAACCCCAGCAGCACGGTGACGGTCAGCAGGGGGACGAAGACGTTTACTGGTGACTGCATGATGACCTCCGATGGCGAGACGATGGACGAACCGAGGGGGCGAGGCGGACGCTCTAGGTCGCGCGCGTCCGGCTCTTGGGGGGAACTCGGCGAGCGCGCGTAGCCGGGGCACTAGGCGCCTGTGTGATGCGGCACCTTGGTTGCGTGGCTGCCGCTCAGTTTCCGTTGAGCATGCTGCAGTAGAAGTAGTCGTCATCCAGATGGCGCTCGGGATCGCCGATGCACTTCCTGTAAACCACCATGGTCGACATGGAGTCCCACACCGCCTGATCGCGCGCCTTGGCGGCGTAGGCTGGGACGGGCGCAGCGGCGGCGGCGGTGACCGAAAGACCGACGGCAGCGGCGATTGCGATGCGGTTGATGTTCTTTGACATTACGGACTTCCTCAGGGCTTAGGGCTGATGCACTTTGCAATCCGACGCGTTCGCGGGTGTGCATTGACCGCGATCCGCGCTTCGTTCCGGCGGCGATAGCCGCCTTTCGATGTTTGGATCTTGCGCCTTCGTGAGGCGGAGATCTGTGAGGGGGATCACACAAGCGCTGGCGCGAGCTCTATGCGACGCTCAAGCTCGCGAGTGCCGCGTCGGCGGCAAACAAGCGGCGATCGGGTGGCGGCCGTTTCCTACAACTCGAAATCTACTTGGTGCGCGCGGCTTGGTCGGCGAGGCGCCCAGCATCGAGAACACGCAACGAACCACGGCGCATGGCAACAATACCGTCGCGACGCCACTCTTGCAGAATACGGTTGATGCTTTCCCGCGTGGCGCCGACGAAGACGGCAAGCTCCGCCTGCGAGATCAGAACCTCGTTACCGAACTCCTCCGCCATCGCCGAAATTCGCCGGGCGAGGCGAGCATCGAGCGGCATCAAGACGGCCTCTTCCATCCGATCGCTGGTCCAGCGCAGGCGGTCGCACAGCATCGCGATGACGCCTATGGCAACTTCGCCGTTGTTGCGCAGCAGCTCGAGGAAGTCACGCCGATGCACGAGATAAAGTTCGCTCGGCTCGGCAGCGATCGCATCAGCGGTCCGCGCGAGTCCGTCGAGCATTGCAATCTCGCCGAACACGTCCCCTGCTCCGAGCACATTCAGCGTCAATCGCTTGCCGTCGTCGTTGCCGGTTACGATCCGAACCTGTCCGCGGCGAATTGCGAACAGCTTGTCTCCTTCGTCGCCCTTGGCGAAGATCGTCTCGTCTGTCGCGTAGCGCCGGGAAACGCAAAGCGCCGCGACCGCATCCAGAGTCGCGCGATCGAGCCGGGCAAACAACGGGCTGGCCTTCAGTAGCGCCGAGAAGTTCGCGGTGGACGCCATCGCCGAAATCCTCAAACTGCGAAAGGTGATCGTACACCTAGCGATCTCGCCTGTCAGTTATCGAGAGCGCTAGACGGCCGGGAGGGTCTTGACCGAGCCTATTCAATCACCTCATCGGCGCCGCTGAGGAGCGAGGGCGAAAACTCCAGTTTTAAAGTCTTGGCGGTCTTGAGATTAATGAAAAGCTCGAGCTTCGTGACCAGTTGAACCGGCAGATCGGAGGGCTTCTCGCCATGCAGAACGCGACCGGTATAGACGCCAGAGCGGCGATGAGACTGAGTGAAATCTCCTCCATAGCTCATCAGGCCTCCCGCGTTCGGAAAGTCGCGGGACTGGGTGATGGCTGGCAAGCCAAAGTGCAGAGCAAGCGCGGCAAGCTGCTCGCTGCGAAATGCAAAGTATGGGTCCGAGGTGAATACGAGCCCGCCTACGAATTCCTTAGCGGCGGTGGAAAAAGCGGGTTCGAATTCTTGTTCACTGCTGGCGTGCAGTACGCGCAGACCTACTCCTAGAATTTCCGCGGCGGAACGGACATCCTCCAATTGTGAATCGGCTGTCGGACTCGTGGGATTGGCAACCACGCCCAATGTAGCTGCCCGTGGCAACAGCTCGCGCATGAACTCGAGCCGCTTCCGCGACACTTCCACGCTCAAGCTCGATACGCCAGTAATGTTGCTGCCCGGCCGCGACAGGCTATCCACCACGCCCAGTTTAACCGGGTCACCACCCATCTCGAAGACAATCGGCTTACTCACAGTCGAGCCTTTCGCCGCGAGGGCGGCAGGAGCGCCGCCGGGAGCGACGATGACGTCCACATTCCGGGCAACCAGATCCGCGGCCAGGGCTGGCAAACGGTTGTACTGCCCGTCAGCCCATCGATATTCGATTGCGATATTGCGGCCTTCCGCGAAGCCGCTTTCAGCCAGTCCTTGGTGAAAAGCGTTGAGACGGCTAGCGAATAGCGCCGGAGATTCCGGGCAAAGATAGCCTACGACCGGCACAGTGCTTCGTTGTGCAGCCGCCGTAAGTGCCGAATTAGCTGCACTACCCAACAGCACAAGGAAGTCTCGCCGCCTCAACAGACCAGACATCTCGGCGCACCCTCCTGCTTGCATCCTTGCACCAAAATTCAACATTCAGGTCTCGTAGGTCTCGGCCGGCGCGTCGAGCGAGACGCCAAAGACCGGCTTGTTCTCGAGATAGCCCTTGATCGGGCGGCTCCCAAGTCCTTTCAAAGGGCGCCTGTCCTTGACCACGTCCGCCAATCGGGCATCTATCAGGATTTCTCGATCCGCTGCAGATGCGCAAAGCCGGGCAGCCAGATTGGTCACACTACCGATGGCCGCGTAGTCGAACCGGTCTCCATACCCGATCCGTCCAACCGTTGCCGAGCCGTAGGCAAGACCTACCCCAAACCCGATCTGATATCCCCGCGACCGCCAGCCAACGATGAGTTCCTGCACGCTCCTCTGCATCTCAACGGCCAGATCGATGGCCCTCAGCGCCGGTTCTTCGACCGGAACGGGTGCATTGACGAGCACCATCAGGCCATCGCCCGAAAAACTTATCAGTGTCGCTGCAAAGGCCGTGATCGTCCTGCCAAGCGCCTCATGGTATTCTGAGAGCACACTCATGATCCGCTCCGGCTGGGCTCCCGCGCAAAACGAGGTGAAGCCTCGCAAGTCACAGAATACGACAACCACCTCGGCGCGCCGGCCTTCCAACACGCTGTCGTCGCCCGTTCGATCGACAAGATCGGCGACTTGAGGCGCGAGGAACCGCCTAAGCTTGGCGATACGCTCCTGGTTCTCGCGCGCGATATTCAATTCGCCAGCCATCCTGTTGAAACTATCGGCCAGACGCTGAAACTCATCGCCCGTCTCGATGTGGATCTGGTGATCGAAAAGCCCGGCTCCGATCCGTTCAGTACCCTCCTCCAACCGCCGGATCGGCTCAGTCATCCGGCGCGCCAGCGTGTAAGCGAGCAGACCGGAGAAAATGGTACTGGCCAGGACGAGCATGGCTGTCCGCCACAAGGCCGCGTAGATGGGTCCGAAAGCTTCGGAGACAGGCTGTTCGACCACGACAGTCCAGTCAGGACCCGGAACGGCAGCAGCGGCGACGGCCACGTCGTGACCCTGCACGTCCCGGCCCGTAGCGAAGCCCAAGCCGGCGCGGCCGATAGCATCGCGGATAGCTTGGAACGGCTTGGACGTCGCCTCATCTGCCCCCCGCAGGACGAGGCTGATATCCGGATGAGCGATAAGGCGGCCCGGCCGGTCCAGGACAAAAGCGAAGCCAGCTTTTCCCACTTTGATGGTCGATATCACGTCCCAAACCAGCTTGAGATTGACCTCCGCTATGACCGCGCCGGCCGATGGCCGGTTGCCGGATATCGCAACCATCAAATATGGCTCGGAGCCCCGGTTGTAACTCATGTCGCCAAACCAAATCCTGGCCGACCGGACGCCGGCCACCGCAGGATCGCTGGATCGGTCGGCGCGGCTGTCAATTCGATTGAGCCCAGTACGTGAGATATAGAGGCGTTCTTGCCCTCTATGGTCGATGAGTTGGAGTCTCACGATGGCAGGCACCTGACGGAACAAGCGCAATGCGTCAGTGCGCCGGCGGTCGTCGGGATCGTCAGTCCAGGGAAGCTGAACCAACCAGCCAAGCTCGTTCTGGATGGCCTCGATAAAGCCATGGATCCTGGTTGCGGCGGACGTTGCCTGAACGCCGAGCAGCTGATCGAGTCTTGCACGTTGGTCGCGATATCCGAGCCAAGCTTCGATGGCGCCGTTGATCGCGAGCGGAATTGCCACGGCCATAAAAAGTACGAGCATGTACTTCTGGAAAAGGCCGCCAAAACGTTGCCGGACCATTACGTCCTCGTACACATAAGTCGGCTAGTGGTAGGCACAGACTATCACGAGCGCAAGCCTGTGGGTGCGGCCGCTCGAGGTCTCCGAATGTTCCGTCGCTTCATCCGGCTGGTCTGTGGCCGGCCCATCAGCGCACGACAGCCCCCTGCGATGTGGCAGCTGGCAAAGTTGAAGCAAAGTTCCTCGCCTTGAACGCCCGCTGACAAGGAGCGAGCAGAGTCGATCCAGCCGACGCTCAGACATCACCTATTGGCCCTCTTCGACGTTGTGCTGCATTGCACGATGACGGACGGTTTGGAGCCTATCGCGTCTACCTTGGCGGTCGTCGCACAAACGGTCGGTAATGGAGGCACTGCGGGAGTCGGCCGAGCGGTGCTGATGCCCCTCGTGACCCCTACCGGAAATCCGCGTCGCCGCTATGTCGCATCATTTCAGAATAGACTCGCTCTTTCTGGCATGCAATATACCGCACACCAAACGCGGACGATCGCTCCGGATACACCACGGGCCGTCTGTCATCCCAATCATAGCGCTACAGCAAAAACGCCGAGCTTGATCCTCAGCGCAACCGCAACCGAGCTTGTGAGACTGAAATGCGATCCATTCGATTTTGCATCAGCATCCTTTGGCTAACCATCGGCTGCATGTCAGCAGCTGTCGCAGCAAGCGACCTCCATCGCGATGCCGTTGCTTCGCGGGCACTCCAACGCGACCTCGCCATGCTGGTCTATTTGCCGGACGGCTACGACGGCAGCACACAAAAATACCCGGTTCTATATCTGCTGCACGGCGCAAGCGATACCGAACAGGCTTGGATCGACGACGCGAACATCCAAGGGAAGCTCGACAACCTGATCAGCAGCGGTGCCATGGCGCCCTCCATCGTGGTCATGCCGGGCTGCAAGGGATGCTGGTGGGTCGATAGCCCCGGTTCCAAAATGGAAACGGCTTTCTGGTCCGATCTCGTGCCACAACTAGAAAACCGCTACCGGGCTGACGGAACGGGCGGGGGCCGGTTTCTCTTGGGCATTTCGGCAGGCGGCCATGGAGCCGTTCGCTTTGCTATGAAATATCCCGGGCGAATTACAGCGGTTGCAGCCCTCAGCCCTGCCGCCTACCACGCAACGCCACCCGTCACTTCGTGCGCCCGCCAGAGCGAAGCCTTCCGAGGCGCTGATGGCCAGTTCAGCCAGGATTTGTGGGCGGCCAACAACTACACGAACTTCATCCAGGAATTTGCCAGACGCCATAGCCCGCTACCCATCTATCTGTTATCGGGTGACAGCGACTTGCACAAAATTGGTTTTGAAACGACGCTTCTTTTCAACGCTCTTCATGACATCCAGCCTGAGGTGACCAAATTACGAATCGTCGACGGTGGTCACACCTGGGGCGTTTGGGCACCGGCTCTTGATGATGCCATCCGCTATCTCTACCGTCCAATTGGCGCCGGCCACGCGTAAGTGGTCAGGGGCACCTAACACGCGTATTGCTCGCCTAGGTCAAGGATCGGGTCTCCTCTCCCAACATCTCGATAGCGGTGCATTGCAGGCTCATCCACTAGCGTCGCCATGCGGTAACTCAGCACCATCCCCAGCCAAGTATCCGAGACCTCCATCTTTGCTCGATGTCGGCTCGGGGTCAAACTGGCCGGTTGGCCAGCGTGGACGGCACGGCAGCGACGCCCCAATAAGCCGACGATCTGGACGATTTTGGCTTCTTCGCCGGCTTCTCCCCTGACCGCGATGGTCTTGGCGAGAGGCCCCAGAGTCGTCCGAGATACTATTGCCGCACAAAATAAGATCCGCAGGCCGACGGAAGTCGGTCTGCGGGTTTACGGCGTGCTTGTTGCTGGGATCGTACCATCGGACTTATTGAGGGCTGGCTTACCAGGGAGTTGGCTGTAGCCGGCCGGTCCCCGGACCTTCGCCATTCATCAGGAAACCCAAGTTCCAGAAGTTAAACGGCACAAGCGGATCGCCAGCTACAACGTTTTCTGGGAAGATATACTCACCGACTGGAGCCAAGTATTGCCCAGTGAAGAGACCGTTGGCTGCCGGTGCGCGCTCCAAGCATTTGGCCGTCGTTTCAACTGGTGCCCCAACAACCGGAGCAGTCGCATTGATATCCCAATATGCCGGGCTACCAAGCGTGGTGGCAGAAGGAGCGACGGCAGCGACGGTTGCCGGTGCACACAATGCTCGCGATACCACGCGGGCATAGCGGGTCGGGGATACAAGCACACCCGGAGGCGCCTTATTTGCACGAACGCGGAACCGGCCAGCCTGTGGCCCGATCAGTTGCGTAGTGATGCCACCTCCAAACGGCGCACTTCCTGGTGTTATGCCGCCAGTCATGGCTTCCGTGGTGATCCAGCGCTGAGTTTCAGCTCCCGTCGCAGGGTCGATGTCAATCATATAGGCGTCTACCGGGGTTACGACGTCGGTCGTCATTCCCACGAGAACGAATCTGTCCTGTCCTTCGAGGGCGGCAACGGCTGCCTGACCGGCGACCGGAACAGCATCGGTCCCAAAGATAGTTTCCTCGATGCTTATGTAGGAAGGAAGTGTGCCCGGTTGGGTGTAGATGCCGAGATTGGCTTCGATAGTATGGACCGATAGCGTATCAGAACCGTTCGGTCCGCCTTTGCTGCCCTTCATAAGCGTACTTGAGTAGTTGATAGAGTCGCCAACTTGAAATGGCGCCTGTTGCCGTGCGTCAGGCTCGGCAGCTGTTTGGGCAATAAATGCGACGGGCAAACTGGCAGTCGCTGGCGTACCAAGGGGTGCTTTCATCACGAACGCCGAGCAATAGGTCTGACCGGCCGCAGGCGGTGATAGCTCCCAGCCCGCCGGAGAAACGACACCTGCGTTAGAGAAGTTACGGCATCCACCGGCAGCAAGTGGGCGGTTCTTTTTCGGGCACAAAGGATCGTCGATACCTAGATCCACGCGTGTACGCGGGACGCACATCGGGTAGCCCGTATGGGCCACAATTGTTGGATTCTCGTCATCCACACTGAACCGTGCGTCGGGGGATTGTGGCCGACCGAAACGGCCGGAGGGATCATTAATTACGAGGCGCACATGATCGGATCCAGCCGGGCTATCTCCGACATAAATTGATCCGTCAGTGTAATCAATTCTGGTAATAAATCCGAAGCCGCCATTCAGCGATTGCTGCGAAATATTGATCAATCCAGCAATGGAGCGTCCACCAACGATGTTTCCTGCAATGGAAATTTCCATCGACGGATATTTGAATGTTGGTGCCGATTCTCCAGGAATCGTATCGTCAAGCGCAAGCGGCGCGCCACTCGTGGTGCCGAACAAATCAGCCCAATTAAATGTGGCCGCTGGCAGCTGTAAAATGGTGTTGCACGGTACGACGATTGTCCTGCCGTTGACAACGACGGTGCCACCTTGCTGATTGGCAGGCAATTGCGGACACATATTTAAATTCAGCGCTGCCGATTGTATGAAGCCCGTCACATCAAAGCCCACAATCGTTCCAACCGGCGCCGAAAAGACTGGAGGGGGCACAACTGGCGGGATGAGCGGTGCGACAATAGTCGTTATCGCTGTTCCTGGACCGACAGGTATGACCGTGCCAGGCTTCGGCGGCTTGGCGGTGCCGCCCTTCGCTTCGGCCTGCGACGCGCCAACCGCCACGCAAGCCAAAAAGCCCAATAAAAATTTGGAAACCCCAATTGTTTTTGGAGAGTTAATATTCTTCAATTTCGAACTGAGTGGTCTATGTGGTTGTTTCATAGTTAATCCGTTCTCAATAGCGTTTTCCGATGCCTCTATCGAGCACCAACCCAGAGTCAACCGGCCGATTATTAGATCGCATCCCAATGAGATCGGGTCCTATATGCCAAAGAAAACGGTCACAATATTCGGTCGTTGCATTGAAAAGTAGACGAGCTTGCTCGCTAGCAGAACCGACCAAGGAGCGTCTGAGTTGGTGACTGGAGCGCCCGGCTTCCGGGACTACTGGCGGATACAAGCGATACCCGGCAGGTCTAGACCTCTTTTCGAACCGAGGAGGTCATTCGAAACAACTCAACGAGTCGATTGCATTGAAATACAACGCGAATTTCTGCACGGCTTGCTTTAGCAGCGGGTGGCACACGAGGCTTGGACGGGGGAGAGCAGTTAGTCTGGTGCTGGCATCTGTGTTGCTGCCAGACTATTTTATCAATGAGACATCAATTGACTCTGTTGCCCCTACTGACGACCTGTCTCGCGGCCAGTCGCAAGTTGAATGCGGTTGCGAGCATTAAATTCCAACAACAAAACGCTCACATGAATTTTGACCGTCCGGACTGTAATTCCAAGTTTCTGGGCAATCTCCCGATTGGAGAGTCCCGCTTTGATGAATTCAAGAACTTCTCGCTGCCGGGGCGTCAACCTCAGAATTGGATCAGATGGTAGGATCGTTTTTTGACGTTCGGCCAACAGCGCACTTGTGATGGCCTCTGCTAGCGCAGGCTCCCGCGCCAGCATGAGTTGCGGCACGTAGATATGCCCATCCAGTACTGTTTTTAGGGCGTTGAAGAAATCATCATTCTTGAGCGTTTTGGGGATGTAGCCGTTGAGGCCAGCAGCAATAGCTGCCAAGACGTCGCGCTTGGTTTCTGAAGCCGCCACTATCACGATTTTTAGATTCGGATGGCGCTCATGCAGAGCCATCAATGTACCCGGCCCCTCAACCCCAGGCATCGACAAATCAAAAAGCGCGAGTTCAGTGTCCGGCTGACGATCAAGCCAAATAGCAGCCTCGTCGAATGTTGCCGCCTCTCCGACCTCACAGTAACGGAACTCATCTTTGAGAAATAGGGTGAGCCCTTCTCTATACAGGCTGTGGTCATCGGCAACTAGGGCACGTTTCGCGATTGCCATGTCTATTACCATTCGGAAATTTAGGTATTCTGTGCCGGCAAGTCAAGGCGTGTGTCCACCATGCGGGCAATCGTATGCGCCAGAATGCTCGGATCGGCAGGCTTTGTCATCCACGCAAGGTCACTCTTTAAAATGATTTCTAACGAATGTGAATCGGTTCTTCCTGTCAGGATAATCACAGGGAAATGAAATCCGCTACGTCTGAACATCTGAACACAATCCACTCCAGTCTGCTCATGCCCTAGGTCGAAGTCAACGATTGCGATATCCGGCTTGAACTGCTCTCTCAGTGCATTCCAAGCCTCGGCGACGCGTATGAATGACCGGACATTCGCCCCTTTGTCGGTGAGGACGACATGCAAGGCATCGAGGGCGCTGACGTTGTCGTCGATCAGGAGAATCTTCCTGTCCGATATTGGCGCGTGGTTCACCTGGGCCGGCGAAGCTGTGGGGACCCGTTCATCGAAGGGTACCTTCGGTAATGTGAGACTGAAGCGCGATCCCTGGCCAACTTGGGAGCAGACTGATATCTCGGCGCCTATCAACTTAGCCGAGCGTTCGACGATCGAAAGGCCAAGGCCCAAGCCGGTGTTGGATCCTAGTGCGTGTTGTTCACTGCGTTCAAACTCTTGGAAGATAGTTGCCAACCGTTCAGGGGGGATTCCGGGGCCGGTATCATACACTTCGACGACCACGGTTGAGCCCCTGGACCGTGCACCCAAGAAGACACCGCCACTGCGGGTGAACTTGAAGGCATTCGATAGCAAGTTGCGTACGATCGTCTCGAAGAGAGCGGGGTCCGTAAGGACACTCAAAGACATACTAAGCGAATTGAATTTCAATCCTCTCTCATCGGCCTCAACAGCAAATTCGGCGCCAACCAAGTCTATGAGTTCGTTCAGCCGGACGGGAACCATCGACCTTGACACAAGTCCAGCGTCCAGTCGGGCAATGTGTAAAAGCGCATCCAGCATCGAATTCAGCGACGAAAGCGATTGTTCGAGTTTAAAAGTCAGCTGCAGCATCTCTGGAGACGTAACACGCCGCTTCAGCGCGTGGCAGTAGAGGCTCAAGGCATGCAATGGCTGCCGAAGGTCGTGGCTGGCCGCAGCCAGGACCCTGCTCTTCGCCTCGACCGCTTCTTCGGCTGTGCGATTGGCGTGTTCAAGCAATTTGTTCTTTTCGCTTAACGTCAGCGTTCTCTCGCGCACCTGCAATTCAAGCGATTCAGCTAGTGCCGACAATTTGGCTTCACGCAGCCGCAACTCGTCGACCAGCAATGTCAGACTTTCTGACAACATCGCGACCTCGGCATACTGCATAAGTTTGGGTATGGCCGTATCTTTCCTTTTTCGGATCGAGTCGGCGGCATTCGCCAGCTTTAGGATTGGTGAGGAAATGAGCGCGGCAAGGCCCCAATGAAAAACTATTGCGTTGGCGGCAATAAACGATAGCGCAATCAGTATATTACGCCTCATATCCCAGAGGGCGGCGTGCGCCCTAATAGCTCGTTGCTTCACGAGGATAATCAGTCCGTAATTCCCCACAAAACGCCCTGCCTCAGAACGCACATAGCCTGTAACGTACGTCTGGCCATCTGCACCCGTTGCGGCTGTCGTGCCATTACTACCCGGCTCCGTTTTGAGGATTTCGAGGATATCTGGGTTCGCCAGGGGTTGGTCCGCCAAGCCGGTGATCACGCGCCCGTCGCTGGCCATGACGGCGATCTGAGTTTGCGCATCGGCAAACTCGCCTTCCTTCGACAGGAGGAGGACTGCCGGTATCCAATCCACGTCAACGATTGCAGCTAGGACGGCCTTGAGTTCTCCTGCGCGGTCACGAACTCCGGCGGCAACTTCGATGTTCCATTTGCCGCCGGGCTTTGGGGGGACGAGCCGGAAAGCGGGAGTTTCGGGTTCGCGGCGTGCCAGAATCATCGACACCAATGTGGATGGGTTCAAGCTTTCAAAAAGATCTTGCTGCCCGGTTGAGGCAATTGATGTTGCATCGGAACTGTAGATTCCAACCCATCGAAAGCCCGGCGACGAATTTAACACCCGTTCTGCGACCGCCTGAGCGGCCCCGGCGGAGGGGGCGGAGTCTGCGACGGTAAGGGCGCCAGAGCGGGACAGATCCTCGTAGCGCTCATGAAGTTTTATTTCAATCTTGTCTTCGATTTCGTGCGCGAGAACGGCTAGCGTTCGCCCAATTTGATTTACGATGACGTTGGATGTCGCTCTTTCGACGTACCAGGCGCTGAGCAGCATTGTTGCCAGCGTCATCCCAAGTCCGACCAGCAAGATGACATATTTAAGAGGAAGCGCGGTCCGTAACATCCTTTGACACCCTCGCTGCAGGATCATCGCGACATTTGGCAGTTGTCGTAGCGCTTCGAACTCGGCATGAGGGACGAGTATATCTTGTGCCGGTTGAAGATCGCACCGGCCCTTCGTCCGGGAAGTCGTACAAGGCGTCGTGGGGTCGACGGTCTGGTTAAATGGTTTGCCGCTTCAGATGGCTTAGTGATCGAGCGTTTCTAGCCGGGCCTGTGCCAGTTCCACGCCGGTCGTCTCTTCCAGAGCCCGGTGATCTGTATGCGAAAGCATCGATTACAAGCGCCTGGAATGTCAGAGATGGGTACGAGGGGCAACCGACGTCATGGGCCAACAAGAGACAATGTTCAATATTCGAGTGATTGTCTGCTCCCGGCACGGGCAGACGTCGGGGGACGGGGCCATCTTC
>JANLYB010000002.1:0-8709 GCA_031365425.1 Hyphomicrobiaceae bacterium
AACTTCGGCGGCACCGAGAAATCCAGACTTGGCCCCTGGGGCGTTCCCGCTGGCAAGGCACGCGCTCCCTCCAAAGGCGGCGGCACACCCGGCAACGACAACCCGCCTGTCCCGCCAGCCACCGGAACCGCCGCCCCGAAACCCGGCACGATGCCCGGCAAAATCGTCTTCGCCCCCATCGTCAAGCTTGGCATCAAAATCAGCAACGCCACCATGACGATCTGAATGCCCACAAACGGCACCGCCCCCCAATAGATCTGCCCGCTCGTCACCGGCGCCATCTGGCGCCCGGTCATCTTGTCGGCATAGACAGCCTTCGGCGCGACCGACCGAAGATACATCAGCGCGAACCCGAACGGCGGATGCATGAAGCTCGTCTGCATGTTGACCGCAATGAGCACGCCCAGCCACACCATGAACGGCCCAACATCGGCAACGCTCTGTGCAGCCCCCGTGCCCGCCACCGCCATCCCGAACGACTTGGCAATCGCCACTGCGTCGGGCGACGTCTTGAAGATCGCCTCTGCCGCCGGCTTGATGAGCGGCACGATAATAAACGCCAGCTCGAAGAAATCGAGAAAGAACGCGAGCAGAAACACCGCCAGATTGACCAGGATCAAGAACCCGTACATCCCGCCCGGCAGCGACACCAAAAGATGCTCGACCCATTTATGCCCATCGACGCCATAAAACGTCAGCGAGAAAATCCGCGCCCCGATCAGAATGAACATCACGAACGCCGACAGCTTGGCCGTCTGCTCCACCGCCGACCGCACGATCTCCCAGTTGAGCCGCGCCGGATTGCCGTCGGAATACCGCTTGAACCCCGCTAGTGCCAAAGCCCCGAGCGCGCCCATCGCGCCCCCTTGCGTCGGCGTCGCCAGTCCGATGAAGATCGTACCCAGGACGAGGAAGATCAAAAACAACGGCGGCACCATCACGAACGTCACCCGCTCGGCCAATCGCGACAGCAACCGCTGCCCGAACACCGGCTCTAGCATCCGGCTCGCCAAGGCAACCGGAAACGCCGCTCCAACCGTCAGCGCCATCGTAATGACGACCCGGTCCGGCCCACCCAGCCCGCTGTTACGCAATGCAAATATCGCAAACGCCGCCGCCCCCAGCATCAGCGCCAGGAGGGATAGCAGCCCGCGCGACCCATCCGGTTCCTTGTCGGCAATCGCCTCCCGCGGCAACCCCGGCGCCGCCTCGGGCCGCACCAGCGTCACCACAAACACGAACAGCGCATAAAACCCGGCCAGCAGAAGCCCCGGCACGAACGCGCTTTGATACATAAGATGCACCGGTCGCCCGAGCTGATCGGCCAGAATGATCAAAACGAGTGACGGCGGAATGATCTGCGCCAGCGTCCCCGACGCAGCAATCACCCCCGACGCCAGCCGCCGGTCATAGCCATACCGCAACATGATCGGCAGCGAGATCAGCCCCATCGAAATCACCGACGCCGCGACAACGCCCGTCGTCGCCGCCAGCAGCGCACCGACAGAAATCACCGCATAGGCGAGCCCCCCGCGCACGGTCCCAAACAACTGCCCCACCGTCTCGAGCAAATCCTCCGCCATCCCGGAGCGCTCCAGGATCAGCCCCATGAACGTAAAAAACGGCACCGCCAGCAGCGTCGTGCCCGTCTCCCCGCTCATCACCCCATAAATGCGATCCGGCAGTGCCTGCAAAAAGTCCGGGCGGAACAACCCCAGCTCGATCCCCAGCCCCGCAAAAACGATCCCCACCGCGCCCAGCGAAAACGCAATCGGGTACCCCAACAGCAAAAATCCGACGAGCGCCGCAAACATCAAGGGCGCCATATTCGCGAGCAAAAACGAAGCCATCAGCCGTATTCCCTGAAACGGATTTTGCAAAGTCGGTGTAATCTGACCCGGGCCAATTTTCCTTTCGCCTTGATTTCCCTCCCCCTTGCGGGGAGGGGTTAGGGGTGGGGGTAGCCAAGGGGGCTAAAGCGCTGGCAGGTCTAAAACTCAAATATCTTGCGCAACGCCCCCCGCATGCTCGCCCGCCGGATCCGCCAAATCCCCCCGCAAAATCGCCACCCGCTTGATCAGCTCCGACACTCCCTGCGCAAACAGCAACGCAAACGCGACCGGGATCAGCGCCTTCAACGGCCACTGCGGTAGCCCGCCGAAATTCGACGACCCCTCGTGCTGAGCAAACGACAGCCGCGCGAACGGCACCGACGTCCACAGCACCAGCCCCGCCATCGGCAGCAAGAACAGCGCATGCCCAACAACGTCGATCCAATCCCGCGTTCGCTTGGAAAACCGCTGGGTCACAATGTCGATCCGGATGTGCTCGTTAGATGACAGCGTCCAGGGTGCCGCCAGCAAAAACACCGCCGCAAACATGAGCCACTGCATCTCAAGCATCGCATTCGCATACGCCCCAGCCCCGAATATCTTGCCCAAAATCGCAGCCCCCGCCGCCACCACGCACACAGCGAGTATCAGCCATGACACCGCGCGCCCAACCGCTCCCGTTACGCCATCGATCGCCCGCGAAATCCCCAGCAGTTGCTGCATCTGCGCCCCCTGTACGGCCCAAACCTCAAAACCCTTCTCACCCAAATATCAGGAATTTTCCTGCACGTCCGCCGCCACGTTGCCGTCCATCAAGCAACGGTCCGACGAAAATTAAAAGCTATCCAACCAGCGCCGCGCTCTGGCCGCATTTGCCGTTGGTAGGTGCCACACCTAGTCGAGTTTGAGGGAACCCGCGAATGCTCAAGAAACTTGCCGCTCTTTGCCTGCTGATATCACTCCCCGCCCTAAGCCACGCAGCAACGCTGGAACAGTCGCTCGCCAAACTCGATCCTGAAGAACGCTCGCGCCAAGCCTGCGCGGCCAAAGGCCTCGACATCATGCGCAAAGACCCGCGCTTGCGCAAAGCCGACCGCATCAACGCCTCGATCTCAAAGCCAGCCATCCTGAAAGGCACAGCCCTGACCGCCCCCGACGGCGCCGTCCGCTCGTCCAAGAAGTGGTACGCCATCACCTACGCTTGCCAGCTAACCCCCGACCTCATGAAAGCCACCACCTTCACCTTCACGCTGGGTCAAGAAATCCCCAAAACCGACTGGGAAAAAATGGGTCTGTGGGGGTAAAACACCCGTTACCCTAAGCATCGGATGCCAATCCTGGCCTCTGGCGCAACGGGCCATCAACCAATTGCCGAGGACGGGGGACTTAGGCTCCCCCGCCGGGTGCCGCGTGACTTAGCGTGATAGCTTTCCCCATTTACAGACGAACAGTGAACAGAGAGCCGTTCCGTCTTTATAACTTCCTTATATCGAGGGCGCGAAATCCGTATCGTTTCTTGATGCGGCAGGGTTCATGTGTTCGGCAAACGAGGTCGGCACACCTCGCGTCCAACGATAATCGAGAGTGCTCTGATGATACAAGCCACCGTGGCTGATGGCGGTGCCGTTGACGATATTTCGCACAACCGGAACTTCTGGGCTTTGGCGATCGGCTCCATAGGCGTTGTCTACGGTGACATCGGCACAAGCCCGCTTTACGCCTTCAAGGAAGCCGTAACGGCCGCCCAGAAAAACGGCCTAACCGGCAGGCCCGTAGTGCTCGGCGTCCTGTCGCTCATTTTTTGGGCGCTGATCCTGATCGTTACCCTGAAATACGTCATCGTGTTGCTGCGCGCCGATAACAAAGGCGAAGGCGGAACGTTTGCTTTGATGGCGCTGGCGCAATCGGTTGCTCGAACAAGTTCGGGTGTCATTCTAATGTTGGGCGTGGCGGGCGCTTCGTTCTTTTACGGCGACGCCGTGATCACACCTGCGATCTCGGTCCTGTCGGCCGTCGAGGGGCTCAATCTCGTCAATCCAGCGTTTGAACACGTAATTATGCCGCTGACTTTGCTGGTCCTGTTCCTTCTTTTTATGGCGCAATCTCACGGCACCGCCAAAGTCGCCAGTTTATTTGGGCCCATTTGCGCCCTTTGGTTTGTTGTACTGGCGGTTGGCGGCGCCTACCAGATCTGGCAAAATCCGTCCATACTCGTCGCTCTGAACCCCTGGTTCGGCATGCGATTTGTATTTGAAAATGGCCTGCGATCGGTTGCTGTATTGGGCCTAGTGTTCCTGGCCGTCACAGGTGCCGAGGCCCTTTACGCAGACCTTGGACACTTCGGCAGAAAGCCCATCCAATTCGCCTGGATGAGTTTTGTCCTTCCCGCGTTAACGCTCAACTATTTCGGCCAGGGCGCGCTCATTCTGGCCCATCCCGAAGCAATCGAAAATCCATTCTATCTACTGTATCCCAGCGACACGCTAATCCCTATGGTGCTGCTGGCGACGGCCGCGACGGTAATCGCAAGCCAAGCCGTCATTACAGGTGCTTTCTCATTGTCGCGCCAAGCGATCCAGCTCGGCCTCATACCGCGCTTGGCGGTCCGTCACACTTCGGAGAGCATGGCAGGGCAAATCTTTCTGCCGCGCATTAACTGGCTGTTGTTTATTGCGGTCGTCATCGTCACCGTTTCTTTCGGAACGTCTAGCAAGCTCGCCGCCGCTTACGGCGTCGCCGTGACCGCCAACATGATTCTTGCCTCCGCGATCACCTTCTTTGTCATCTGGAAGCTGTGGAATTGGCCGATGTGGCAAGCGCTCGGACTGATGGTTCCCCTCATTCTCGTTGAGCAGCTGTTCTTTGCCGCCAACATGACCAAAGTCTTCGAGGGCGGCTGGTTGCCGCTGCTGTTTGCGGGCGCCATTGCGATGCTGATCGCGACTTGGCTCAAGGGTTCCAGATGCCTCGTCAAGGAAACCCGTCACAATGAAGCCGAGATCGGCTGGCTGATCCGCAAGCTTGAAGCCAAACCGCCTTACCCCATTAATGGGACCGCTGTGTTTCTGACGGGAAACTCATTCGCCGCCCCAACGGCATTGATGCACAACATCAAGCACAATCGTGTTCTTCACGAACGCAACATCCTGCTCACCATCAAGACCGCAGATACGCCGCGCGTGCTGAACGCAGACCGCGTAAAGGTCGAACCGATTGCCAACGGCTTCGTTCGTATTACGGCCAAGTTTGGGTTCATGGAGACGCCAAACATCGCAAAAGTCCTCACGTTGTGCCGCAAAAGCGATCTCAATATCGATATGGCTGGTGCGAGCTTCTTCCTCTCCCGCCGCTCGTTGATCCCCAGCAAGAAATCCGAGATGCCCTTCCTGCAGGACAAGCTGTTTATTTGGATGTCCAAGCAGGCCGAGGACGCCACGACCTACTTCCAAATTCCAATGGATCGCGTCGTCGAAATCGGCACCCAAGTCGCGGTTTAGTACCAGCTGACGAATATGAAACCGGACGCCACGTCAGGCTAAACCCTCACACTCCCCCCACCGTCCACTATCCCCCAGCCTCCATCACTGCTAGAACGCCTGTTCGCCAAGAAAATCGGCGCGCCCCTTGAAAGCGCAGCCCGAAGGAGTTCTCACATGTCCGTCACTAAAGCCCTCGTCCTGGAACGTCTGCGCCGCGTCAAGGGCCCCGACCTCGAAAACAACATCGTCGATTTAGGCCTCGTCTCCGAAATCCTCATCAAAGACGCCCGCGTCTACTTCTCGATCACGATCCCGGCTGCCCGCGCCAATGAACTCGAACCCCTGCGCCAAGCCGCCGAAAAAATGGTCGCGGACATCGAAGGCGTGTCCGGCGTCACCGCCGTCTTGACCGCCGAGGCCGTTAAAGGCAGCACGCCCCAGGGAGCTTCCCAGACAGCCGCCCCCGCCGCCAACGTCGCAACCATCGCTGAACACAAGCGCGTCAAGGAAGCCCGCGAACGCGGCTTGACAGGCGACGGCGCAGCCCCACGCGGCGCACCGTCCGCCCCGCCGGCCCCAGCCAAATCGACCGGCGTCGCCGGCGTCAAACATCTGATCGCGGTCGCATCCGGCAAAGGCGGCGTCGGCAAATCGACGACCGCCGTCAATTTGGCGCTCGGCCTCAAAGCCATCGGCCTTAAGGTCGGCATCCTCGACGCCGACATCTACGGCCCTTCGCAGCCCCGCCTGCTCGGCCTGTCCGGCAAACCCGAAGTGCTTGAAGGCGGCAAAACCCTGCGCCCTATGAAAGCCTACGGCATCAAGACGATGTCCATGGGCTTCATGGTCGAAGAGGCGACCCCCATCATCTGGCGCGGCCCCATGGTGGTCTCCGCCTTGAACCAGATGCTGCGGGATGTCGCCTGGGAAGAAGGCAACGACGGCGGCCTCGACGTTCTCGTCATCGACATGCCCCCCGGTACCGGCGACGTCCAGCTCACCATGGCCCAGCAAGTCCCTCTATCGGGTGCCGTCATCGTCTCGACGCCACAGGACTTAGCCCTCATCGACGCCCGCAAGGGCCTGAACATGTTCCGCAAAGTCGACATCCCGGTTCTCGGCATCATCGAGAACATGTCGACCTTCATCTGCCCCAAATGCGGCGAGCGCACCGACATCTTCGGTCACGGCGGCGCGAAACTGGAAGCCGAAAAGCTCGACATCCCCTTCCTAGGCGGCGTGCCGCTCCACATCGACATCCGCACAAACTCGGACTCGGGCCGCCCCATCACGGCGACCCAACCCGACAGCGTCCACGCCCAAATCTATCGCGACCTCGCCGCCAAAGTCTGGGCTGAAGTCCTGTCCGTCAGCGGAAAGGGCATGAAGCCGCCTAAACTCTCCGTGAACACCGCTGGCGACGTCCTCACCGTCGCCATGGACGCCGGCGACACCCACCAGCTTTCCGCCGAAATGCTGCGCGTCATGAGCCCGTCCGCCGAAGTCCAGGGCCACTCCGCCGAACAACGCGTGACTCTCGGCAAAAAACGCAACGTCAAAATTAAGGAACTCCAGCCCGTCGGCAACTACGCCGTAAGGATCGTATTCGACGACGGCCACAACACCGGCCTGTTTACCTGGCCCTACCTCGACCAGCTTGGCCGCGAAAAAGACGCCCGCTGGGCCGAATACCTGTCAGCGCTCGAAGCCAAAGGCCTGACACGCGGCTGATCGGCCCTCCCGCCTGCCCCGCGCGCCCCGTGCTCAACATGGCAGGGCGCAGCGGATCCCACGGTGAAATCACACGACCCACAACCTTCAACACTTATGTAAAACTGCTCTGTCCACAAATAAAGCCCGGATATGCTTTGAATTCTACGCCGTTAAACAATTTTAAATTGTATAGTGATCCCTACGGTCGATTCGGGGGAGCACAAATGGCATACCAGGACTACGAAACAGAGCGGCGAGCGGCTGTGTCGCCGCTTTACGGCACGTTTGCCAACTTACTCAACCGGCTCGAACGCGCACTCACCACGCCGCATTGTTGCAACGCGCCCGCCGATCACGCACCCGTATCGCTCGTCCCGGCATCAAGCTTCGGCCCCGAAGCCGGCGAACGCATCCGCGCAACCTACATCTGCCCCGAATGCGGCCTCTGTTGGCAAAAAGTCCGCACCGCCGGATTGACGCCGATCCCGCGCCTTTCGGCCCCGGCTGCCTGCGAAGCAGCCTAAATCTTTCCGCGGCAAATGCTTCTGTTCGATTGAACCTCGTCTGAAGCTAGAGTACGCCTCCATCAGGCACAATCCGTCAGCGCTCATTGAGTCTGGACGGAAACCTTGGGGGCTAGCATCGCCAAGAAGAAACTATTCCTGATCGTTGGAACGCGGCCCGAAGTCATCAAAATGGCGAGCCTCGCCTTCCAATTGCGTCAGCAGACCAATATCGAATGGCGCTTGTGTTCAACCGGTCAGCATCGCTCAATGCTCGACGAGACACTGGCTGACCTGGGCCTGACTGCAGACATCGACCTCCGCGTCATGGACGACGCGAGCGGCCTCACCGATGTCACCGCGCTCACCTTGCAGCGCTTGGCTCCCGTCCTTGCCGATTACGCACCCGGCTATGTCGTCGTCCAAGGCGACACCACGACCGCCATGTGCGGCGCACTCGCAGCCTTCTACCAGCGCATCCCCGTCGCCCACGTCGAAGCTGGCCTTCGCACCGGCAACCTCTACAGCCCCTGGCCCGAAGAGGCGAACCGCAAGATCATCTCGGCCATCGCGACCAAGCACTTTCCCCCGACGCAACAGTCGCGATCCAATCTGCTGGCCGAAGGCATCCCCGACGCCGGCATCACCGTAACCGGCAACACCGTCATCGATACCCTCGTTCACACCCACGCTGCGATTCAAACGGACGCGACCCTATCCGCCCGTCTCAGCGAGCGCTTTAACTGGCTCAATCCATCAAAGCGCTTGATCCTCGTAACAGGCCACCGCCGCGAGAACTTCGGCGAAGGATTCGCGCAGATTTGCCAAGCCCTCAAAACTTTAGCGAACCGCGGCGACGTTGAAATCGTCTACCCGGTCCACCTCAACCCGCAGGTGCGCAAACCCGTCCACGAAATCCTCGGCAATCACCCGGCGATCCACCTGATCGAACCACAAAACTATTCAGCCTTCGTCTATCTCATGTCGCGCGCGTTCCTGATCCTGACCGACAGCGGCGGCATCCAGGAGGAGGCGCCCTCGCTCGGCAAGCCCGTTCTTGTCCTGCGCGACACCAGCGAGCGCCCCGAAGCCATCGCCGCCGGCACCGCCAGACTCGTCGGCACGAACACTGCAACCATCGTCGCCCACGCCAACACCCTGCTCGACGAGCCGCTCGCATTC
>JANLYB010000019.1:0-3511 GCA_031365425.1 Hyphomicrobiaceae bacterium
AGGCGATGGTTTCGATCTGGCGCAATGCAGCACAATTCGATCCGTCGAAGGCATCACCCTCCACCTGGATTTTCACGATCGCAAGAAATCTGACCATCGATCGTTTTCGTAAGACGCGCCGACCTCAATTCGATCCAAATGACCCGGCGCTCGTCCCTGACGATCAGCCGCCGCCCGATCGTTTAGTTGAGCAAACTGAGAAGCAAGACAACGTTCGCAAGATAATGGATACGCTTTCTTCGAATGAAAGAAATGTCCTGATGCTTTCCTTTTATGAAGACCTTTCGCACTTCGAAATTTCCCGGCGGCTCAGCATTCCCGTTGGAACCGTAAAATCCAGGATACGATTGGCGGTCGCCAAAATACGTTCCACGCTGGATGCGCAAGATGGAGCAAGCAGGTGACGATAAAATTTCATATCAGCAATGATATCCTGCTGAGCTATTCGGCGGGTACGCTGGATGAAGCGTCAAGCTTGCTTGTTGCCACCCACCTTGCTCTTTGTCCGCATTGTCGTGGACGCAACAGCTCGGCCGACGCTCTGGGCGGCTATTTGCTCGATTCTCTTGAGACAACGCCGGTATCGCCGACAATGATGGCGTCCGTATTATCGCAGGTCAGAAACGATACAACGTCTCCCGAGCCAAAGGAGCCGTCTCGTACTTTTTCGAATGGAATCATTCCAGATCCGCTCCGAAGCTACCTCGGCGGGGATCTTGACGACTTGCATTGGAAACGGCTCGCACCTCGTGTCCAGCAAATTTCGATCGATACGCTCGACAAACGTTCTCAAGCACGGTTGTTGCGTTTCCAAAGTGGCTTGAAGGTCCCGTCTCACGGTCACAACGGGCGTGAGCTCACGCTTATCCTGACGGGAAGTCTGTGCGATCGCGATACCGTTCTGTATCGCGGCGACATCGCAGAAACCGACGAACGTACCGAGCATCAGCCATTTGCTGGTCCGGGTGAAGATTGCATCTGCCTCGCAGTGACCGATGCGCCGCTGCGGTTCAAAAGCATGTTTGCGCGCTTGTTGCAGCCGCTCTTCGGAATTTAGATAACCCCCGCGAACAGAAGCCAAGAGATCGATATGATCCGCTATTCAATTGCCTATGCCGTGACGGCGGTCGTCTTTCTTGCTGTGGACTACATCTGGCTTAGCCGTGCCATGGGTTTCTACAGAAATTCACTTGGGGATTTGCTGGCAGAGAAGCCGAACCTACTCGCGGCAGCAGCGTTTTATTTAATCTACTTCGTCGGGATCGTAGTGTTCGCAGTCATGCCCGCAGCCAGGAATGGCGGATGGGTTTCGGCTTTATCATTGGGTAGTCTGCTCGGGCTAGTCGCATATTCCACTTACGACCTGACCAATCTTGCGACGTTCAGCCGATGGCCTCTCGTAGTCACCGTCGTCGATATGGTCTGGGGAACCTTTCTCACGGCTCTGGCATCCCTGGCCGGCTTGATCGCGATACGTACCTTTGCACCCATCGAGTGAGGCTTCTTCGGTATTTTGGATCACCCGAGCTACTCCGACTGTTCTCAACACGGATTGGTGCTTTCTTCATTCAGGAAAATGCATGCTCACGAAGACTGCGACCGAATCGGGATCAAAGGAGCTGGAACGCCTGTTGGCAGTGATTGGCGCTCGGAAGGACCAAGCCGCTTTTGCGGCACTATACTCCGCCACTAAGGGAAAGCTGTTTTCCACCGTCCTGCTGATCGTCAAGCGCTCGGATCTAGCGGAGGAAATTATCCAGGAAGCTTACGTGCGCATCTGGCACAGCGCGGGCTCTTATCGTTCGTCACGTGGGTCACCGATGACCTGGATGATCACCATTGCCCGCAATCTGGCGATCGACATGGTCAGAAAATCGGCGCGAGAAATTTATTCCGACGATTCAGAGTTGCTGGAGCTGCCCGCCGACGGTCCCACGGCTCTTGAAACAATCGAGGCTTCGGAAGATCAACAAACGGCGATACAAGAACAGCACAATGTGTTTTCCGCTTTGCAGGCCCTTCATCCAGCAAGACGCGACCTCATCATCGCCGCCTACATTCACGGTGAAAGTCGGGAACAGCTCTCAAAACGGAGTGGAATACCTGTAAACACCATTAAAACCTGGATCAGACGATCTTTGTTGGAAGTAGAGTTGATACTCCGGGGCAAGGACAAAGAACGGGAACAGGTTTTCAGTGGGCCTCTCAGATTGCCCGAAAGGGCCAACTTGAACTAGCTGCGACGGGGTGACCTGACCCGAGGATATCCGTGGCCGCAGCGCCGAGGAAAGACGCGACGCCAGGCTGCACAGGAGCCGGCCGATCATCGATGAACTCGAACTCTGGCTGCGCGCCAAGCTCGCTCTGATCAGTCAGAAGACAAAGCTCGCTGAAGCGATCCGCTATGCGCTCTCGCGGTGGGAAGGCCTGACCCGCTTCCTCGACGGCGGTCGTATCGATATCGACTCCAACGTCGTCGAACGCGCGATCCGGGTTAGCATCCGGTGAGCACCGCGGCGAGTTCACTCGCGGGTTTAGGGCCGCCAGCCATGGTTAGGCGGCCTGACTTGACTGCGCGGGTGGCCTACGCCAATTCCAGGGCAGCAGTTCGTCCAGCTTTTGAACGGGATGCTCGGCGATGCGTCGCAGAACGTCGGCGAGCCAGGCCTGCGGATCAGTATCGTTCATCTTTGCCGTGACGATCAGGCTGTACATCACCGCGGCCCGCTCGCCGCCGCGATCCGAACCGCAGAACAACCAAGACTTCCGGCCCAAAGCGATACCGCGCACGCCGCGCTCGGCGGCATTGTTTGACAGACAGATGCGGCCATCGTCGAGGAAGCGCGTAAACGCGATCCAGCGCTTGAGCATGTAGTCCATGGCCTTGGCGACGTCGTTGCCGCGCGAGAGTTTGGCGCGCTCATCGCGCATCCAGGCCTCGAGATCGGCAACGAGCGGCGCGCTCCTCTCCTGGCGGACACGGCGGCGTTCATCGGCGCTTGTGCCATTGATCGTGCGCTCGATCTCGAACAGCACATCGAGGCCCATGTCTTTGCAGCCGAGCGGCTACATGGCGATGACACGACCGTGCCGGTGCTCGCCAAAGGAAAGACGGTGACCGGCCGCTCATGGGTCTACGTGCGCGACGACCGGCCGTTTGGAGGTCACGCACCACCAGCAGCTATGTTCTACTACTCGAGTGACCGCACTGGCGAGCACCCGCGTTCCCATCTGGCCAAATGGTCTGGACTGCTGCAGGCCGACGCTTATGGCGGCTACACGCAGCTTTACGAGGCCGATCGCAAGCCAGGGCCAATCCTCGAAGCCGCGTGTTGGGCGCACGCGCGCCGGCCGTTCTTCGCGCTGGCCGACATCGACACAAGCGCGCGCCGTAAGGCCGAGGGCAAGACGCCGGCGGTCATGTCGCCGCTGGCGCTGGAAGCCGTCCGCCGTATCGATGTGCTGTTCGAGATCGAGCGCACTATCAATGGCACAAGCGCCGATGAACGCC
>JANLYB010000071.1:0-10510 GCA_031365425.1 Hyphomicrobiaceae bacterium
CGTCGACATCTCCTGCATGTTCATCAGCACCGAAGCCTCGCCGGCAATGTCGATCACCAGCGATTGCGGATGCGCGCGCTGCACGCCGATCGCCGCCGGTAGGCCGTAGCCCATGGTGCCGAGCCCGCCGGAGGTCATCCAGCGGTTCGGCTCCTGGAAGCCGTAGAACTGCGCCGCCCACATCTGATGCTGGCCGACCTCAGTCGAGATGTAGGTGTCGCGATCCTTCGTCAGCTCATACAGCCGCTCGACCGCGTATTGCGGCATGATCACTTCGCCCGATTGCTTGTAGCTGAGCGACTTCTTCGCCCGCCAGCCATCGACCTGCTTCCACCAAGCTTTATGCGCCGTCTTATCGAGCACCGGCGCCTTGGCCTTCCAGACTCGCAGCAGGTCCTCGAGCACGTAAGCGACATCACCAACGATCGGAATATCCGCGCGCACATTCTTGTTGATCGACGACGGATCGATATCGATATGGATCTTTTTCGAACCCGGCGAAAACGCATCGATCCGCCCGGTGATCCGGTCGTCGAACCGCGCGCCAATGTTGATCATCACGTCGCAGTCGTGCATCGCCATGTTGGCTTCATACGTGCCGTGCATGCCGAGCATGCCAAGCCACTGCTTGTCGGCAGCGGGATACGCGCCAAGCCCCATCAGCGTTGACGTGATCGGGAATCCCGTCAGCCGCACGAACTCGCGCAGCAACTGGCTCGCCTTCGGTCCCGAATTGATGACACCGCCGCCGGTATAGAACACGGGCCGTTTCGCTGACGCGATCAGGTCGACCGCCTCGCGGATACCGCCGGCCTCCGGCTTAAGCTTGGGCTTATAGGTCTTGTGCCCGATGTTGCTCGGCCCGACGTAGTTGCCGGTCGCAAACTGAATGTCCTTGGGAATATCGACGACCACCGGCCCAGGCCGCCCCGTTCGCGCGATCTGGAACGCCTCGTGAATGATCCGCGCCAGATCGTTGACGTTCTTCACCAGCCAATTGTGCTTTGTGCAAGGCCGCGTGATACCGACCGTATCGCACTCCTGGAACGCATCGTTGCCGATCAGATGCGTCGGCACCTGGCCCGTCAGACACACGATCGGGATCGAGTCCATCAACGCATCAGTCAACCCGGTGACGGCGTTTGTCGCCCCCGGCCCGGACGTGACCAGCACGACGCCGACTTTCCCCGTAGAGCGCGCATACCCTTCGGCGGCGTGAACTGCGCCGCCCTCCTGGCGCACCAGGATGTGCTTCACCTGATCCTGCTGATGCAGTTCGTCATAGATCGGCAGCACGGCGCCGCCCGGATATCCAAAAATGTGCTCCACGCCCTGATCAGCCAGAGCCTTGATCACCATTTCGGCGCCCGTCATCTGCCGTGCCATGTCATTTTACCTTTCGCGAACCCGCAATTTTGCACCCGCACAATATGCGTCGCACACTGCCGGGTCAACAGCGACAAAAACGCAAAATGACAAATTAATCGGTCATATATTTGCATATATTACAATATATGCTCTCGCCACGAAATCATATTACGTTTTAGCCACGTCATCTGCCGTTTGATGTATCGGCGCGTCTCAGCTTTAGCTTCCGCGACCGCCGCGTCCCGCCCCATTTGCCCGCGCTGAAAGCTAAGCAACTGAGGGACCCCCAGCGCCCGCATCGCCGGTAATGCCGAATCAAGCCCGCGCGCGCCTAGTGCTGCAACCTCCTCCATCGCTCCGCCCTCCATCATGGCGTCAAAGCGCTCATCCGCCCGGGTGAACACCGTCTCCCGGTCTGGCAGAACCACGACCTTTTCGCACGTCTGGGCCCCAAACAGCGGCGTCCCCGCCGTCTGCTGCCAGACTGCCAGCGACTGCCCCGTCGCCTCCAACACTTCCAGCGCCCGCGTCACCCGCTGCGGATCCGAGGGCCGCAATCGCTGGCCCATCACCGGGTCCCGCGCCGTCAAGACCGCATGCAGCTCCGCCGCACCAAGCCGCTCCGCCTCCGCCCGCCAATACGCCCTCACATCATCTGGGATCGGCGGCACCGGGGATAACCCCTCCAGTAGCGCCATGAAATAGAGGCCCGTTCCGCCCACAATAATCGGCCTCAACCCCTCTCGTTGTGCCCGCTCCAGCACCTCAGCCACATCGCGGACATACCGCCCGGCCGAATACGCCTCGCTCGCCGGCACAAACCCGTACAGCGCATGCGGAACCAATGCCTCGTCCTCGACCGAAGGCCGCGCCGTAATAATCCGCAGTTCGCGATAAACCTGCATACTGTCGGCATTGACAATGATGCTAGGCTCGGCACGCGCCCGCGCCATCGCATACGCCGACTTCCCCGACGCCGTCGGCCCGGCAATAAGAAGCGGTGCTAATGACATGCGTCAAGGCCTAACATTGGCCCTGCCACTGTCAACACTACTCCTCACGCACTCCCGATCACATTCCGGATCATCCCGATTTCGACGATCTCGCTTTCCATGACATCGCCCGGCTTCAGGAACTCCGGCGGCTTGCGCGCATACCCGATCCCCGGCGGCGTTCCGGTCGCGATGATATCGCCTGGCTCCAAGGTCAGTCCCTGCGACAGCTCCGCAATGATCCGAGGCACCTTGAAATACATTTGCTTGGTCGTGGCATCTTGCTTCACCACGCCGTTCACCCGCAGGAGGAGATGCACGTTGCCAGGATCGATGTCGCTGGCCGGCACGATCCACGGCCCCATCGGCCCATGCCCATCCAGGCTCTTGCCCTTGAACCATTGCCCCCCGTGTTTCTTCTGCTGCAGATCTCGCGCCGTCGTATCGTTGATGACCGTGTACCCAAACACATGATCCAGCGCGTTCGCCTCGGTGATATTGCGCCCCTTCTTGCCGATGATGACGGCCAGCTCGCACTCCCAGTCGATCATCACCGACACGCTCGGATCATACGGAATCGGATCGAACGGCCCATTCAGCGAATGAACGGCCTTGGTAAAAAATACCGGATGCTCCGGCAGTTCCACCCCCGGCGCACGCAGTTCCTTGGCTTCCTCGAAATGCGCCACATAATTCCAGCCGACGGCATAAATATTCCGCCGGATCTCAGGGATCGGTGCGAGCAGCTTCACCGTCGACACGAGCGGCCCATCGTCCTTGGCCGCCGCCACCAGCTTGCGGACCTCCGCCAACGCAGCAGGCCCTGCCTCGATCAGCGCCACCATCGACTTCGCGCCGCCAGCCGCCCCGGTGATGTCGACGATCCGGCCATTCGCTTTGACCACGCCGATCATCGGTGGCCCATCAGCGCGCACTGAATACGTCACCAGCCGCAACCGCTGATCCGCAGGCACAGCAAGCGCCGACCCGGCAGAAGTCTTCGTCTCCTGCGCCGAGACCTCGCTGGTCATCGCCGCCAACGCCGTCGTCGCCCCAAGTGTCAGAAAATCCCGCCGCGATTTTTCCATCCTGCCGCTCCCGATGCCGCCCCGAACCGGTCGGGACCTTGCCAGCCCTCGCAGCCCCTCGCAATCCTGCGCTGCAATATACAGCGCACTCAAATCTACCGTCCGCGCCCCTCAGCCAAACGCGCCTCCAGCGCCGCCGCCGCCCGCGACATCGCAAAGCAAAACACCCAAAATATGAGCCCGGCAAACACGTACCCTGTCACCGCCGTCGCAGGTGAAAACCACTTGGCATCCGACGTCACCGCCTGCTGCACCATGCCAAGCAAATCGAACAGCCCGATGATGAGCACGAGGCTGGTATCCTTGAACAGCGATATGTACGAATTCACGATCCCCGGAATGACGATCCGCAATGCCTGCGGCAGCACGACAAACCGCATCTTCTGCACGCCCGTCAGCCCCATCGCGTCGGCCGCCTGAAACTGCCCCTTTGGGATCGCCTGCAGTCCGCCGCGGATCACCTCCGCCATATAAGCCGCCGCAAACAACGCCACCCCGATCAGCGCCCGCAGCAGCTTGTCGAACGACACACCCGGCGGCAATACGAGCGGCAGCATCACGCTCGCCATGAACAGCACCGTGATCAGCGGTACCCCGCGCACGATCTCGATGAATCCGATGGACAACCACCGCACGACCGGCAAGTCCGACCGCCGTCCCAACGCGAGCAATGTCCCCAGCGGCAACGACGCCACGATCCCCGCACTCGCCACGACGAGCGTCACGAGCAACCCGCCCCACAGCTCCGTCGGCACATACGTGAGTCCGAACCACCCGCCCACCAGCAGCACGAACGACGCGACCGGCGCCAGCATCGCGAGCCCGAGCATCACCGCGCCTCTCGCCCGCAATGCAGGCCAGCTCAACGCCCCAACCCAGGCAAACGCCAACCCATAAACCATCAGCACCCGCCACCGCTCGGCATCGGGATACCGCCCATACATAAACGCCCCGAACTTATGCGTCACAAACGGCCAGCACGCCCCAACACCTGCCCCAGCACACGCTTTCCCGTCTTCGCCGGTAAATACTGCCGACACCAGCGCCCAATCGACCGCCGCCCAAACACCCCTGGCCGCCAGCCCAAGCGCAACCAAACTCAAAACGCCATTCCCCACCGACGAAAACAAATTCGCCCGCATCCATGCGACAGCCTTCTGAAGGGTCATTACTCGCCCCTCCACTTCACGTCATCCCGGCGAAGGCCGGGACCCAAGCAACCCTCAATTTGGAACGGATCGCTTCTCCCCATATTCACCGCTCCTTCAGCGCAACGCGCGCATTGAAGACGCCCATGACGCCCGAGATCGCCAGCGACAACACCAGATACACCGCCATGGTGATCGCAATCGTCTCCACCGCCTGATTGGTGTGGTTCAGAATCGTCCCGGCAAACACCGACACAAGATCGGGATACCCGACCGCCACCGCCAGCGACGAGTTCTTGGCGAGGTTTACATACTGGTTCGTCAACGGCGGAATGATCGCCCGCAAGCCCTGCGGCACGATCACGAACCGCAGCGCCTGCCCTTCGTCCAAGCCCAGCGCCGACGCCGCCTGCCGCTGCCCCACCCCGACGCTCTGTATCCCCGCCCTGACGATCTCCCCGATGTACGCGCCCGTATACGTGACCAGCCCGATCACCAGCGCCATCAACTCCGGCAGCAACGCCAGCCCACCCTCGACATTGAACCGCCCCATCGCGGGCATCTCAACTGCCAGCGGCCACGCCAGCGAAAGAGCCGCCAATCCTGGAATCAAGAACAAGCCAAGGATGACAGCATCCAAGAGTCGCCAGCCACGCCTCCCCGCCCCCCGCATCGCCACACCGGCACAAGCACCCAGTGCCAGCAATCCGGCAGCCGCTATCAACTGTCCGCCGCCACCCGATACCGCGGGCAAATACAGCCCCCGCTGATTGAGCATCCCTCCCAGCAGATGCAGACTCTCCCCCGGCGGCGGCAGCCGCAGCATCACTCCGAAATAGACCATGAACAGCCACAGCAGCAGCGGCACGTTCCGAACGATCTCGACGTACACGAGGGCGATCTTGGCCACGATCCAGTTTGACGACAGCCGCGCCACGCCCAGCGCAAATCCCAGTATCGTCGCCAGCACCGTCGCCACCGCCGCCACCAGCAGCGTGTTCAACAACCCGACCCAGAACGCCCGCGCATACGTGTCCGTATTCTTGTAATCGATCAGCGCCTGCGAAATATCGAACCCCGCTGTCCGCGATAAGAATCCGAAGCCGGATGCGATGTTCTGCTTCTGCAAATTCGCCACCGCATTGGCCGCCAGCCAACTGACGCCCCAAACGAGCAGCGCGACCAGCACCGTCTGCAACGCAACGCCCCGCCACTTGCGGTCGAACACAAACTCCATCAACGGATCGGCGGTGCATATTGCAGCCCGCCCTCCGTCCATAAACGGTTTTGCCCGCGTGTGATCGCCAGCCGCGACCCCGATCCTAAATTGCGCTCGAAGCTCTCCCCGTAGTTCCCCACCGCCTCGATGATCCGCACCGCCCAATCGCGCGACAGCCCGATCCCCTTACCGAAATCCCCCTCCTCGCCGATCAACCGCCGCACTTCCGGGTTCGCGCTGTTGCCCAACGTGCGCACGTTGCCCCTGCTGATCCCAAGCTCCTCCGCCCCGACCATTGCAAAATGCGTCCACCGGATGATGTTGATCCACTGCTCGTCGCCCTGCCGGACGACCGGCCCGAGCGGTTCCTTCGAGATGATCTCCGGCAGCACCACATGCCCCTCGACCGCCCCCAGCTTCAGCCGCTCCGAATACAAACTCGACGCATCCGTCGTGAACGCATCGCACCGCCCCGCATCGTACGCCGACAGGCTTTCGGCATTCTTGTCGAACACCACCACCTTGTAAGGCAGATTATTGGTGCGGAAATAATCCGCCAGATTGAGTTCGCTCGTGGTGCCCGACTGCACGCACACCGTCGCCCCGCCAAGCTGCTTGGCCGACGTCACCCCCGACGCCTTTTTCACCATGAAGCCCTGGCCATCGAAATAATTGATGACCGAAAACGTCAGTCCCTGGGTCGTGTCGCGGCTCATCGTCCACGTTGTGTTGCGCGCGAGGACATCGACCTCGCCCGACTGCAAGGCAGTGAACCGCTCCTTCGAAGATAACGGCGCATACTTGACCTTCGCGTCCGCGCCAAAGATCGCCGCCGCCACAGCCTTGCAAAAATCAACGTCGATCCCGGCCCATACGCCCTTGTCGTCGGGCGCCGAAAACCCAGCCAGCCCGCTCGTCACCCCGCAGTTCAACACGCCCCGCGCCCGAACCGCCTCCAGCGTCGGCGCAGCCTGCACAGGCCCACTCGCCGCTACAAGCGCCACGACCGCCCAAATCCACCCCAACAGGGTCCGCACCATTCCATCCGCCTCGCACAATGCCACCCGCCAACCATGCCCGACGCCCATGACAGAGGCAATCCTAAGCGCGACCGCGATTACACTTCCCGACTGCCGCCTACGTTGAAAACGCGACCCTACTTCCGCCGCTGCTTCGCCGCGAAGCTGCCGTGGACCGCAACTAAACCGGCAACAGAGTTTCCTCAAAGGGCGTGACACATGGCCGGGTTCCTCGAAACGATCGCACGCTGGACCCGCAGTCCCGCCTTCAAGCTGGGCCTCATCGCCTTCCTGATCCTGCTACTGTTCATCCCGCTCTTCATCGTCGGCGGCTTGGTCTCCGAACGCGAAAGCCGCGCCCGAGAAGTCCGCACCGAAGTTGGTCGCATCTGGGGTCCCGAGCAGCGCCTCCAGGGCCCATTCCTGGTCGTGCCCTACACCGTCCGCCTCGAAGTCCTGCAAGGCGACAAGCGCGTCGAACAAATTCAAGAACGCCGCGCCGTTTTCACTCCTGAAGCCCTAGACATCGTCGCTACCAGCGACACCAAAACACTCCGCCGCTCGATCTTCGAAGTTCCGGTTTACGCCTCCCGCATGAAGCTGACCGGCCGCTTCGCCGCGCCCCACATCACCGACGTTACGGCGGAAGCCGCCTCCGTGCGCTGGCGTGACGCCTCTCTTGTGCTGGGCCTATCGGGCGTCTCAGGTCTCAAAGAATCCGCCATTCTCAAAATTCCCGGCGCGACCGATACCGCCTTCGCCCCAAGCCTCGGCATCCCCGCCATCAACACCGCCGGCATCCACGCCAAGCTCGCAAATGCCGGCTCGACCGTGCTTCCGGACCCCGACAAGGAGCCGGCCGCCTTCAACTTCGCCATTGACTTGACCTTCAACGGCTCCGTGTCGCTCGACTTCACCCCCGCCGCCCGCGAAACCCGCGTTTCACTGACCTCCAACTGGCCCCACCCGAGCTTCCTGGGCGCATTCCTCCCCGACGACCGCCAGGTCGCGGCATCGGGCTTCAAGGCATCCTGGAAAATCCCCCACCTCGCCCGCAGCGTGCCTGAAAGCTGGAGCCTGCACGACATGACCATCGAGCGCTTAGCACCCTACGCCTTCGGCGTCCGCATGATCGCGCCTGTCGATTTTTACAGCATGGTCAACCGCGCCACAAAATACGGCCTCATGTTCCTGACGCTTGCCTTCATGGCCGTCTTCTGCCTGGAACTCGTCTCGAAGAAATCGGTCCACTCGGTACAATACCTGTTCACCGGCATCGCACTCATTTTCTTTTACGTGCTGCTACTGTCGCTTGCCGAAAACATCGGCTTTACGCCCGCTTACCTGCTTGCCTCCTCGGCAACCGGCCTCATGCTGGCAGGCTACATCGGCGCGGTATTCCGCAGCAACAAGCTCGGCCTCATCATGCTGGCGGTCTTCACCGTCACCTACTTGCTGCTCTATTTCATCCTGCAGCTTGAAGACTACGCGTTGCTCGCCGGTGCCCTGCTCGGCTTTGCGGCCCTGACCATCGTCATGTTCGCCACCCTGCGCATCGACTGGTCGGGCCGCTCCGAACAACGCCCGGCGGCGGCATCAAGTTGACAGGTCGCGCCCCAGGAACACGACTTCGTGCCCGTTGAACGCCGCTGACCCGCGCTCGAAAAACTTGAGCCTCTCGTAAAATCCGACATTCCGCACACCCTTGCCCGTCACCACATGCACGCCCGGCAAACCGGCCGCGACCACCTGCTCGCAAAACGCCTCGACGAGCAAACCCCCGATGCCAGCTCCCCGCGCAGCCTCATCCAGATTGACATGCAGATGCGCCGGATATCGCGCCGTCAGCGGCGCAAAGCCGGCAAAAAAACCGATATCGCCGAAGCGCTCCGTCCGCGCTGGATCGTCGAGGCACCCGACCAGATACCCCACGATCCGCCGCGCACCATCGAGCGCGACGAACACATGTCCGGCGTCATGCACCAGATACCGCCCAAGCCAGCGTTCGCGAAACGCATCGCGTGCTTCTTCGCTGGCAAACGTCTTCGTCCCGCTGGCGGCAAAAAATATCCGCTCGATCGAAGCATATGCATCAGGACGACCCGCCAAGCTCGATAGGCACACGATCTGCGTCAAAGGCACCTCTTACTCGTATCAGTCCTCGTCATGCGCTGAAGCCACCCGCTGCGGCTCAGCCTTCACCGGCGCCGTCGCAGGCTGCACCCGACGATTCGCAGGCCCACCATAGTTCGGGCTCCACGGTTCGCTCGGATCGTCTTTCACATTGGCCACTCCTGCGCGCGGGGGCAACTGGGCCGGACGGCCATCGTCTTCCATCTCGACAGGAATCGGCGCGGGCGGTTCACCACGTGGGGCACCGGCGTACCAATTGGCCTGCTGGTAGGGATGCTGGGTCTCATGCGCGCACCCGCCCACGCTCAGCGCAAGCAGCGACACCGCCAGAATTGGACCGCGCACACGGCGGTCACGCGGCGCACAACCGCGATCGATCGAACTCATCACAAACGCCCTTTTTACAAACGCAACACTCGTGCGATTGAACATCAGCGTGGTTAAAAACCGCCTAACGCGCGATGAGTTTTGGGAAGCATGCGAACGCGTTACGGCTCAATCCCTCGCACTTCTTGCTCCGCAGCATCCGTCATAAAAAATCGCTAGCCGGGGTGCATCGAACCTGTTAATGAGCCCTCATCGACTTTGGCCGGACAACAGGGCCGCTACGCCTTACCAAGCTGGGCGCATGTTCATAGCCTCCAAAACTCGAAAAATGGCGCACCTTTCCGCTTTATGCGAGAAGGCGTGCCGAACGTGCAGAAAACAGCTCCTAAGGAATACCCTATGATCAATGGCGTCGTGAAATTCTACAATGCTCAAAAAGGCTTCGGCTTCATTCAGCCGGAAGATGGCAGCAAGGACGTGTTCGTCCATGCAACCGCTCTCGAGCGCGCCGGCATGAGCGGCCTCTCTGAAGGCCAGCGCGTGTCGTTCGACACGCAAGAAGATCGCCGCACCGGCAAAATCGCCGTCGGCAACATCCAGGCCGCTTAAATTTAAGCGACAAGCTTGGTAGTGAAATGAGAGCCACCCCGTTCGCGGGGTGGCTTTTTTATTGGACGGCGGCTCACCCCATGACGCCCGAGATTGCTACGGCCATCACAGCAAACAGCGTAGCCGACGCCCACAGCAGCCATAGCTTGCGAACGCCCCGTTCAAGAACGGCTTGGGATGGATTGGCTGGATCGTAGTACACGGTGACTGCGGTCCCCACCGGATAACGCCGCACGATGGCCTGCTCCATTCCCGGCATCGACGACGCCGTTCGCGCTCCAAATGACACCCGGTCGCCGGAATAACCCACGCCCACGACAGTGTAGGCATAGATGACCCGTTGGCGCAGCAGATTGCGCCGTGGCGCGCTGATGCGATCTGCGCCGGCAACGAACTGCTCCGTCTGCGATGTGATGATACGACCCTTGGTCTGCGCCCATCCGTCCGCTGCCGCCGCCTGACGTTTCAGCCCAAATCCGAACAGAGCGATCACCGCCGAAAACAGGGCAAGTGCCGTCACGATGGAGGCATTGCGCGGATTTGGAAGCGCCCCCGCAGGATCTGCGACACCAGATCGGCACCAAACACCACGGCAAATAAAATCACC
>JANLYB010000120.1:0-3472 GCA_031365425.1 Hyphomicrobiaceae bacterium
ACCATAATATTTTCGAACCGGGGGACTTAATTGCCCCCCCCTACTTTGCGTGCGCCACGCACTGCATCGCCGATATGTGGGGTGCCGTTCTTTTTTTTCCCCCCCCCCCGTGGGGGGTGGGGTTTGGGGTGGGGGTGGCAACGGGCACCGCGAAACTTATCAAGTCGCCTGAAATAGCGCCGCCGACCCAAGCCCGCCGATTGCGCTCAACGTCGCCAGTCCGAGCGATCCGCGCCCAGCTGAATCACCCTTCGTACTCATCGCCCGAACGAGCTGCGAGAACAACCTGACCACGAGCACAGCGCCCGCCGCCGCAAACGGATGCCCCCGTGCAATCGCCCCACCGCCCGCATTGATCCCCGACGCATCCACGCCGAATTGCCGAGCAAACTGAATGAGTTGCGCCGCAGACGCCTCGCTCGTCTCAATCGCCGCCACCTGTGACAGATCAAGATCGTTATGCAGCCCGATCAACCGCTGCGTCGCGGCAATCGCCCCAAACGCTTCGCGATCCGGCGCAACCCCAATCGTCGCCGCCGTCATCAACCGCAACGCCCGCGGCTCGCCCATGTCCTTCCAGATCCGCGGCGAAATCACGACAACCATCGCCGCCCCATCCGCCTGAGCGCTCGTATTGCCAGCCGTCAGCAACCCGCCCGTCCCAGAAAACGGCGTCTGCCGCTCCAGGTCCTCCAGCGACAGGTCCCGCACCATCTCGTCGCGCGCTTCCTCGGTCGAATTCCACAACGGCACGATCTCGCCGACAAACTTCTTGGCATCCCGCGCAGCCAGCGCCGCCAGATGCGACCGCAGCGCAATCTGGTCCTGTTCAGCCCGGCTGATGCCGGCCTCGCGCGCCAGATGCTCGGACGCCTCGAACAAATTCGGCTCATACGCCGCATCCGCGCTCGCAGCTTCCATGCCGATAAACCGCGGCAACTGATGCAGATGCTTGGGCCGCGCCACACGCCTGGGCGCGGTCGACAACGACTCCGCCCCGCCGGCCAGCATCACCTCGGCCTCGCCCGCCCCGATCATCCGGCAAGCCTGCACAATCGCATCAAGCCCTGACGAGCATTGCCGGTCGATGGTAATCGCCGTGGCCGTCTCAGGCAGACCCGACGACAACGAAATTAACCGCGCCGGGTTCGAAATCTCGGTTGCGTTTCCCAGGATCAACCCATCCACCAGCGCCGGATTGATCTTGCTATCGCCCAGCACCGACCGGATGACCGGAGCCGTCAAATCGTCGATCCGCCGCTTGCCATGAAGCCCGCCAACCCGGCCCAGCGCCGTCCGGCGCGCCGCCACGATATACGCTTCACTGAGTGCCATGGGTTGTAATTTCCAAAGCGACGGCGAGGAGCACAACCTGTGATGCTCAGCCGCCTGTGTCTGTTCAGCTTGGTAAAACACGCGATGGTGGCGAAAAGGCGAAACGTGCCTTGTCCCAAATGCGATTGTTATAATATAACATATCAAAGCATCCCACTTAGCGGCCAACCCTTCACTGGCCGGAGCGGCCCCGATGCACAGCAGCAAACCTTCAGCGCGGCCGCCGGCGCGAGCGCCCGATTCAAGATTTTGGACCTCCTTCAGGTCCGAAATCTTGCAGGAAAAGAGACACACATGGCCCAAAGCGACATCTCCCCAGCCCCCTTCCCCATCCCTGGCCACAACCACGTCGCCTGCCTGACGCAAACCCTCGACCGCGCCCGCATTGCCTTTGAATCCCAAGGCCTGCGCCTCACCGACCTACGCCTGCGCGTCTTCAAACAGATCGCGGCTTCCCACCACGCCGTCGGCGCTTACGACATCATCGAACAGCTGTCCCAAACCGGCACCCGCCTCGCCCCCGTCAGCGTCTACCGCGCCATCGAAGCCCTGATCGAAGCCGGCGTCGTCCATCGCCTGGAAAGCAAGAACGCATTCTTCGCCTGCCACGCCAACCACGCGAGCCAGCGCCAATGCGTTGTCCTCTCCTGCGGTGCCTGCGGAACCATTGCCGAAGTCGACGGCGAAACCGTCTTCACCGCAATCGACGCCCTCGCCAACGCCCAGAAATTCGAGCAAGCCTCCCGCATCGTCGAAATCACCGGCCGCTGCGCGCACTGCTCCGCCCGAACCGCCTAGATGCAACAAACTCCCTCACCCACGACGGCGCGTATTCCCCGCCCCCTGGCGGGGAGGGGTTAGGGGTGGGGGAGCCGCAAACTCAACGTCCGCTCTCACGTCGAAACATCGCAAAAAACAAGGCCACCCGATGGTTCACGACCACGCCGCCCGCGACCATTCCTGCTGCGGTCACGACCACAACCCGCCGCCCGAGCTGAACCCCAACGCCCTCATGTCCGGGCGCGGCCTCACCGTGGTCAAATCCGGCCGCACGCTCCTGTCCGGCATCGACATCACCCTCAACCCGTCCGAGATCGTCACCGTCATCGGCCCCAACGGCGCGGGCAAAACGACCCTCGTCCGCGCCCTCCTTGGCCTCGAAACCCTCACAGCCGGTAAAATCACCCGCAAACCAAACCTCGTAGTCGGCTACGTCCCCCAGCGCTTCGACATCGACCGCACCATCCCTCTCACCGTCTCAACCTTCCTCAACCTCGGCCTGAAAAAATCCGCTGCCGAGATCGCCGCCGCCCTCGACGAAGTCGGCGCGTCCCGCGTGGTCAACTCGCAAGTCGCCGAACTCTCCGGCGGCGAACTCCAGCGCGTCGTCCTCGCCCGTGCCCTGCTTCGCTCGCCCCAACTCCTCGTCCTCGACGAACCCGCCAGCGGCGTCGACCACATGGGCGAAGCCGACCTCTACGCACTCATCGCCCGCCTGCGCGACACCCGCCGCCTCGGCGTCCTGCTCGTCTCCCACGACCTCCACATCGTCATGGCCAACACCGACCGCATCGTCTGCATCAACCAGCACGTCTGCTGCTCCGGCCACCCCGAAACCGTCGCCAACCACCCCGAATACGCCCGCCTCTTCGGCAAAGAAGCCGCCGCCGCATTCGCCGTCTACACCCACCACCACGACCACGAACACGACATCAGCGGCAACCCTGTCACCAAACCCACACCGCCCCCAGCCTCCCTCTACAAACGCTCCACGTCCCTTTCCTCTCCCGGTACAGGAGAGGATGTCACGCAATGACAGGTGAGGGGCTCAACACAAAAACCGCCCCTCCATTTTCGTCATCCCGGCGAAGGCCGGGACCCAAGCAACCATCAATTTAGCCAAAACTCTCCCTTGCCTCCGCTCCCAAACCCCAACAAAAACGGCGCAAAATGAAACTATCCCCTTTGCTTTGCTTGCTATTGGCGATATCGATTGCGCTAACAAGCAAGAATGAGGACGCTCAAGCCCAACCATCGCATGACATTCTTCGACTTGAGTATGCCGTAAAGATGCCGATATTGCCTAACGGTCCGAGCTTAATTGCCGGCATGGGCTGGTTTTCTGATAGCAATACAC
>JANLYB010000200.1:0-16057 GCA_031365425.1 Hyphomicrobiaceae bacterium
AGAGGCGGGGGCCGGTGAGGCTGCGAAGATCTGCAACAATATGATCCTCGGCATCAGCATGATCGCCGTCAGCGAGGCGCATGATCGTTTATCTCGCCATCCCCATTCAGGCGTTGTTTGGCCAGTTGACCGTTGGTCTCATCAACGGCTCGTTCTATGCGCTACTGAGCCTCGGCCTCGCCGTCATTTTTGGCCTGCTCAACATCATCAATTTCACGCATGGCGCCCAATACATGTTGGGCGCGTTCGTCGCTTGGATGCTGCTAAACTATCTCGGGATCGGATACTGGTGGGCACTGCTGCTCGCGCCGCTGATCGTGGGCGCGTTCGGGATCGTGCTGGAGCGCACGCTGATTAGCCGCCTCTACAAGATCGACCACACCTACGGCTTGCTGTTGACCTTTGGATTGGCGCTGATCTTCCAGGGAGTTCTGCGCGATAAATACGGCGTTTCCGGCATCCCATACGCCATGCCGCCGCAGCTTACGGGCGGTCAAAATCTCGGCTTTATGTTCTTACCGAATTACCGCGCCTGGGCAATCGCGGCGTCTATCGTCGTATGCTTTGGGACTTGGTTCCTGATCGAGCGCACACGGCTTGGCGCCTACCTGCGCGCCTCGACCGAAAATTCGGTTCTGACGCAAGGCTTCGGCATCAACGTGCCTTTGCTGGTCACGCTGACATACGGCTTTGGCGTGGCGCTTGCTGCATTCGCTGGCGTGCTGGCCGCGCCGATTTATTCGGTCAACCCGAACATGGGGGCGGACGTTATCATCGTGGTGTTCGCCGTGGTCGTGATCGGCGGCATGGGGTCGATCCTGGGCGCTATCGTGTCGGGTTATGCCCTGGGTCTCATCGAAGGCCTAACGAAGGTGTTTTATCCGGAAGCCTCGACCACCGTCATCTTCGTCATCATGGCCATCGTTTTGCTGGTGAAGCCGGCCGGACTATTCGGCAAGGAAGGGACCACGCCAGCCGCCGCGCTCCACTCCGAGCAATACCCCGCGCGCGACTCGATGACGACGTACAAGATCCTATTCGCTTTCCTGGCGGTGCTGCTCGCGATTGCCCCGTTCGTGCTATACCCGGTTTTCGTGATGTCGGTGTTGTGCTTTGCACTGCTGGCGTGCGCGTTCAACTTGCTGCTGGGCTATGGCGGGCTGCTGTCGTTTGGCCATGCCGCCTACTTCGGCATGGCGGCCTACGTCGCCGGTCACGCGGCCAAGATTTTGGGTGTGACGCCCGAGGTCGCGTTGCTGCTCGGTGCCGCGACCGGGGCGGCACTCGGTCTTGCCTTCGGTGCCCTGGCAATCCGCCGGCAAGGCATCTACTTCTCGATGATTACGCTCGCGCTGGCACAGATGGCGTTCTTCTTCTGCCTGCAGGCTAAGTTCACGCATGGCGAAGATGGTATTCAGGCTATCCCGCGCGGCAAGCTGTTTGGCATCGTCGATTTGTCCGACGATCGGTCGCTCTATGTGTTCATCGCGGTCCTGTTCATGGCCGGGTTGCTGGCGATCTTCCGCATCGTAAACTCACCGTTCGGCGAGGTGCTGAAGGCGATCCGGGAAAACGAGCCGCGTGCGATTTCGCTCGGCTACAATGCGCCGCGTTACAAGCTGCTCGTGTTCGTGCTCTCGACAACCATCGCGGGACTGGCTGGCAGCATGAAAGCCCTCGTGTCTCAACTCGCCACGCTGACCGATGTGCACTGGACCATGTCGGGGGAGATCGTGCTGATGACGCTGCTTGGCGGTGTGGGGACCATGTTTGGCCCGATCGTCGGCGCCATCGTGATCGTAACGATGCAGAACTACCTGGCGCAACTGGGGGCCTGGGTCACGGTGGTTCAAGGCCTGATTTTCGTGATCTGCGTTCTGTCGTTCCGCGAGGGCATTGTCGGCGTGCTGGCACGGCGCTTGAATCTGAGGCTCTAGTGGCGCCAGCTCTAGAGCATGATCAACTTAGGCCAAATCAGAGGATTCACGCGGGCTTGCGATTATGATCCAAGTTGCGGGCTGGAGAGGAGGCCAGCCCGCATGGCACGAGCCTATTCCATGGACCTACGCGAGCGGGTCGTTGCGGCAGTCAATAGCGGTCAGACCTGCCGCTCGGTTGCCGAGACCTGCGAGGTCAGCGTTTCGAGCGTCGTGAAGTGGTCACAACGGTTCCAGTCGACGGGAAGTCCCGCACCTGGACGACGAGTGTGAAGTGCGCTAGTCTTTAGCGCTGGCCGTCGCCCGTCACGGTTTTCCCCCCGACGCCGTCACGCGGGTCAGGGAGAGTCGCTGAAAACGAGGCGAATCCCGCGCGGCCGGGAGATTTTCATGAACATCGAGGGGCAGTTCAGCAGCGACGAGGAACGCGCCGCCCGGCGGCTGCTTGAGCAGGCCGCTACCATCCTCAAGGGTCTGCGCGGCGACATGCCGGAAAGCTTTGCCGGGGTCATGTTCGCGCGGGTCTCGCCAGAAGACCTTGTGCGCTACGAGCCGCGCGAGTTCGCCGAACTCGCCGAGGCTGCTTGGCTGTTCCTGCAGGAGCGCAAGCCGGGGGTTCCTAAGATCCGGTTCGAGTCCCGCCCTGGACCGACCGGCGCCGACCGCATCAAGTCGGTCTCGATCATCGAGATCATCAACAGCGACATGCCGTTCCTACTCGATTCGATTCTGGCGGAACTCACCGAGCAGAATGTTGACGTGCGCCTCGTGCTGCATCCAATCTTTAGGGTGGAGCGCGACCACTCAGGGCTGCTCGTCGCGTTCCGCGGCGAGGGCCCGGCGGTCGGCACTGCGTTGCGTGAAAGTTTCATCCACATCCATGTCGAGCGCATTGAGGACGCGGCGCGCCAAGCGGAGATCGTCAAGGCGATCGGCGAAGTGCTCGACGATGTGCGCCTGTGCGTACAGGACTGGCGGCCGATGCTGGCGCGCGTCGGCGAGGTGATTGCCGAGATCAAGAACAATCCGCCGCCGCTGCCGGTGGACGAGACCGCAGAGGCGACCCAGTTCCTCGAATGGCTGGTCTCCAACAATTTCACCTTCCTCGGCGTGCGCGAATATGCGCTCACCGCGGATGATGGCAATTATGAGCCGCTGTTCGAGTCCGGCCTCGGCATCCTGCGCGCGCCGTCGGTACGGGTGCTCCGGCGCGGCAACGAACTGGTTTCGATCACGCCCGAGATCATGGAGTTCCTGAAGGAGCCGAAGCAGCTCATCATCACCAAGGCGAATGTGCGCTCGCGCGTGCACCGGCGCGTGCACATGGACTACATCGGAGTGAAGCGCTTCGATCATGACGGAAGCCTAGTCGGCGAATTCCGTATCGTCGGCCTGTTCACCTCCACCGCCTATACAGGCTCGACGCGCTCGATTCCGTATCTGCGGCGCAAGGTCGACACTCTGATGCGCCGCTCGGGCTTCGATCCCGACAGCCATTCAGGCAAAGCGTTCGCGGCCGTGTTGGAGAATTATTCCCGCGACGAGTTGTTCCAGATCGACGATGACACGCTCTATCAGTTCGTGCTCGCGATCATGCATCTCGACGAGCGCCCGCGCGTGCGCGTGCTGGCGCGGCGCGACCGCTTCGACCGGTTCGTCTCGATCCTGGTATTCGTGCCGCGCGAGCGCTACGACTCCTCGGCGCGCGCGAAGATCGGTGCGTATCTCGCCCGCGTCTACAACGGGCGCGTCTCGGCGTTTTACCCGTACTTCCCGGAAGGGCCCCTGGTCCGCGTGCATTTCATTATCGCGCGGCTCGAGGGCGATACGCCCAATCCAGACCGCCCGACTGTCGAGCAGGCCGTCGAGGCGCTGGTGCGTACCTGGACCGACGGGCTCGCCGAGGCGTTGACCCTGGTCCATGAGTCGATCAAGGCGCAGCAGCTTGTGCGCCGCTATCGCGAAGCCTTCCCCGTCGCTTACCGCGAGGCCTACGTGCCGCCGGTCGCCGTCGCGGACATCCGGCTGATCGAGAGTCTCTCGCCGCTCCGGCCGCTCGGCGCCGATTTCTACAGCCGGCGCGACGGCGACTGCGCTACCGTCGGCCTCAATGTGTGGAGCCGGGAGAAGCCGATTCCGCTCTCCGAGCGCGTGCCCGTGTTGGAGAACATGGGCTTCCGCGTCGTGGACGAGCGCACCTACAGGATCGAACCGGACGATACCGGCGCGGCCGACGTGTGGATGCACGACATGATGCTGGAGCATGCCGACGGCGAGAACTTCGAACTCGAAGCGCTCAAAACCAGGCTTGAAGCCTGCTTTATGATGGTGATGCGCGGGCGCGCCGAGAACGACGGCTACAATGCGCTGGTGCTGATCGCGGGCGCGCAATGGCGCGATGTCGCAATGGTGCGCACGATCTCCCGCTACCTGCGTCAGGCGCGGATCGCCTATTCGCAGGACTACATGTGGACGACGCTGCGCCGACATCCCGCGGTCGCGGCATCGATCGTGCAGCTGTTCCACACGCGGTTCGATCCGCGCCTTGAAGTGACGGCGGAAGAGCGCGCCGCAAGTCAAACCGCGCTGCTCGCCGAGATCGAGGCCGCGCTCGCTGGTGTCGAGAGCCTCGACGAGGACCGCATCCTGCGGCACTTCGTGAATGGGGTGACTTCGGCGCTGCGCACCAGTTTCTATCAGCTCGAACAGGGCGGACAGCCGAAGCAGACCATCGCGATCAAGTTCGACAGTCGCAAGATCTACGGGCTACCGCTGCCGAAGCCGCTGTATGAAATCTTCTCCTATTCGCCGCGCGTCGAGGGCGTGCACCTGCGGTTCGGCAAGGTGGCGCGCGGCGGCATCCGCTGGTCCGACCGGCCGCAGGATCTCCGCACCGAGGTGCTCGGGCTCGTGAAGGCGCAGCAGGTGAAGAATGCCGTGATCGTGCCGGTCGGCGCCAAGGGCGGGTTCGTGCCGAAGCTTCTTCCCGCCGGCCCGCGTGACGCCGTGCAGGCGGAAGGCACCGCGGCTTATACGATCTTTATCTCCAGCCTGCTCGACGTCACCGACAATTTCGGATCCGAGGGCGTGATCCCACCAGACAACGTCGTGCGTCATGACTACGACGATCCGTATCTCGTGGTCGCGGCCGACAAGGGCACCGCGACGTTCTCGGATAAGGCGAACGCCATCTCGCTCGAATATCGTTTCTGGCTCGGTGATGCGTTCGCGTCCGGCGGCTCGGCCGGCTACGACCACAAGAAGATGGGGATCACGGCGCGCGGCGCGTGGGAAGCCGTGCGGCGCCACTTCCGCGAGATGGATGTCGATATCACAACGACGCCGTTCACGGTCGCGGGTGTCGGCGATATGTCGGGCGACGTGTTCGGCAACGGCATGCTGCGCGAGCGCACCTTCAAGCTAGTCGCGGCGTTCGATCACCGGGACATCTTCATCGATCCGGCGCCCGACCCGGAGCGCAGCTTCGACGAGCGCCAGCGTCTGTTCGATCTCTCCCGCTCGAGCTGGCAGGACTACAACAAAGATTATCTCTCGCCCGGCGGCGGCATCTATTCGCGCAAGGCGAAGGAAATCATGCTCAGCGAAGAGGCGCGCACGCTGCTTGAACTCGAAGGCGAAAGGTTTACCCCGCAGCAGGTGATGGTGGCGATCCTCAAGCTTAATACCGACCTGTTGTGGTTCGGCGGCATCGGCACCTACATCCGCGGAACAAGCGAAACCGACGATCTGGTCGGCGATCGCATCAACGACCCGATCCGCATAACCGGTGCTATGCTCCGCTGCAAGGTCGTGGGCGAGGGTGCCAATCTGGGCGTGACGCAGAAGGGCCGCGTCGAGGCCGCGATGCGCGGCGTACGGCTCAATACCGATGCGATCGATAACTCGGCCGGCGTCAACACCTCCGACGTCGAGGTCAACATCAAGATCGCGTTCAGCGTGCCGGTGCTCGATGGGCGGCTGACGATCGAGGGGCGCAACTTGCTGCTGGCCGCGATGACCGAGCAGGTCGGGCTGCTGGTGCTGCGCAACAATTACCAACAGACGCTCGCGCTCTCCCTGGCGCAGCGGCGCGGGCTCGAAGACCTGGGCTTCCAGCAGCGGCTGATGCAGACCTTGGAACAGCGCGGCCAGCTTGATCGCAGCGTCGAATACCTTCCCGACGACATGGAGCTGGGCGAGCGGCGCAAGCGCGGCCAGGGGCTGACCCGGCCCGAGCTTGCGGTGCTGCTCGCCTACGCAAAGCTCTCGCTCTACGGCGAGTTGCTCGAATCCAGCGTGCCGGACGATCCGTATCTCGGCCGCGAACTCGATCGCTATTTCCCACATCAGATGGTCGAGCAATACCCCGAAGCGGTAGAACAGCATCGTCTGCGCCGCGAGATCATCTCGACGCAGCTCACCAACTCGATGATCAATCGCGGCGGACCCTCGTTCGCGGTACGCATCGGGGATCAGACTGGCGCATCCGCCGCGTCAATCGCTGCCGCGTTCTTCGTCGTGCGCAACAGTTACGACATGATCGGGCTCAATGCGGCGATCGATGCGCTCGACAACAAGATCACTGGCAAGCTGCAGCTCGATCTGTACACTGCCGTGCAGGATCTGCTGATCGATCGCATCGTGTGGTTCGTGCGCAATGTCGATGTGTCGAGCGGAATCGCTGACGTGGTCGAGCATTACAAGGCTGGCATCGCGGCTGTGACGGCCGCGCTCTACCGCGTGCTGCCCGACGATGCCGAGAAGGCGCGCGCGGCGCGCGCCGCCGAACTGTTGGGCGGCGGCGTACCCGAGGAACTCGCACAGCGGATCGCGAGCCTGCCGGTGCTGGCGGCCGTGCCCGACATCATCCAGGTGGCGGACCGCACCTCCCGGCCGGTCCCCGATGTGGCGGCCACGTATTTCGCGGCCGGCGCGTTCTTCCAGCTCGACAAGATCGCCTGTGCGGCGCGCGGCATCCAGGTCACCGACTATTTCGACCGTCTCGCGCTCGATCGCGCGCTGGATTCGATCGCCGACGCGGAGCGGCGCATCACCGCCGAGATGGTTGCAGGCGGCGTGACGGGGCCGGAGGCCGTGGAGGCGTGGGTTTCGCCGCGCGCATCGGACGTGGAACGCATCCGCACCGCTTTGCACGGCATCGCGGGCTCTGGGCTCACGCTGTCGAAGCTTTCAGTGGCGGCGAGCCTGCTGGGGGATTTGGTGAAGCATTGAGAACGAGGGTTCGTTGCCATCAATGTCTGAAGTGCCTTACCCCCGTGAGTACCATCGCGATGCCGTGCTCATCGGGCGGGGTGCTCCCCGTTGCTGAGCCCGAACGAAGTCGACCGGGCTGCGGTGCCAAGCGCCGGCGGTTAAGGGCCGAACGACGTGCAGCCTTCACGGCGGAATGGGCGGCGCGCCGAAAGGTGCGCGCAACGGGACGTTCCCGCATGAGCGGTGGACGATGGAAGAAATCTGGCGGCGGAGCACAAGGGCGGAGCTATTTCGCCAAACGCTTGCGCTTCTCGCCAAACGCACGTCAGCTTTGGCGACCAAATCTGGCTGCGATGCAAAATTGAGCGCAATACCTGCCACAGTTCCCAAAATAAGAACACCAACGATAGCCAAGCTCAACCATCGCGCAGTCGGTGGATGCGGAAGGCGATCAGCGATCTCAGTGGTGCGGCGTTCCAGAAGGGCTAGCTTGGCTGACTGGTTCTCGCGAGTTTGTCGAAGGTCACCAAACATCTCGTTGAACGGTGAGAGGTCGAGCAGATCCGAGGTAGGAGCGAACCGACACTGTGAAACTCAGCCAACCTCTGCACGATCTCGTCGACGTTTTCGCTCATGCGGCGATCAAATTGAGCGAACTCGGTAGCCTGGGCTCCATTCGTCTTTGACGCGAGACGTGCAATTTCCGCGAGTTGGCCATCGATCGCTGCAACATCGGGAATGCGCTGAAGCGAGTTCGACGTTGCCTTCAGACCACCATTGACCTCATTGAGACCGGTCTTAAGAGCATTGACCTTTTCAGTTAGCTGACTGAATTTTTTATCGGTGTCGGTACGGAAGAAACTGACATTGAGGGTTTTACGTCGCCAAAACTGGCAAATCGTCGCGTGAATTCAGCATGACAGACGTCGAAGAGGTGGTGGCGTTGCCGTCGATGAAGCGGATACGCAATTGAGAATACTAATATGTAAAAATACCCAACAAGAAAAAGAAATTAAAATTCGAATCTAATACAAAATACAAATTCAAAATACACTTCTAAAGACCGGCCCTGTTGACAAGAGTGCATCGCGTGTCGCAAAACAGATATTTCTGCGTTATGTAGAGAATGCCCATTATGAACTGGTCCCGGCAATTATTTTACTTACGCCGACATGAGCCGAGCTAACAATCGGACCACTTCTTGCGGCGGTGCCGGCTTGCTAACTACCGGTATCATCGGCCAGGAACGCGCAGTCGGAATGTCGTCGGCCCCTGTGTAGAATAGGAATGGGATCGAGCGTTCAGTCAATCGCTTGACCACGTCACGAACGGATTGACCCTGAAGCCTCAAGTCGACAATAGCTCCTGCGAGTCCAGGTGCTTCAACCATAGAGAGAGCTTGTTCGACTGTTTGGGCCGCGCTGACGACTCCGGCGCCCGCCAATCGGACAGCCACCTCGATATCGAGAGCGATCAAAGGCTCGTCTTCGACAATTAGAATGTGTGCGCCCTGAATCAGAATATTCACTCCTTCTCACTAAGGTGCGAGTTCACCGTATCACGAGATGTATGGACATCCAGATCAAATTGCGTCGTAAGTGACATCTCTTTCGTGGCAGATGTTATGATACGCGTCTTCGAGAATCACCATGCTCTAGCTGGTTTCTATCGTACGTGTCCGAAGTCGCGCGTTTTTTCAGAACGCGTCCGATAGAAAGAATGAAAACGAACCTGTCGACGCATCACGCGACAGGCAAAGTTGGAGCTTTTTTCTTATTACGTGATGTTGGTATCTGCCGTCTTGATTACCTTCTTGAGTGGACAAGTAAGCTCCCAAGAGAAACCCGCCTGGGCATACGTCAGCTGAACATCCCCGTCCAAGCTCATCTCCGCCATGTTCTTGATCACGGTGGTTCCAAACCCTCGGCGCTTTGGCGCGGTTATGGGAGGACCATCGCGCTCGATCCAACTGATTGTGAACTGCTGCTTGCCTTCGCACGTTTCGATGCGCCATGTAATCGCAACATTGCCCGCTTGGTCCGACAGAGCGCCATGCTTGGCCGCATTCGTGGCGAGCTCATGCAAGACCAATCCAATCGATTGCGCTGTCGCGACCGCCAGGTTGATCGTCGGTCCATCAAGGATGATTCGATGGCCGATGAGATCATTGAAATGTGCCAGCTGTGCACGGATGAGATCATAAATCTCAATGCTTTGCCAATCGCTCTTGATGAGAAGGTCGTGACTTGCAGCCAAGCTTTGGACCCGATTCGAGAATCGTTGGGTGAACTCCTGCGGGCTTGCGGCGGCGGTCTGCTGCGCTATTGCCACCACGACGCTGAGAAGGTTTTTCGACCGATGGCTCACTTCGTTCATCAACAGGCGGATGTGCTCCTCCGCACGGTGGCGATCCGTGATATCGGCAATAATATTGATGCCTCCCACGATCTCTCCATCCTCGTTGCGCATGGGAGTTGGATAGGACGTAACCCACAAGCGCGTGCCGTCCGGACGCTCTAAAATGGCCTCCGAGTCGCGCATCAAGCGCCCTTCCCTCAGTGCTACAGCCAAGGGGCATTGATCGGGTGGAAGTGGCCGGCCGTCGACATCGAAAAGCTTCCAACTGATGCACCAGCGGTCGGAGCCGACGACGGGCGTACGGCCCGAAAACTCAGCACTGGCAGGATTGAAATGGGTCAGCAGGCCGTCTGCATCCGTCGTGTAGACGGCTGTCGGCAGCGCATCGATCATTTCGCGGAAACGCCGCTCGCTCTCGCGCAAACGCCCTTCCGACAATTGCAGCGACTGGGTGCGCTCTGCAATCCGATTTTCGAGCGTATCGGCCAAGTCGCGAAGCTGCTCTTCCGCCCGGCGCCGCTCGGTGACTTCCGCGAGTAAGGCGGTGTTGGTTGTGCCGAGTTCGCGGCTTTTTCGGTGAAGTTCGGCGAAAACGGCGACTTTGGAACGCAGGATTGCAGGGTTGACCGGCTTGTGGAGATAGTCCACGGCCCCGGTGTCATAACCCTCGATCACATGCTGATCTTCGTTGTAGTACGCGGTGAGGAAAATGATCGGAACGCGCGAAGTTTTTTTTCGCGTTTTGATCAGTTGCGCGAGTTCAAAGCCGGTCACGCTTGGCATGCGAATATCGAGAATGAGCAAGGCGAATTCGTCGGAAAGAAGTGCGAGCAACGCTTCGTCGGCGGACTGTGCCTTAACCAACCGGTAGCTGGGGTCGTCGAGAACCGTCTCCAGGACGGTGAGATTTTTTGGCTCATCGTCGACGATCAGGATGTTGATCGGCTTGTCCTGCGTGGCCGGCGCCTGGTCTGCTGCCGTTGCCCCTTCCTCGAAGCCTTCGGTGAGCGGCAGCCTGCTGCTGGCATCAGGGTGGAATTGGAGGATGCTTTCAGTCATTCAAATGGTCCTTTCCGGATGCGACCAGTCGAGCATCGGCCCACGTTCAGCGGAACAGCCATACGCGCATCAGAGACAATAGTTGGTCTGTATTCACCGGCTTTGCGATGTAGTCGCTGGCGCCAGCATCCAGGCACTTCTCGCGGTCCCCCTTCATGGCCTTCGCAGTGAGCGCGAGGATTGGGATTGTGCGGAAATCGGCTAGTTCGCGAATCCTCCTCATTGTTTCATAGCCGTCCATGTCGGGCATCATGATGTCCATCAAGACGATGCCGAGATCGGGTGTGCGCTTTATGATCTCGATGGCGCTCCGCCCGTTGGTAGCGCTGATGACATCCATCTCATGATTTTCCAGCAGTGAAGTGAGCGCGAAAATGTTACGCGCATCGTCGTCTACGACGAGGATCTTGCGGTTCCGTAGGACTTCATTGGAACCGTGCAGCCGTTCGAGCATGGCTTGCTTGGCCGGCGGCAGATCGGTTACGACGCGGTGAAGGAATAATGCTGTCTCGTCGAGCAGCCGTTCGGGAGATTGAACGTCCTTGAGAACAATGCTTTTGGCCACCGCCTTTAGCCGGGTCTGCTCCTGCATGGTCAAATCCTTGCCCGTGAAGACAACCACGGGCAGGTCGCACAGCTCCGGGTCGGTGCGGACTTTGTCCAACAGGTCGAAGCCCGTCATGTCCGGTAGCCGCAGGTCCAGCACCACGCAATCGAACCATTGATCGCGCAGTGCCTTCAGGGCTTCCGCCCCCGACGAAGCCGTGACAATCTCAACGTCGTCGTGGCCGAGCAGTTCGACAATGGAGTTCCGCTCAATGTCGTTGTCCTCGATGATGAGCAGCCGCTTGGATCGTGGTTCCGTGAAAGCCTTGATGCGCCTAAAGGCCGCTTCCAAACCGTCGGTCGTGGGCTCCTTGACGAGATAGGCGAATGCGCCATGCGCCAGACCATGCTGCCGCTCCTCCTCCAGAGTGATGATTTGAACGGGGATATGGCGCGTCGCAGGGTCGAGTTTGAGCTGGTTGAGCACTGTCCAACCCAGCATATCCGGGAGGAAGATATCGAGTGAGATGGCGGCAGGCCGGTATTGCCGCGCGAGCGATAGGCCAGTGCTCCCTTTCGTTGCAACAATCCCCTTGAAGCCCGTGTCGCGGGCGAGGCCCAGCAGGATGCGGGCGTAGTGGGGGTCGTCCTCGATCACGAGGAGGACGGTGTCTCCGTCCTCGATGCTGCTGCGGTCGTCGTCAATGAGCTCGTCCCGCGGAATCGGCAACAGCACCCGCTCCCGGACGAGCGACACCTTTGCTGTCGCTGGCTCTGCAGGAAGGCGAGCGCTTTCTGGGGCCGAGAAGTGAAGCGGCAGGTAGAGGATGAAGGTGCTGCCTTGTCCTTGTACACTGGAGAGCTTGATCTCCCCGCCAAGCAATCCCGCTAGCTCGCGGCTGATCGCTAGTCCAAGCCCGGTGCCGCCATATTTGCGTGAAGTTCCAGCATCGGCCTGCTGGAAAGCCTCAAAAATCAAGCGTTGCTTGTCCGGTGCGATGCCAATGCCGGTATCCTCGACGGTAAAGGCAACGACCTGTTGCGTCAGACTGAGCACGGGGTGGTCGGGTCGCCAGCCTTGCTTCGCAAAATCGACGCGCACATCGACGTGACCGTGAGCCGTAAACTTCACGGCGTTGGATAGCAGGTTCTTGAGGATCTGCTGCAGCCGCTTCTGGTCGCTGCTCATCATCCTGGGCAGGTCACTTGCGAAATGAACGTTGAACGGCAGATTCTTCGCCTCGGCCACGTGCCGGAACGTCCGGTCGATGGTCTCAAGCAGACTCGAGAAGGGAATTTCCTCCACCTCCACGGTCACGGTGCCGGATTCGATCTTCGACAGATCGAGGATGTCGTTAATCAGATGCAGCAGGTCGGAGCCCGACGAGTTGATGTTGCGCGAGAACTCGACCTGACGTTCCGACAGCGCGCCTGAGGCGTTTTCGGCAAGTTGCTGGCTGAGGATGAGAATGGAATTCAATGGCGTCCGCAACTCGTGCGACATGTTTGCGAGGAATTCGGACTTGTACTTGGAGGTGAGCGCCAGTTCGGCGGCTTTTTCTTCGAGCGCGTTTCGTGCCTGCTCGACTTCGGCATTCTTGCGCTCGACCTCCGCGTTCTGCTCCGCGAGCAGTTTCGCCTTGGTGCCCAGCTCCTGGTTGGTCCGCTGCAACTCCGTCTGCCGCGCCTGTAGTTCCACCGTCAATTGCTGAGACTGGGTGAGCAGTCCCTCCGTCCGCATGGTAGCCTCGATCGTATTGAACACAGCCCCGATGCTGAGCGTGAGCTGTTCCAGGAACGACAGGTTGACGTCGGTGAACGGCTGCAGCGTTGCAAGCTCAATGACGGCTTTCGTCTCTCCTTCAAACAGCACCGGCAGCACGACGATGTTCACGCGAAGCGCCTCTCCCAGACTGGACGAGATCGTTATGAAATCGGCGGGAACATCCGTGAGCAGGATCCGCTTTTTTTCCGTTGCGCATTGGCCAACGAGACCTTCGCCCAAACCGATCGTGTCGGCTAGGCGCGTGCCATTGTGGGCGTAGCTCGAAAGAAGTTTCAGCCGCGCATTCCGGGTCATTGCGCCGAGGTGATAGATGGTCCCCTGGTGCGCGTGCACGAGCGGGATGAGTTCGCTGAGCAGCATCTGCCCTACGGTGCTGAGTTCACGCTGGCCCTGCAGCATGCCGGTAAAGCGCGCGAGGTTCGTTTTCAGCCAGTCCTGTTCGCGGTTGCGCTCTGTCGTTTCGCGCAAGTTTGAGATCATTGTGTTGATGTTGTCTTTGAGTTCGGCGACCTCCCCGCGGGTCTCGACCTGAATCGACCGGGTCAAGTCACCCTTGGTCACCGCGGTTGCCACCTCGGCAATTGCCCGCACTTGGCTGGTCAGGTTCGCAGCCAGGAGGTTGACGTTGCCGGTGAGGTCTTTCCACGTGCCGGCGGCGCCGGGCACATTGGCCTGCCCGCCGAGCCTCCCGTCCACGCCGACTTCACGTGCCACGTTGGTCACCTGATCGGCGAATGTCGCCAGCGTATCGGTCATGTTATTGATGGTATCGGCAAGCGCTGCGACTTCGCCCTTGGCCTGCACGGTAAGCCGCTGACTTAGATTGCCGTTGGCTACCGCGGTCACGACTTTCACGATGCCTCGAACCTGCTCGGTAAGGTTGGACGCCATGAAGTTCACGTTGTCGGTGAGGTCCTTCCACGTTCCGCCGACGCCTGAGACCTGGGCTTGGCCACCGAGCTTTCCTTCGGTTCCGACCTCACGCGCCACCCGTGTCACCTCGCCCGCGAAGGCATTCAACTGATCGACCATCGTGTTGATGGTATTCTTGAGTTCGAGAATTTCGCCTTTCACATCGACTGTGATCTTCCGATTGAGGTCGCCGCGCGCCACCGCCGTGGTCACTTCAGCGATGTTGCGGACCTGGGCGGTTAGGTTGCCGCCCATCGTGTTAACGGAATCGGTAAGATCCTTCCACGTGCCCGCGACACCCGGCACCACGGCCTGCACGCCAAGACGCCCTTCAGTCCCGACCTCGCGAGCCACACGCGTCACTTCGGATGCGAATGAGCGCAGCTGTTCCACCATCGTGTTGATGGTTTCTTTGAGCTGAAGGATCTCCCCACGCACGTCGACAGTGATCTTCTTGGAAAGATCGCCGTTGGCGACCGCAATCGTGACCTCGGCGATGTTGCGGACCTGCCCCGTCAGGTTGGATGCCATGTAGTTGACGTTATCGGTCAAATCCTTCCACGTCCCTGCGACTCCTGGAACTGTCGCCTGCCCGCCGAGCTTGCCATCCGTTCCAACCTCTCGCGCAACGCGCGTCACTTCCGAGGCGAAGGCCGACAACTGGTCGACCATGGTATTGACGGTTTCCTTGAGCTCCAGAATTTCGCCTTTCACGTCGACGGTGATCTTGCGGCTCAGGTCGCCGCGCGCGATCGCGGGGGCGACGTCAGCGATGTTTCGCACTTGGCCTGTCAGATTCGAGGCCATTGAGTTGACGTTGTCCGTGAGATCTTTCCAGGTGCCCGCGACCCCTGGAACGACCGCTTGACCGCCCAGCTTCCCGTCGGTGCCAACTTCGCGCGCCACGCGGCTCACTTCTGCGGCAAACGACCGGAGCTGATCGACCATCGTGTTGATTGTTTCCTTGAGCTGCAAAATCTCCCCGCGCACGTCGACCGTGATCTTCTTGGAGAGATCGCCGTTTGCCACCGCAATCGTGACCTCGGCGATATTGCGAACCTGCCCTGTGAGGTTGTTTGCCATCGAGTTGACGTTGTCGGTGAGATCCTTCCACGTCCCGGCGACACCCTCGACCGCCGCTTGCCCGCCGAGCTTTCCTTCGGTGCCAACCTCGCGGGCCACTCGGCTGACTTCGCCTGCAAAGGCATTGAGCTGATCAACCATTGTGTTGATCGTGTTCTTGACTTCGAGGATTTCGCCCCGCACATCGGCGGTGATCTTCTTGGAGAGGTCTCCATTCGCCACCGCAGTCGTTACTTCGGCAATGTTACGAACCTGCCCGGTGAGGTTGGACGCCATAAAGTTCACGCTGTCGGTGAGATCCTTCCACGTTCCCGCGACCCCCGGCACCACAGCCTGACCGCCAAGTTTGCCTTCAGTGCCGACTTCGCGCGCCACGCGCGTCACCTCCGAGGCAAAGCTGTTGAGCTGGTCGACCATCGTGTTCATCGTATTCTTCAAGGCGAGAATCTCGCCTTTCACCTCGACGGTAATCTTGGAGGACAAATCTCCCTCGGCGATGGCCGTTGCGACTTCGGCAATATTGCGGACCTGACCAGTGAGATTGTTCGCCATCGAGTTGACGTTATCAGTCAGGTCCTTCCACGTGCCCGCAACCCCCTTCACGACAGCCTGCCCGCCGAGCTTGCCGTCGGTGCCGACCTCTCGCGCCACACGGCTGACCTCCGAGGCGAAGCCATTCAACTGATCGACCATCGTGTTGAGCGTGTTTTTTAGTTCAAGAATTTCGCCCTTCACGTCGACCGTAATCTTCTTCGAAAGGTCACCGTTCGCCACCGCCGTTGCGACGTCGGCGATGTTGCGGACTTGACCGGTGAGATTGGAGGCCATCGAATTGACGTTGTCGGTGAGATCCTTCCAGGTGCCGGCAACGCCTGGAACTGCGGCCTGGCCGCCAAGCTTTCCCTCGGTGCCGACCTCGCGGGCCACGCGGCTCACCTCGCCGGCTAAGCCGTTGAGCTGGTCGACCATCGTTTTGATCGTGTTCTTGAGTTCGAGAATCTCACCGCGCACCTCGACCGTTATCTTCTTCGACAAATCACCGTTCGCCACAGCGGTCGTCACGTCGGCGATATTGCGGACCTGCCCCGTTAGATTGGTCGCCATCGCATTTACCGAGTCGGTCAGGTCCTTCCACGTGCCTGCGACGCCGCGCACCTCGGCC
>JANLYB010000201.1:0-20952 GCA_031365425.1 Hyphomicrobiaceae bacterium
ACTCAGGGGTGGAGGACCTTCGCACGGGACGCGAGAAATCCTCACCCCCTCACCACGTCCAACCGCTCCAGCCCGCCCATGTACGGCACCAGCGCCTTGGGGATGACGACGCCGCCATCCTCCTGCTGGTAGTTCTCCAAAATCGCGATCAGCGTGCGCCCGATCGCCAGCCCCGAGCCGTTGAGGGTGTGCACGTAGCGCACGTCCTTGCCCTCCTTGGGCCGATAGCGCGCATTCATCCGCCGCGCCTGAAAATCGCCGCACACCGAGCAGCTCGAGATCTCGCGGAACGCGCCCTGGCCCGGCAGCCAGACCTCGATGTCGTACGTCTTCTGCGAGGGGAAGCCCATGTCGCCGGTGCACAGCGTGACGACGCGATAATGCAGATCGAGCTTCTTCAGCACGGCCTCGGCGCTGGCCAGCATGCGCTCGTGCTCGGCCTTGGATTGCTCGGGCGTTGTGATGGAAACGAGTTCGACCTTGGTGAACTGGTGCTGGCGGATCATGCCGCGCGTATCGCGACCCGCCGAGCCTGCCTCGGAGCGGAAGCACGGCGTGCACGCGGTCATGCGGATCGGCAGCTTGTCCTCGTCAAGGATTTGCTCGCGCACGAGGTTCGTGAGGGACACTTCGGCGGTGGGGATAAGCCAAAAGCCCATAGCCTTGTAGACCATCTGCTCTGTTTCAACCCGATGTAATTTGGAAACTTCTGGCGAATCTGGGTGGTCGTTTTTAAACATGCGAATGAGCAATTCGGCCCCCTCGCGCGCCTGCCCCCGGTTTCCAACGGCAAAAAGATCATTTTCGAATTTCGGCAAATTGCCGGTGCCGTACAATGCTTCGTCTCGGACCAGCAGCGGCGGGTTGACTTCGGTGTAGCCACCGAGTGCGCCGGTCGCCGGGGCCGTGTGCATGTCCAGCATAAACGCGCCAATCGCGCGTTCCATCCGGGCGAGCGCGCCTTTGAGGAATACGAAGCGTGCGCCGGAAACCTTGGCGGCGCTTTCGAAATCCATCAGACCCAGCGCTTCGCCGAGTTCGAAATGCTGCTTGGGCTTGAAGGCGAATATTCCCGGCGTGCCGACTTTGCGAACTTCCTTGTTGTCGTGCTCGTCCTTGCCTTCGGGCACGTCATCGCGCGGCAGGTTCGGGACGACTTCGAGCAGCGCTTGCAAGTCGGCGGCGATCTTCTGCTCAGCTTCTTCGCCCGCCGTCAGTATGTCCTTGAGGCTTGCAACTTCTGCCATCAGCTTGGCCGCCAGCGCTTCGTCCTTGGCCCCTTTTGCCTTGCCGACTTCCTTGGACACCACGTTGCGGCGCGACTGGGCTTCTTGCAGTGCAGTCAAATTCGCGCGGCGTGCTTCATCCAGTTCCAGCGCCTTTTGGGCCAGCGGCGGCAGATTGCGCTTGGCAAGGCCTGCGTCGAAGGCGGATGGGTTGTCGCGGATGGCTTTGATGTCGTGCACGGGCGCCTCTGAATCAATAAATTCGTCCTCCCGACGCTATAAGCCGCGCCGCTCTAACGGTCCAGCATAGGTGAATATCCGGCCGCCCATGAGCGCCGGAATAAAAAAGGCGAGGAGAGGAGCAGTGCGGCAAGCGCACGGGCTATTCCGTAGGGGTAGTAAGCACCGGCGGCACTGCTCCAGCAAGATTTATGGCGTACCCGCATCATTTGACATTACGCTGACCTTGGACTTCCACCAAGGCGGGTGCGGCGAGCCTCAGGATCGTCCGCTGCGTACGGCACCCCTGACTTGCACCTTGCTGCCACCAATCAGAACGCCTCGCGATCGGCACCCCTCGTTGCAACAAGACACACACAAAGTAAGCGGCGGCGAGAGGGCGGGGATAAGTTTTTCTGCTGTCACCTGGTAGGGCGCAACAGCCTCTTCGCGTATTGCGCCGCCAGGCAGCCGACTCGTGGCCGGCGCAATACGCGCTCGCTTGCGCCTTACGAGTTTGTCCCGTGGTTGCCCTACCCCTTCACACATCTGTGGTCGTCTGTGACGACGTAACCTTTTTTGCATTTGGGGTGGGGTTCGTCGCCGTGGGCGAAAGTGGGCAACGAGAACGAGGCAGTCATGGCAACGGCAGTCAACATCGAGATGATGCGCATGGGAGTTCTCCGATTAATGGGTGTGAGCAGGCATTTGTGACGGCATGAGCGACCCCGAGCAGGTCGGCGCTTTTACGGTCACGTCTTCGACCATCACTGAGACCTCGACGCGGCCTGCCCGCTCGAATGTCAGCCAGACGGGAAAGGCTTCGTAGCCGGCAAGGTCGTCGGTGACGCCGCGCAGCACCACGTTGGGTCCGTCGGCGGCCAGTTGGACGGCAGCCGCCGGTCCAAACGGGATCGATTGCGCCGCCTGCGAGCCGATGCGCAGTTCGGCACTTTCGGCGAGCGGCGACGAAACGCCGATCAGCTTGTCGGTCACCGCACCACGATTGAACACGGTCATGTAGACCGGCACATCGCGCGGCGCGGTCGTGCCCGGCTGAGCCACGCCATGCGCCCAGGGGTGGACGATGTGGAGGTTTTGAAGTTTCAGTTCGTGGCCGCTGACGGGGGACACAGCCACCGCCAGAGCCAGCGCGAGCAGGGCGCGCGTTACAGTCAACATACGCAACACTCCTTTTTTACTTGGGCGCGCCGGCCAGCAAAGGCTGGCCGGCGGGCTTGCTTAGAACTTCACGCCAAAACTGGACGTCAGACGCCAATCCGGCTCGGATTGAATTCCGTTCAGCTGGGTGGCGACGGGTATGGCCAGTGTGACGGTCGTGGCTGTGCGTTGAGTGGCGAACTGGACGCCGGGCGAGACGTACAGCACATGTCCGCCCGTGTTGCCGTCGCGGACGCCGTCGACTGTCTGCTGGTCGTGCCATTCGCCGTTGAGGCCGAGAAGGAGGTCGACGGTCATCGGGCCGAACGGGCTCGCGGGTGCATTATGATCGACGCCGCCGTGGTGCATGATACCGGCGGGACGATCCGCGCCGAGGTGCATGTGGCTGCCGCCGTTACCTGAGGTGAGCAGGCGGTAGGAAACGCCGATGCCGTAGCTGAAACGGTCGCCCAGGTTGGTGTTACGATCGCCATCCCCGGCCAAGCCGTACAGCCCGTTGGCGCTGAGGCCGACGGGGCCAACCTGCTTGGCAAGCGAAAAGCCGAATACGCCATCCCACGATCCGCTGCCCGGCTGGTGTTCGGTTTCAAACAGCTCGCCGTTCTTATCGACAGCATCGTTGCGCCCGGTCGGCACCTTCACGCCGGCGATTGCCGCCGCATCGAGCCCGGCGCTGGCTTCACGCAAGACGCGATAGGTTGCAGTTACCGTGGTGTCGCCGATGCCGTAGACGCCGCCGCGCGCATTGACGCCGCCGTTGTCGGGATCGGTTTCGCGGATTTCGCGGTTGGCGAGGTAGGGTAGCCGGACGCCGACGGTCAGATCATTGGTGACGCCGTAAGCCAGCGCCACCGTGGGCACCGCGATGGACTTAAGGCTGTGGACCTCTGCGACGCCTTGCAGGGCCAGATCGGTGAGGCGAGCGTCGGAGATCGGCTTGAATTTGGTGTATTCGACGTCGAACGTGACGAGTGTCGTGCCCTGCGGCAGCACATTGCCGCCGCCGCCGCCGTGGTCGCCATGGGCTAAGGCGGATGTCGAAACGTAGGGAATTGCAGCGCATACGGGGATGCAGGCGCGCATAATCGCGCGCGGCCAAGCGGCCATGGAAACCTCCAAAAATTTAGTGAGCAACGCGTATTGAACACGCGACTTCGGGTCCGATAAATCGATCAGACCGTTACTGGAGGGGCTCGCGAACCAAGCTGGGGTCCGACCTGGGCAGGCGTCGTGACGAGGTCACGGACAGGCGCTGCGGGTACATCGGCCAACGAAACGTAGGCCGGAACATAAGCGTCGAGGTACGGCGGCACGTCGCTTGAGGAACCGACGGCAAATCCGCACAGCTGGTGGTCAATGCCCGCCGGAGTTTGGTCGTGTCCGGTGGAATGATGGGCTGCCTCATTGTGGGTTACCGCCGCCGGATCCGGCACAACCACCCGGTAGGATGACGAGGCCGAGCAGATCGTGAGGGTAAATGTGCCCGGATCAGCCTTTGACGGTGCAAACATGAAGCCCGTAGGCACGAGCGCCCGCAGCACCAACGCGCATAGCAGCAGCCCGGCTAATGTCCGGGTGCTCCATCCCGGCCGGAGCCGGGCCAACTTGAAACTGGTCGCGATACGATGCATCTCACCAAAAAATGCACGGATTCTTATTGCCCGCAAGGGTCCACAGGTACCACCGGCCGCAATATTTTCTCACGTTTCTAAATACAGGACCGCCGGCCCGGCTTGCCGGGATCGCAAAGCTACGCCATAGGCCTTCCATTGAACTTTTGCCGGACCCTGCCCATGCGCGTCGACCTGTTCGACTTTGAACTGCCCGAAAGCTCGATTGCGTTGCGCCCCGTCGTGCCACGCGATGCGGCGCGGCTGCTGGTCGTAACCCCGCCTGCGTTTGCGGATATGGGCGTGCGCGATCTGCCGGGACTGTTGCGGGCCGGCGATTGCCTCGTCTTTAACGACACGCGGGTCATCCCGGCGGCGCTGGATGGTATCCGCGTACGCGACGAGACCACGGCTAAAGTCGCTTTCAACCTCATCAAGCGGATCGATACTGCCACGTGGCGGGCGTTTGCGCGTCCGGCAAAGCGGTTGCTGGTCGAGGATCGCGTGTTGTTCGGGTTTGGGCCGCAGCACGCGACGTATCTGACCGCGCACGTCACAGCCAAGGGCGAGGCAGGCGAGGTTGATCTGACGTTCGATAAATCCGGACCCGATCTCGATACGGCGATCGCGGCCATTGGAGCTATGCCGCTGCCGCCCTACATCGCGTTGAAGCGTCCGCCGGAAGCATCCGACAAGGCCGACTACCAGACGATGTTTGCCGCGCGCGATGGGGCGGTTGCAGCTCCAACGGCAGCGCTGCATTTCACGCCGGAACTGCTGGCCTTGCTGACGGCACGCGGCGTCACGCACCAGACCTTGACGCTGCATGTGGGAGCTGGGACGTTCCTACCCATGAAGGTCGACGATACCAGCCTGCACCGCATGCATGCCGAGTGGGGCGAAATTGATGCGGACACTGCGAAGTCGCTGAACGCGGTCCGCGCGCGGGGCGGGCGGATCGTGGCCGTTGGGACCACGTCGCTCCGGCTGCTCGAGTCGGCGGCGGCCGAGGATGGCGCCATCAAGCCTTTTACCGGCGACACCGCGATCTTTATTACACCGGGCTACCGGTTCAAGGCTGCCGACGCTCTGATGACCAATTTTCATCTACCGAAATCGACGCTGTTCATGCTGGTGTGTGCGTTTAGCGGCCTCGCCACCATGAAATCTGCCTACGCCCATGCGATTTCGGCGGACTATCGCTTTTATTCCTACGGCGATGCCTGCCTGCTGTTCAAACAGGACACTTGACGCAAGAAGAAACCGCGTTTCGGATTAGGGCTGGACAAATGCCAGGTGTCCAGATTCATTGGTTAAATTGACCGCCTACCATGAGTAAGGCCCCATGTCCTCGATGCCGTCGCGCCGGATCGGTCAGGAAACCAGCCATCTCCTGATGATGGTTGGCAAAATCGCGTGCATTATCTTCACGGTCGAAGTCGTCATCATGTTGATGCTGTCGGGCTGGAATCTCGATGCTGCCGTCATCAAAGAGGGGCTGCTCGACGCCTCGATCCTGACAGTCGTATCCAGTCCGCTCATCTATCTTTGGGTGGGGCGGCCGTTTGTGGAGGCCACGCGCAGCGCCCGCGCGGAACTGTCCGATCAACTGGCAAAGACCACGCGGCTGCTCGATCAAAATGAGACGCTGCGGGCAGAACTTCAGGCCTCCAGCGAGACGACGGCTGAAACCCACGAAGCTGTTTTGCAAAAAATCGGCGCTGAGCTTCATGATGGCCCCGCTCAAATGCTGTCGTTCACGCTGCTGAAACTCGACGGGCTCGGCAAGACGGTTCAAAAGACCGGCGAACCGGCAAGTATCGCGGATCTTGAAAAGCTGCGCGAGGTCATGACCCAGGCGTTGCGCGAAGTTCGCGACATCTCGACCGGGCTTTCGCTGCCGGAATTGGCGTCGACATCGATGGGGGAGGCCATTGCGCTGGCCGTGCAGCGCCACGAGGAAGTCACGGGCCGGCGTGTCGTCATCCAGATGTCGGAGATGCCCGAAACGGCGTCTCTCCCACAGAAAATCAGCGTCTATCGATTTATACAGGAAGCGCTGGCGAATGCGTTCAAGCACGCTGACAGCAAGCAGATCCGCATCAGTGCGGCTGGCAGGGAGCAGTTTAAGATTTCGGTCACCGACGACGGGCGGGGATTTGATCCCCACAGTGTCCGCCGTGACGGACTGGGGCTGCCGGGGATGCGGGCTCGCGTCCAGGCCATTGGCGGCCGGCTTGATATTGCCAGCTCGGCGGGCAGAGGCACAACCGTGACGGCCTTGTTCGAGCTCAAACCAGCAGAAATGAACCGGCTCGCAGCCAGGGAGATACCGGCATGACGGCCAGATTCAAGCTCGTCGTCGTCGACGACCATGCGCTGGTACGGCGGGGGATCGTCGAAAGCCTCAGCGAGGATGGGGCATTCCAGGTCGTGGGAGAAGGCGCCCACGCGGACGATGCGGTTGAACTTTCGCAGGCTTTGGGTCCCCATCTGATCTTTCTCGATGTCAACATGCCGCGTGGTGGCGGGGTTGAGGCCGCGACCCGGATCCACACGGATGCCCCCGGCGTAAAGATCGCGATGTTTTCGTTCCGGCAGGATTTGGCTATCGTGCGGGCGTCACTCACTGCGGGTGTCAGCGGCTACATCGTCAAGGGCGTCTCGGGATCGGAGCTAATCGCCATGTCACACCGGATTTTAGCTGGCGAGACCGTCATCGACCCGGAAATCGCGCGGCGGCTGGCGCTCGATGGTTCGTCATAAGCGGGATGGTTAAGCCGTTGAGCGGGCCAGCGGTTTCGACTAGGGTCTGCGCAATGATCAACATTGCACCTATTCACGTGATTGGCGGCGGACTTGCCGGCAGCGAAGCGGCATTCCAAATTGCGCGCGCGGGCGTTCCCGTCGTGCTGCACGAAATGCGCCCCGTCCGGCAAACCGAGGCCCACAGTACGGACGGCCTTGCCGAACTGGTGTGCTCGAATTCGTTCCGGTCGGACGATTGGGAGAACAACGCCGTCGGTCTGCTGCATCAGGAGATGCGGCTCGCCGGATCGCTCATCATGACGGCTGCCGATCAGGAGAAACTGCCGGCCGGCGGCGCACTCGCGGTTGATCGCGACCGGTTCAGCGCCGAAGTCACACGCCAGATCGCGGCCAACCAGCTGATCTCGATTTCGCGCGAGGAGATCGCGGGGCTTCCTTCTGCCGATTGGGACAACGTCATCATCGCAACCGGGCCGCTCACGTCACCGGATTTGTCGCGCGCCATCGGCGAACTGACCGGGGAAACCGAACTTGCGTTCTTTGATGCCATCGCGCCGGTCATCCATCTCGACAGCATCGACGAGAGCTTTGCGTGGCGGCAGTCGCGTTATGACAAGGTCGGACCCGCCGGGACGGGGGCTGACTATATCAATTGCCCAATGACCAAAGAGGAATACGAAGCGTTCATCGACGCGCTGATTACGGGCGATAAAACAAGCTTCAAGGAGTGGGAAGCGACGACGCCGTACTTCGACGGCTGCCTGCCCATCGAAGTAATGGCGGAACGGGGCCGCGAAACGCTGCGGTTTGGGCCGATGAAACCAGTCGGGTTGTCCGATCCGCGCAAGCCGGGGCACCGTCCCCATGCGGTCGTGCAGTTGCGCCAGGACAACGCCTTAGGCTCGCTGTGGAACATGGTGGGCTTCCAGACCAAGCTGAAACATGGCGAGCAAACGCGCGTGTTCCGAATGATCCCCGGCCTTGCCAATGCCGAGTTCGCGCGGCTGGGCGGGCTGCATCGCAACACCTATCTCAACTCGCCCAAGCTGCTGGATAGCGCGCTGCGGCTTAAGGTAGAACCGCGGTTGCGGTTTGCGGGGCAGATCACGGGCGTCGAGGGCTACGTCGAAAGCGCGGCTATCGGTTTGCTGGCGGGACGGTTTGCGGCGGCTCAGCGGTTGGGGCAGCCAATCAATCCGCCACCCGCGACTACGGCGCTTGGGGCATTGCTGGCCCACATCACGGGCGGGCATATCGCGGTCGATGCCGAGGCCGGGCGTTCGCCGCGATCGTTCCAGCCGATGAACATCAATTTCGGGCTCATCCCGGTGACCGAAGCGCCGTCGCACGACTCCGAGGGGAAAAAGATCAAGGGCAAGGATCGCGGCTTCGCCAAGAAGCGCGCCACTGCTCATAAGGCCATCGCCGATGTAACGGCATGGCTGGCAGCGAGCGGCCACGGCGGAAACCCTGCTACCAAATAGGGGACGCAACACGTGACCGATTGGCTTGAAATCGTGATGCGGCTGGGGAGTGCTGCGCTGCTGGGCGGGGCGATCGGGCTCAACCGCGATCTCCATCACAAGCCGTCGGGATTGCGAACGCTGAGCATCGTCGGACTGGGGTCAGCACTTGCGGTGCTGGCCGTTGCAGACGACACGGCCGCCGCGAGCCGTATCATGCAGGGCCTCGTCACCGGCATCGGCTTTCTCGGTGCCGGGGTCATCCTGCGAGACCAGAGCAACGGCAAAGTTCACGGGTTGACTACCGCCGCCGCCATCTGGACGACGGCGTGCCTAGGTGCTGTCTGCGGATTGGGCGCATGGCGGCTTGTCGCCGTTGCAGGTCTCATCATGGCCGTCATTCTGGCCGTGGGCGGCAAGGTCGAAAAGGCGGTGCATCGGGCGCTGGATGGGGAGAAGGGACAGGGGCCACCTCCGGGCGGCTCTTAGGCCAGCCGAGCCTTCGACTTCGGTCTTGGAGATGGATCTTGTTCCTGGGTTCAATTGGGACTATATTTTGGTTCATATGGAACGGAGCAGTCCCTATGGCCAAAAACCTCATGCCGTCCGAACCGATGCAGATCGCCGACGTGCTTGGTCTGCCCAAGGCGTCTACATTCGATGATCTGATGCTTGCCGACAACATCGCGCGCGGTGTGCCTGTACGCAGCGTGGACCGGGTGATCGGCTTCATCGACCCGACAGGATTGACGATCAAGCCGACCCATTTTGTGCCGAAGTCGACGTTTCAACGGCGTAAGGCCGACGATGGCCTGCTCAGCCCGGCTAAAAGCGGAAAGTTGTGGCAGGTGGCACGGGTCTTTGTCGAAGCGAGACGGCACTATCACGACGACGAGCAGGCGCGGGCGTTCCTGCTCCGGGCGCATCCGCTGCTCGATGGGCGGCGGCCTCTGGATCTTGCCAGCGAGACGGCGGCCGGGGCCGACTTGGTATTGAAGGTGCTAGGAGAGGCAGAAGCCGGCGTCGCCGTATGACGCACCGGAAGCTCGGCCATGCCATGACCGTCTATCGGATCGGCGATCCTGCCGGTAGCTATCCAATCTATAGCTCCGAAGGCGCGCGCCAGTATGCGGGGCGCTGGCACCGGCGCGGACAGCGCGTGATTTACGCGGCAGAGCACTATTCGACGGCCATGCTGGAGCGGCTGGTTCATTACTCCGGCGTGCTGCCGAAAACTCAGCATTTTATCGAGATCGCCATCCCCGCTGGAGTTTCATACGAGGTCGTCACGGTGCATTCGTTGACCGGCTGGGACAGCAAAGATCAGCGCACAGCGCGACTATTTGGGTCGCATTGGATGGAGCAAAAGCGCTCGGCTGTGCTGCTCGTACCCTGCGTCGTGGCACGCATGGAGCGCAATGTGTTGATAAATCCAGACCACCCCGACTCACCGAAAATTCTGCCCGGACTGGAGCAGCCCGTGCGGTGGGACGAGCGGCTGTTTTAGTCTGGCTGTCTAGCTCCCCCGCCCATACTTTGCTAGCACCTGGCGGGCGCGTTCGGCGGCGGCGTCGGCGATGGCGGCGTGGCCTTCGGCGGTGGGGTGAAAAGCACCGGAATAGGTGGCGGCGAGGAGCACCTGTACGAAGGAGACGCTTTCAAGCTTCAAGACCTTTTGCATCAGGCCTGCGGAGACGTGGAAATTACCCGTCATGAACGCATCGTTAGGGGTGCGGAACCAGCGCTGGCGCGACGCGTAGGCCTGGAAGTCGGCAGGGTTGTATGGGACCCAGGCGTTATCCACCTTGCGCGGCAAGCGCAAGTCGTCGGCCGCCGACATGGCATTGTCGGTAAAGCCTGCGCACAGGCCGCGCCCAACGAAGTCGGGGCGGTGGCCATCGACGAAGGACCAGCCGTAGGCGCTGGCCGCCTTTTTCATGACGGCGTTCAGCTTTTCGGCGACCTTTTCGGCCTCAACGGTCTTGCTGGCGGACAGTTTGAAATCGGGGAGGACTTCCATGCCGGCCTGGCCATCGGGGCAGACGCGCTTGCCATCGTCCAGCAGCGCCATGCCGGGATAGGCGGTCAGGATCACGCGGTCGGACTGCTCCCAGGGGATGTGCAGGATGTTATGGGCGGCACGGTTCAGCGATTTGTAGCGGGCATCGAGGCCAGCAATTTTCAAGCTTGCTTCGGAGGGTCCGAAAACCTGACCGAACCAGCCGCCGAGCTGTTTCAACTTGGACTCATCGGCGAGCACGGCATTGGCGACGAGACGGGCAAAACCGATGTCGTTTCCACCGATGGAAACGAACAGCAGGTCGATCTTGCGCGCGTTCGGCGGTTCGCACTTGCGCAGGACGAGGCCACCCTGAAGATCAGGGATTTTACCGTTCATATGGTAGGCTTCGGGGAGGTCCTGCATGGGGGCATCTTCGGTGCCGCACTGGGCCTGTGCGAGAGCCGAAATCTGCGACAGTTCCGGTGGGCGCGGTACCCATTCGTTGCCTTTATAGCGCAGGAACAAGCCCGGCACGACTTCCGACCCTGAGCAAGAGACGCCAACGAAGGTTACAGCGCGGTGGGGCTCCTCGACGGCCAATTGGAGGGCTGCACGCAACTGGTGGGAATAGAGCGAGCGATGGCATGCCTGATCGAGCCAGCGGGCATTTTCGTCGATGAATTCCTTGTCGCCGATCTGTTTCCAGGGGCCGACACGGACGGGGAAGCCGGTCAGGTCTTCGTCGGTCGACTTGCCGTAGTCAGCGGAACGTTCGCGCGAGAAGCGGACCGGAATATCGGGGTTGCCTTCGCCCGAGCCGAAGCTATCGCCCATGGCGGCGATAAGCAGGTCACGGACGCGGATATCGGTCTTGGCGACCTCGACACCGCCGATCTCGACGGCAATCTCGGCACCATCTGGATAGGGGATGTCGAATTTGATGGGTTCAGCGCACGACTGGGTGACGGGCGCGTCACGCTTCTTGCGGGCGGCCCTCGGCGTTGCGCTCCACGCGCATTCAACCGTCGACGCAATCTGCGCTTCGGGCATGCCTTTGATTTCAATCACAACGGTGTGCGTCTTAGGATTGATGTATTGTTCGTGACCGGCAGGGCATTCAAAAAGGCTTTCAGCCCAATTCCAGCACGTCTTGCGGTACATGGTCGCCGCCCAGCCTTCTTCGTGGCGGGCGCTGAGCGCGCGTTCAGCCGCCAGGACCGGCTTCTGGCGTTCTTCCGGCGTCAGGGCGTTATATGTCGCGCGATGAACTTCGGTGTCGGCGGGGTCGGTGAAAAAGCGGAATGGGTTTTCGACGCGCCAGCTGATGGTTGGGGCGACGAGCGGTGCAGCCGGAACGGCGGGCAGCGGCGCGGCCGCGACGTATCCATCGATCGTGTCTCCCGGTGCGGCGTTCACTGGCAACGCGAGGGCGAGGAGCGCTATTGCCGGCATCGCAGCTTTGAGTGAACGCATCATTCTTCCAATCCCTCGTGTCTCTGGAGACGTGTGAGTGCCGCCCTGATCAGAACCGGCCCAACGCATGAACTTGCCACATCCGCCACATACGAGTCAGCGGCTCGACTTGCGTCAGGGTCCGTGCCGGGTCGTGTCCGGCCCGACTCGAGCCCTTCAAATACGGTTCAACAAGGGCCAAGGAAAGGCAAGCCGCTCGTTCGGGCAGTGGGGAAGTGCGCCATATGCCGCGTGCGGAACTCAGCGCGTCCCGAGCCCGTCGGCGGCGGGCCTCCAGCGCGGCGCGAAGTGGATCGGCAGGGGAGATGTCTGGAAACGGCGCGCGTCCGCGGGCCAGAAACACGGGGAGTTTTGCGATCAGACGGGCAGTGCCGTAAGCTTGGGTCGCATGCGCGATCAGAGTCGAATGTCCGGCGTCTCCGCTGCCCAGGCAACGGGCTAATAGCTGGAAAGCCGCGCCGTCCGTCTTGGTCAGGTATGCATCAAACGCGGCCTCGTTGGGCAAAGGGTCGGCATAAAGGTCGAGGGCGCGGGCGTCGAGCAGAGCGTCGAAGGTGTCGAAGGGGAGCACATGCGCGTTGATTGCATCTGTGAGTGCGTCGGCACCGGGATGGCCGGTCTTGGTGCCGGAGGGAGCGGCCTGGATGGCGTCGCGCCACCACTGCAGGCGGATTTCGGCGATGTTGGGATCGCTCAAGGTCGTCACGATGCGTTCGACATCGCCGAAGAAGGCTGCGAGCGCGATCATGGCGCGTTGGCGGTCGCGTGGAGCCAGCAGGGCGGTGACGTAGGCGTCCGGCGCATAGGTTTTCGCGGTCTGGCGCAGTTCGTCCAAGGCGTCGTCAGCCATGCGCGCCTGCCAGCATGGCGAACGTCACCGGCAGAGCGAGCAGCAAATTGCAGCGGGCAAAGATACGAACGGTGTTGCGGGCGGCGGCTTTGGTTGCCGCATCGGTGACTGTGGAATCGAGCACGACGCGCAGGGCCGGCGCGATCTTGGCATGAACGAAGCCCAGCATGGCCGTACCGCCCAACACGCCGAGCCAAAGCCAGATCAACGACCCGACGGGGCGTTGAGTGAGATAGCCGAGTTCTGCAAGCAAGAGCAGGCCGGTCACGAACGTCAGGTTGGCCATGAGCTTGAACTGCTTGGCGACGCGCGGGACAACCCAGGTCAGCACGGTTTTCTTTGCCGGGTCATCGGCTTCGGCCAGGACAGCGAGCTGGACCACATTCACGAACCAGATCAGGCCGACCCAGACCATGGCGGTGAAGACGTGGGCAGCGCGCGAGAGCAAGAGCAGCGTATCGGGAAACGCCATGCGCCCGCTCAACACGGCGATCAGCAGGATGGCGGCGAGGGCTCCGATGCCGGTCAGCAGGGCGCGGTTGGCGGTGTCCAGCACGGCAAATCCTCGAGGTTAGGGTACGGCGATCATTGCTGCACCGAGCGGACGGCCCTCGGCGAGAAGGACATTATAGGTTCGAGCGGCCGCTCCGGTCGTCATGACGTCGAGGCCTATGCCGCAGTCCAGGAAGGCACGGCGGACTTCGGGCGATGGAAAGATTTGGGTCGCACCCGTTCCCAATAGCAGGAATTGGAACTCGCCGCCGCGTGGTTCGGCGAAAACGCGCGCCAGCGACGCAATTGTCAGGCTGGCCGGTTCGGTGATGTCCCAGGCCCACACGCCGCTTGGTAACGCGATGATCGAGCCCTTATGGCTCATGCTCGCGAACCGGAAGCCGCCGTTGCCGTAGGCATCGATTGGCGCGCGTCCGGGGTAATGGCCGGATGAAGACAGGTTAGGTGCCGTCACTGGCGTTTCGTCCTCTCATGCCCTCCACCCGTCGTCCGCGAGGGAGACAATTCAAGCCTTCGCCCCTGCGGGTTTCTTACCGGACTTGTCGGCGTTTTCGGACCAGTCGCGTTTGACGCCGAACCAGAGGAGGAGGGGCGAGGCGACGAAGATCGACGAGTAGGTGCCGATGGCGATGCCGAACAGCATGGCGAAGGCGAAGCCATGAATGACGCTGGTCCCGAAGACGTAGAGCGCGAGGACGGCGAGCGCAGTCACGACCGAGGTCAGCACGGTGCGCGACAGCGTATCGTTGATCGACATGTTGAGCAGCTCGATCAGCGGCATCTTTTTGTATTTACGCAGATTTTCACGGATACGGTCGAACACCACAACGGTGTCGTTGATCGAGTATCCGGCCAGCGTCAGCAGGGCTGCGACGACGGAAAGGTCGAACTCGTACCAAAGCACCGAGAACATACCCACGGTAATGAAGACGTCGTGGACGAGGGCGACAATGGCTGCCACAGCGAACTGCCATTCGAAGCGGAACCAGACGTACAGCATAATCCCGCAGATGGCGGCGATCACAGCGTAAATGCCAGTCAATTTGAGTTCGGACGACACGGCGGGGCCGACGACTTCGGTGCGGCGGATGTCGTAGTTACCGCTGAGGGCGTCCTTGATCTTGTTGTTGGCCGCTTCCTGCGCTTTGGCTTCGGCGCCTTCGTCGGCTCCGGGCTGCTGGGCGACGCGCACTAGCGCGCCATTCGTGCCGGCACCCTGGACCTGGATTTCGCCGAGACCCAATTTGTGAAGCTGGTCACGCAAACCGGCAACGTCGATGGTCGCGGATTTTGACTGCACTTCGATGAGCGATCCGCCTTTGAAGTCGACCCCGTAATTCAAGCCGCGCGTGAACAGCAGGACGGCGGCAAGCAGTGCGAGCGCCCAGGACAGACCGACGAACAGCACGCGCTTTTCGATGATCTTCCACTTGGTGCCGTGGGGGAAAAAGTCGACGCCTTTAAACATGGCTTGGTTCTCTGTCGTTGGGTCGCGCTTTGCGCGCATTGTGGGATCGCGCATTGCGCGCATTTATGGGTCGCAGCGAGGCGCGTTCGAAATTGCGGGGCCGGGCCAGTGTCATGACCGGGCCATGGTGTAGGCGAGCGGCGCTTCCATCCGGCGCGATTTGTGCGCATCCAGCCACCAAGAGACGAGCAGGCGGCTGATGGTGAACGCGGTGAACACGGTCGTGATGATGCCGAGCGTTAGGGTCACGGCGAAGCCGCGGATGGGGCCCGAGCCGAGCAGGAACATGACGAGGCCAGCGATGAACGTCGTCAACTGGCTATCGATGATGGTTGCGTAAGCGCGTTCAAAGCCGGCAGCTATAGCCTCATAGGGCTTTTTCCCAGCACGAAGTTCTTCGCGGATGCGCTCGTAGATCAGCACGTTGGCGTCCACGGCCATGCCGATCGTGAGCACGATACCGGCGATGCCGGGCAGCGTCATGGTCGAGCCGAGCAGCGTCATGATAGCGAACACGAGGACTACGTGGAACGCCGCGCCGATGGAAGCAAAGATGCCGAGCAGGCCGTAAGCGTAGACCATGAAGCCGATCACAGCGAGCATGCCGACGATGGCGGCGCGTTTCCCGGCGTCGATGGAGTCCTGGCCGAGGTTTGCACCCACGGTGCGTTCTTCGACGACGGTCAACTTGGCGGGCAGTGCGCCCGAACGGAGCTGGATGGCGAGCGCGTTGGCCGATTCGGGCGTATAGGAGCCTGAGATCTGGCCGGACCCGCCGAGGATCGGTTCGCGGATCACGGGAGCGGAGAGGACTTTGTCGTCAAGCACGATCGCGAACGGACGGCCGACGTTTTCCTGGGTGAACTTACCGAACTTGCGTGCGCCCGACTGGTTGAAACGGAACGAGATGATCGGCTCGTTAGTACGCTGTTCGAAGTTGGCGTGGGCGTCGGAGAGATCGCCGCCGTCGACGACTGGGGTTTCGCGCAGCACATATTCGCGGCCAGCGGCCTCGGTGTCTTTGGAGTCGGCCTTGTAGATTTTGTAACCCGACGGCACACGGCCCTGTTTGGCTTCGTCGGCGGAAACAGATGGGTGAACGTCGTGGAACGCGAGCTTGGCGGTCGAACCAATCAGCTCTTTCAAAGCCTTGGTGTCTTCCACGCCGGGCACCTGGACGAGGATACGGTCGCGGCCCTGGCGGACGATATTGGGTTCGGTCGTGCCCAGCGCGTCGATACGGCGGCGGACGGTTTCGATGGAGGCGGCGGCAGCATTGGACACGCGGTCGAGGATACCGGCTTCGGTCGGCTCGATGGTGATGAGGCCGGGTTCGGCACCCTTGGCGATGGCGACATCAGCGGCACCGGCAAAGCGGGTCGCGCTGATAACGTTGGTCAATTTCTTGAGGGAGAGCACTGCGGAGTCGGCTTCCTCGGGCTTGGTCAGGCGGATTTGAACGGCGTTGCCGGACGCTGCGATACCGTTGAAGCCGATCTTGGCTTCGCGCAGGTTTTTACGGGCGTCATCGCGCAGAGTACCAAGCCAGTCTTTCTTGAGCTGTTCGCTATCCATCGCCATCAGAAGATGTGCCCCGCCGCGCAGATCGAGGCCCAGACCGATGCGATGCTGAGCCCAGCTTGGCAGCGTCTTATAGGTCGCGTCGGGCAAGAAATTGGGAATGCAGGCGAGGATGCCGGCGAGACAGATGCCTAGAATCGTGAGGGTCTTGGCGCGGGAAAAATACATCATGGGACGGCAGTCGCCCTTTATCGTCGTTTGAGGTGTTACGTTGCGAGGCCGAAATAGGGAGCCGGCAAGGGCTGCGCAATCAGGTCGCTTCTTTCACGGGTTCGTTTTTGGCGCGCACGCTCAGAAGCGTGGACTTCAAGACACGCACCTTCATGGTGTCGGACAATTCGACTTCGATTTCGTCGGAGCCTTCGGTCACTTTGCTCACCCGCGCGACGAAGCCGCCTGCAGTCACGACCGTATCGCCGCGACGGATCTTTTCGACCATCGTGGTGAATTCCTTCGCCTTCTGCTGTTGAGGGCGGATCACCAGGAAGAACACGATACCGAGCACCATGAGCATGACCAGCGGGAACGTATCCATCGCGCTACCGCTGGAACCGGCTGCTTGGGCAAATGCAGGCGTCGTAAACATGTCGAGGGTTCCTTTGAGACTGAAATAGGCGCGGCATCGAATCGTAAGCAGCACCGGCATATGCGTAACAAGCGGCGCGAGCGCACCACATAATGTGTAACGCTGCCGCTTCACTGGTTTCGCGCCGGACTATACTGCGGGGGTTTGCCTTTGCAACCGTGTTGCTGAGCGGTCCCCTTTGCCTCGATGAGCACCGGCTCATTGCAAAAATTTGCAGAGGTGACCTTTTAGTTCGGTATATTGGAACTATGTATGTACTTTAACGTTGTCTGATGCGACGTGCCTGCCTCTCAGCGGAGTGCTTTCCCATGGCCATTTCTGTCACGATCAACGGCGAGGCTCGCAAGATCGAGGCCGCGCCAGATACGCCGTTGCTCTGGGTCATTCGCGACGAGCTAGGGCTGACAGGTACGAAGTTCGGCTGCGGCGCGGCGCTGTGCGGCGCGTGCAGTGTTCACCTTGACGGCGAGGTGGTTCGCTCGTGTCAGATCCAAGCCCAGGACGTGGACGGCCGCACCGTGACCACGATCGAGGGCGTGAGCGACAAGGTTGCGTTGGCGGTCAAGGCTGCCTGGGTGAAACTCGACGTTGCGCAGTGCGGCTACTGTCAGTCGGGGCAGATCATGTCGGCCATCGGCTTGCTCTCGCAGATTCCCAAACCGACCGACGACGACATCGATAAGGCGATGGATGGCAACGTGTGCCGTTGCTGCACCTATCAACGTATCCGCGCCGCGATCCACGAGGCTGCGAAGGCTGTTTGATCATTCCAAGATATTGAGGAGTTCCGGCATGGCGCAGGGCAAAACGCGAACGACAGCTGGGCTGGTGGTGTTGTCGGTGGGGGTGGCACTCGGATGCTGGTTTGCAGGAGCGCAAAGCGGATCGCAGATTGCCTTTGCGCCCGCAGCTCAAGCGGCGGAAGGCGGCGATCTCTTTGCGCCTATTTCTGCCGTTCTCAATCATCCGCGCTGCATGAATTGCCATCCCCGCGACGACCGTCCGCGTCAGAGTAACGACCGGCACGAGCATTTGCAGAATGTCGTGCGCGGTGAGGACGGGCTCGGGTTCGTCAACATGCGCTGCACAAGTTGCCATCGCGAAGAGAACAACGCAAACAGCGGCGTTCCGGGCGCTCCGGCATGGCAACTCGCGCCGCTGTCCATGGGCTGGCAGGGTTTGAACGACGCGGAGCTTTGCACGACGCTCAAAGATGAAAAGCTCAACGGGGGCAAGAACGTCGCCGCTTTGATTGCGCACATGGACAAAGACAAGCTCGTATTATGGGGCTGGGAGCCCGGCGGCAAGCGGGACCCTGTCTCGACGCCACACGCGACCTTCGTCACCCAACTCAAGGCATGGGCCGCCGCTGGTGCGCCGTGCCCCGTTTCATCGAAATAAATGCCTGCGCTTTAGTGCGGCTCATTGGAGGTTGTCATGACCAACTCGTCTCTCACCGATATATTCAAACTTCCAATTGATACAGCGTTTGGAGCGGCGCGGGTCGATGTCGAGTCCGCTCCGGCGCCGCAACCGAACCGCCGCACATTCCTCAAGCTGTCGGGTGCCGGATTAGTGCTCGGGCTGGCGGTTCCGAATATTGGCGGATCAGCACTGGCGGCAGTGCCCGCCGCTAACGGGTTGGCAGCCGATGCCTTCGTGCGCATCGCGCCGGACAATACGGTAACGGTCATCATCAAGCATCTCGACAAGGGGCAGGGCGCGGCGACCGGGCTTGCGACGCTCGTCGCCGAAGAACTCGATGCGGGCTGGTCGCAGATCAGGACCGAATTTGCGCCATCGGATCCCGTCAAATACAAGAACTTTGCGTTCGGCGTGCAGGGTGTGGGCGGGTCGTCCGGGCTATCCAATTCCTATGAGCAGTACCGCCGGGCGGGAGCGACGGCGCGGGCGATGATCGTCGCGGCGGCAGCCAAGGAATGGGGCGTGCCGGCTGGTGACGTGTCCGTGACGAACGGCGTTGTGAGCATCAAGTCGGGCAAGACGGCGACGCTCGGCGCGATGGCGGACGCGGCGGCCAAGCAAGCCGTTCCCTCTGAGGTCGCTCTCAAAACGCCTGACAAGTTCGTCTACATCGGCAAGACATTTCCACGTGTCGACTCGGTCATCAAAACCAACGGCGCAGCAAAATACACGATCGACCAGCAGATGCCGGACATGCTTGTCGCCGTCATCGCGCGGCCACCGAAGTTCGGCGCGACGGTTGCCTCGTTTTACGCAACCGCTGCGGAGAAAACACCCGGGGTCGTTGCAATCGTCAAGGTTCCACAAGGCATGGCCGTGCTGGCCAAGTCCACGTGGGCGGCCATCAAGGGGCGCGAGGCGCTCAAAGTGAGCTGGGACGAGAGCAAGGCGGAAAAGCGTAGCACCGCAGACATCATCGCCGAATACAAGGCACTGCTCGACAAGCCGGGCCTCGTGGCGCGCAAGGACGGCGACGCGGAGGCAGCCCTTGCCAAAGCTGCCAAGGTCGTCTCGGCGGATTTCGAGTTTCCTTATCTCGCGCACGCGCCGATGGAGCCGCTAGATTGCGTCATCCGCTATGACGGCTCGTCTGCCGAGATTTGGACCGGATCGCAGTTGCAGACCGTCGATCATGGCACGGCGTGCGCTGTGCTTGGCCTAAAGCCTGAAGCCGTGCAGTTGCACACGGTCTGGGCGGGTGGATCATTCGGACGGCGCGCGATCGCCGACGCACATTTCGTTTCGGAGGCCTGTTCCATTGCCAAGGCCTATGGCAAGCCGGTGCCGATCAAGGTGATCTGGACCCGTGAGGACGACATCAAAGGCGGCTATTACCGGCCGGTTTACGTGCATCGTGTGCGCGCAGGGCTCGACAAGGACGGCAACGTCGTGGCTTGGCATCATCGCATCGTGGGGCAGTCGATCACAGCGGGCACACCGTTTGAATCCATGACCATCAAGAATGGGATCGACGGCACGTCGGTCGAGGGCGCGAGTTCCCTGCCCTACGCCATCCCCAACCTGTCCGTCGAGTTGCATACCGTCAAGGTTGGCGTGCCCGTGCTGTGGTGGCGGTCCGTCGGCGCAACGCACACCGCGCATGCGACCGAGCATATGATCGATCTGCTCGCGAAAGAGGCGGGCAAGGATCCTGTCGCGTTCCGGCTCGCGATGCTCACGGATAAGCCGCGTCATACGGGTGCTTTGAAGCTGGCGGCGGAAAAGGCGGGTTGGGGCTCACCTCTGGCGCCTGGGACGACGCGGGGCGTGGCGTTGCACGAGAGCTTCAAGTCGTACGTCGCACAGATCGCCGATGTAGCCGTTAAACCAGACGGGACGTTCAAAGTGACCCGCGTTGTGTCGGCCATCGACTGCGGGATCGCGGTCAACCCGGATGTCGTGCACGCGCAGATGGAGGGCGGGATCGGCTTTGGCTTGGGTGCGGCGTTGCGCGGCGAGATCACCCTCAAGGGTGGCGAAGTCGAGCAGTCGAACTTCGACGGTTATGCGCCGCTTCGGATGTCGGACATGCCTAAAGTTGAAAGCTATATCGTTGCCTCTGGCGAAGCACCGTCAGGCGTCGGCGAGCCCGGTACGCCGCTGGTTCTTCCCGCCGTCGCCAACGCGCTTTTCTCGGCTACGGGCCAACGCACCCTGCGGTTGCCGATGACCAAGCAGACATACAAGGGTGCTTGAACGACGAAGGCGCGGCATCCCATGCCGCGCCTCATCGTTTGCGCCAAATGGCGACGTTATTCCTTATGCAGCAACTGCGCGATTTTGCGTTGTTCCCACTTCATCATCAGGTTAGAAACTGGTCCATAGATGCACATTGCATGGATCAATAGACCGATGCCCCAGCCGATCAACGCCCACAGCGACCACCACACCTCGTCCTGGTTGTAGATGTTGATGCAAATGAGCACAAAATTCACGACGACATAAATGCCTGCATGAACATACAGTTGCTTGATCTCCTCGATCCGCATCCTGGCGATTAACATATTCGCTTCTTCGCTCATGGC
>JANLYB010000233.1:0-8154 GCA_031365425.1 Hyphomicrobiaceae bacterium
AGGTCGGCTGCGTTCGCAGTGGTCATGCCACCGGCGAGAACGCCTGCCGCCGCGAGGGCGATAAGGCTCAGTTTCTTCATGGAAATTTCTCCGTCTGCTCTGTTTAGTCTTGCCGCGGAACGCCAGACAGACGCACTACAAAAATTGGTCCACGGGTATTTGTCGGTTCGGCTTGATGCTAGGTTGTCTGTATGATTCGCACCATTTCCTCAATTGCGACTTAATTAATTAGTGCTCACGCTGCCTCATCGTGGCGCAATTATCACGGTCTTCCGCGACCCAAACTCAACGGTCCCCACGGGGCGAAGGCCGTATGATGCCTATTTGTCAGGCGTTTTTGAGCGAGCATGCATTTATATTGCGGCGGCGGCTTTAAATGGTTGGCTCAGTCAACGCTGCCCGAATATGGACGACCCAACTCTGATGTGTGTGGCACCGAATTCGATTGCGGTTTCAAAATCGCTGCTCATGCCCATGCTGAGGTTTCGCAATCCAAGCTCACTGGCCATCTTGGCCAAGAATGCGAAGTGGACGGCTGGCTCCTCATCAACGGGGGGTATGCACATCAGGCCTTGAATGGGCAGTTTGAGCGTGTCGCGGCAGCGGGCAATGAAATCCGACGCATCTTGCGGGGCAATTCCTGCTTTTTGAGGTTCGAGACCGGTGTTAATCTGGACAAACAATTTGAGCGTCTTGGCTTGCTTAGCCATTTCAGCGGCGACCGTCTCGGCGATCTTGATACGGTCAATGGTATGGATGGAGTCGAAGAGAGCAACGGCCTCCTTGGCCTTGTTCGACTGAAGCGGGCCGATCAGATGCAGCTCGATGCCGAGGAATTCAGTCTTGAGGTCCGGCCATTTGACTTGGCTTTCCTGGACGCGGTTTTCGCCGAAGCGGCGATGGCCTGATTGAAGCAAGGGGCGGATGTCGTCTGGGCCGAAGGTCTTTGAAACGGCAATCAGGTTCACCGATGCGGGGTCGCGGCCCACAGATTTGCAGGTTTTGACGATGCTGGCTGCGACGGCTGCAAGGCGCGACTGTGGGGTATCGGACATGATTTTGGTGACCTTGTAGAGTAGTGAGCGGCACGGTGCCACCGGGCACGGGGTGCTGGAGGCTTGACCCGCCGCGGGCAGGCTCTTAACGCATCTTGTAAGCGGTTAGAACAAACAACGGGCATCATGACTATTGAACGGTACAACGCGCCGGAGCGCGAAACGCACTGGCAACAGGTTTGGGAGGCTGGCCAGCTGTATGCGGCCTCCAACGCCGATAGCCGTCCAAAATGCTACGTGCTCGAGATGTTCCCCTATCCATCGGGGCGCATTCACATGGGCCACGTCCGCAACTACGCGATGGGCGATGTATTCGCGCGATACAAGCGGGCGCGCGGGTTTAACGTGCTGCATCCGATGGGGTGGGACGCGTTCGGGATGCCCGCGGAAAATGCCGCCATCGAACGCAAAGTCGATCCAGGCAGTTGGACGCGCGAGAATATCGCGACCATGAAGCGGCAGCTGCAGTCGATGGGGCTGTCGCTCGACTGGAAGCGTGAGTTTGCGACGTGCGACGCCGGGTATTACCGGCATCAGCAGCAGGTGTTCCTCGATATGCTGGCGAAGGGGCTTGCATATCGCAAGTCGTCGAAGGTCAACTGGGATCCTGTCGATCATACCGTGCTCGCCAACGAACAGGTGATCGATGGACGCGGCTGGCGATCCAATGCGCTGGTGGAGCAGCGGGAGCTGACTCAGTGGTTTTTTGCCATCACGCGGTATTCCGACGAACTACTGGATGCGCTGCAGACACTGGATAAGTGGCCAGAGAAGGTACGCCTGATGCAGGCAAACTGGATCGGGCGCTCGGAGGGGATGCTGGTCCGGTGGGCGGTTGAGAAATCGACTGCGCCCAAGGGCATTTCCGAAGTCGAGGTCTATACGACACGGCCCGATACGCTGTTTGGGGCGTCGTTCCTGGCGGTCGCTGCGGACCATCCGCTGGCGAAGGCTGCGAGCGCGACGAACCCGGAGCTGGCCGCGTTTTGCGACGAATGCCGGCGCATGGGGACGTCGGTCACCGAGCTTGAGACGGCGGAAAAGAGGGGGTTTGATACCGGCGTTCGCGTTGCTCATCCGTTTGATAAAGACTGGAAAATTGCGGTCTATGTCGCGAATTTCGTGCTGATGGACTATGGCACGGGGGCGATCTTTGCCTGCCCCTCGGGCGACCAGCGCGACCTTGATTTCGCGCGCAAGTACAGTCTGCCGGTCATTCCAGTGGTGATGCCGGCAGACGAGGATGCGGCGACGTTTGCGATCGGCAAGACCGCGTTCGACGGCGACGGCGTCATGATTCATTCGCGGTTCCTGGATGGGATGGACACCAAGGCCGCCTTTGAAGAAGCGGCGTCGAGGCTGGAGAAGCTAATCCTGGGCAAGAAGCCGGTTGGGACGCGCAAGGTGCAGTTCCGGCTGCGCGATTGGGGGATTTCGCGGCAACGGTATTGGGGTTGCCCGATCCCCATCGTGCATTGCGCAGATTGCGGCGTGGTGGCGGTGCCGTCGAAGGATCTGCCAGTCCGGCTGCCGGACGATGCGACATTTGATTTGCCGGGTAATCCGCTGGACCGGCATCCGACATGGAAGCATGTCGATTGCCCGGCGTGCGGAAAGCCCGCGCGGCGCGAAACCGACACGATGGACACGTTCGTAGATAGTTCCTGGTACTATGCGCGGTTTACGGCGCCGGACGCCGAGACGCCGATCGACAAGACGGCTGCTGCGTATTGGCTGCCGGTCGATCAATATATCGGCGGGATCGAACATGCGATTTTGCATCTGCTGTATTCGCGGTTCTTTACCCGGGCACTCTGCGATACGGGTCATCTAGCGTTGAAACAGAACGCGCGGGAGCCGTTTGGCGCGCTGTTCACGCAGGGGATGGTGACGCACGAGACCTATAGGTCGGCGGATGGCCAGTGGCTGATGCCGGAAGAGGTGCGGTTTTCAGGTGAGGGCGGCTCGCGAACCGCTGCGGAGATCAAGACCGGCGCACCTGTCGAGATCGGCGACATCATCAAGATGTCTAAGTCCAAGAAAAACCTTGTCGATCCCGACGACATCATCGCGCATCACGGGGCGGATTGCGCCCGCTGGTTCGTGCTGTCGGACAGCCCGCCGGAGCGGGATTTCATCTGGACCGAAGGGGGCGTTGCAGGCGCGGGACGATTCATCCAGCGTATTTCGCGATTCATGGATCAGATCGCCGATGTGGGTGCTGCACGCGGTGCGGCCAAGCCGGACACGTTCGGGGCGGACGCGCTAGCCTTGCGCAAGGCGGCGCACCGGGCGCTGGATGCGGTCGCGTCGTCCATCGAAGGCTTGCGGTTCAACGTGGCGGTTGCGCAGGTGCACGAGTTCGCCAATTCATTGCAGACGGCGTTAACCAAAGCGGACGGCAAACCTGCGCCGGATTTGGCGTCGGCGCTGCGGGAGGCCGGGGAATTCCTCACGCAGATGATTTCTCCCATGATGCCACACCTGGCGGAAGATGGCTGGCAGCGTCTTGGTTACAACACGTTGGTGGTTAATCAACCTTGGCCAGCGGTTGAGGCGGTGTTGCTCGTTGACGATACGATCACCGTTGCCGTACAGGTCAATGGTAAGCGGCGGGATGAGCTGACGATTGCTCGTAACGCCAGTCAACTCGAGATCGAGGTGGCAGCGCTGAAACTGGATTCGGTGGTCCGGGCTCTTGAAGGCCGGATGCCGAAGAAGGTCATCGTGGTTCCACAGAGGATCGTGAATGTCGTTGTTTGAGGCGCGTAAGGCTGGATTATTGGCGAATGGAACGGGGGCACGCTTCCGGTCATTGCTGGTTTGTGCCTTGGCCGCCACTGCGCTTGCGGGCTGCGGAGAAAGCGGCTTCCGGCCGTTGTATGGTTCGTCTGCCGTCGGCGGCGCGAACGTCGAGGCCAAACTGTCCGGGGTGGAAGTTGCACCTATTCCGGGCCGGTTGGGACAGCGCATCCGTAACGAATTGATATTTGATACCACGGGCGGCGGGGCTGCCGGCACGCCGGTTTACCGGCTTGAGATCGCGGTGAAGGAAAACGTCATTTCGACGCTGGTGAAGACGGACGGCGACGCGCTCAGCCAGATCTATACGGCGGACGCTTCGTTCAACCTCATCCGATTGTCGGACAGGAAGGTCGTGCTGAAGGGTACCAGCTTTGGCCGCGCCGGGTTCGAGCGCAATCCGTCGATCTTCTCCAACGTGCGCGCGCAGGACGATGCTCAGAACCGTGCGGCCCATTCTATCGGCCTTGAGATGAAGACGCGGCTTGCGGCTTATCTCGCGACGGCATCGTAATAGAGCAGCAATCAGAACTATCTGAACGCGCTTCATCGGGCCTCAAATTTCCTTTCCCGTGTTTTCTCGTTGGGCCGAAGCGATGGCCTGCCCAGGTGGATAGTCATTATCTTACGTGATAGTTGCTTGGGTCCCGGCCTTCGCCGGGATGACGTTGCTGAGGGCTAGGTGCGCGCGTGGTTGCGGTCAAACATCACCAGGCTGAGCAGTTTTTGAAGGCGCTCGATCCGCGTCTGAGCGCGGTGCTGTTTTATGGTCCCGATGCCGGTCTCGTCATGGAGCGCGGGCAAAGTCTGTCCAAGTCGCTGGCGAAGAAGGATAATCCTCCTGGCGAGATCCTCCCCTTCGAGGATGCCGATCTCGACAACGATCCCAACCGGCTGACGGTTGAACTCCAGACCATGCCGATGTTTGGCGGGCGTAAGATCATTCGCGCGCGGACCGGACGCCGGATTTCGACGCCACTGCTGAAGCCGATCATCGAAGCGGGCGGGTTGCAGGGGTTTCTCATTGTCGAAGCCGGCGATTTGCGGCCGGATGAAGGATTGCGGGTCTTGTTCGAGAAGTCGCCCATTGCGGCGGCTGTGGCCTGTTTCGGCGACGAGGCGGACGGGCTTCAGTCGCTCGCCACCCGGATTCTCAAGAGCCATGGCCTGACAATTGCGCCGGATGTTCTCGCCGTGCTTGTAAGCCGGCTGGGTGCCGATCGCGCGCTGTCGCGGGGCGAGGTCGAGAAGCTTGCGTTGTATGTCCAGGGCCGAAAGACGGTCGAGGCGGAGGATGTGGACGCCATCGTTGGCGATGCCAGCGATCTCAGGCTTGATCGCATCCCGGAGGCTGCTGCATCGGGAGATGCCGCGCGGGCGGTGGTCGATTCCGACCGGGCGATTGCGTCGGGCGAGGGGGCTCAAGCTGTGTTGCTGGCCATGCAGCGGTATTTCTTGCGGTTGCACCGCTTGCGGGCAGCGATCGATCAGGGTCGTTCGGCGGAGGAGGCGCTGCGGTCCGTGCGGCCGCCAGTGCATTTCAAGGCGCAGCCTATCCTGACGGCGCAATTGAGGGCCTGGAACGCGCCGAAGCTGAACGCGGCGTTGTCTGAGATCGCGTCGGCGATCAAGGCCTGCCGGCAGACCGGGGCGCTAGACGAAACGCTGACCGAGCGGCTGCTGCTGCGGGTCGCCTTCATGGGGCGCGGCAAGGGCTAGTCGGCTTGGAGCGGTTTTTCACGGCGAACCGCCCAACACTTCGCCTAAACCGCTCGTTGCCTTGGAGCGGTTTTTCACGGCGAACCGCCCAACACTTCGCCTAAACCGCTCTTGTGACGCGGTTGCCGAGCGGCGCACTCTTATTATAGTGCGGCCACTTTCCTTAGAATCCCCGGCCCGACGAACCGGCCTAACATCTGGAATGAGCACTTATGACATCTTCCCGCTATGACGTTGTCGGCATCGGCAATGCGATTGTCGACATTATTGGCCGTTGCGACGATGCGTTCCTAGCCCGCCATGACGCTCCCAAGGGGCATATGCGGCTGGTGGACCCGGCGACGCTGATGACGCTCTACGATGCGATGGGGCCGGCTGTTGAAATCTCGGGCGGGTCGGCGGCCAATACGATTGCCGGGGTCGCTTCGTTTGGCGGCAAGACCGGCTTCATCGGCAAGATTGCCAATGACGAGTTTGGACGTATTTTCTCGCACGATATTCGCGGGCAGGGCGTCACGTTTGCGGGAAAGCCCGTCGAAGCCAGCGCCGACAAGACCACGTCGCGGTCGCTGATTCTGGTGACGCCGGACGGCGAGCGGACCATGAACACGTACCTAGGGGTCAGCACGGATTTCCTGCCCAGCGATCTCGATGAAGAGATGATTGCCGCGGGAGACTACCTCTATCTTGAGGGCTATCTGTTCGATGGTCCGCAGGCGAAGGCTGCGTTCCGCAGTGCGGCTGGTATCGCCCGCAAGGCCAACAAGAAGGTTGCGCTGACGCTGTCGGATTCATTCTGTGTCGACCGGCACCGTGACGAGTTTCTGGATTTCATCCGCTCGGGCGTGGATGTGCTGTTTGCCAACGAGAGCGAAATTACGTCGCTCTATCAGACGTCCACCTTCGATGCGGCGGCGGCGGCATGCGCCAAGGACGTGCCGCTTGCGGCGTTGACCCGCAGCGCCAAGGGATCGCTCATTCTGGCCGATGGTAAGGCAACGTCCGTCGCGGTGCAGCCGGTCGCAAAGGTCGTCGATACGACCGGCGCAGGGGATCTCTACGCTGGCGGGTTCCTGTATGGGCTTGCGCACGGGACGTCATACGAGACGGCTGGCCGGCTGGCGAGCCTGGCAGCGGCGGAAATCATTTCGCACATCGGTGCACGCCCAGAAGGCAACCTCGGAGTATTGGCGAAGCGGCAGGGACTCCTGGGCTAATTTGCTCTGCGCGCGGCCGCGTCGATCTGAAAGATCGCCTGCGGCGAGACAACCCCGCGCGCGGATCGTGATTCGAACTAAGCACTTTGATTCTCATTGAGATTCAGATTCCATCCGCAACTTGAGTCTTATCTATCCTGATGCCCTCTCATATTGGTCCATTGACCGCTATTTGGGGGCATTTTCGCAACAAATGTGCTTACAAGCATGGAAGTTTAATTTCTTGGGTATTTTTTATCCTTGGCGGATCAAACGGTTACAAGCACTCTTTCATTAACAATTTGATTCCGCAAAAGGACCTTTTCATGACTCCTCACAAAGCAGGGCGCGGTCGACCCAAAGGGACCGGCCTCAATGACGCTGCTCAACTGCGCGCAATCGCCGGCCTGATGGCGACCAATCCCGACCTGAGACCCACGACTGCAATCAAAACTCTCGGCATCACAGATCCTTCGGTTATCCGCCGGCTTCGCGACAAGTTTTCCGCGGTTGAAAGCGCATTAATCGCCGAGATTGCGCCTCAACTGCCTTTGGGCGAAAAAATGCCGATTCCGCCTGCCGTTTCTGTGCCCGTAATTGAAGTAGCGCCTGCGGTGGTTGCTCCTGCTGCACTGCAAGCTTCCGCTCAAGCCGAGGCCCCGCGTTCCGCGCCGCGTGCAGTCCCTTTAGCCAACGCCCGCAGCGAACGTAAGATTGAACCTGCTCCGGCAGTCGAGGTGCAAAGGGCACCGTTCATTCCGACCCCCGTCCCGCCGCGTCCTCAACGCCCCCGGCACTTTCCCTTGCCCAGCGAAACGGGCTTGGGCGATTGGATGGGGATGGGATTGTCTTTGTATGCGTTGAGTGTCGAGGCGCAGTTCGCCGTGGTTGGTTTGATGTTCCAGTGGCCGCCGTTGTCTGCCGTGTTGAGGTCTCAAGTTGCGTTCAGTGACGTCTCCGTTGCCGTGATTACGCCGGCGATCCTCTTGAGCCAAACGGGCTGAAGCTAATTGGGCTGCAGAGTCCGGTTACGTCATTGCGCATGACCTTTTCTTCGGCCCCGCTAGTGGACCAAACCCGGCTCACCGGTCGTTCCTATCAAGATCACTCCATTGAAACTCAAGGCCGCTCCCCCAGCGGCCTTTTTTCTTTTTGCTTACAAGAGCTTTGTCCCAAGAGGGCCAAAAGTGCTTGGATACGGCACTTGCGCCGGCGGCTCTTCGCCGCTTCGGGCCGCGGAAGGCGCATACCGCTTAAGTGGGCTGGTTAATTGCTATCGACGTTTGGGGATCTCATGTCGCGAAATGCTCAAGGCGTCGTCGCCGTCGTTTTCACGGTGCTCGCCCTATCGTTCATCGCAACGACAGCGGTGTTGTACTATG